>AP021858.1:0-312146 GCA_017347465.1 Candidatus Nitrosymbiomonas proteolyticus | reverse complement strand
GAAGAAGGTTCAGCAGCAGACGAACGAACCGGACCTCGGAAAGGTCCTGGTTACTTTGGGCATGGTCGGCGAGCGCGCGGTGCTCGAAGGCAAAGCGGCCGAAAGCGGCTACCCGTTCGTCGACATCGACAACGTCCAGATCGAGTCGAACGCGATCAACGTCGTGCCTGAGCGCATCGTCAAGTTGCACAGCGCCATCCCGGTTCGCAAGGAAGGCAATAACCTGTGGGTCGCGATGGCGAACATCTCGGACCTACGAGCGCAGGACGACATCACGATGGCTTCGGGGTGCCGGGTGCATCCGGTGATGGCCGTTCCGGGCGCCATCGAGGACGCGATCAAGAAGTACTACTCCGGAACCGCCGGCAACGGCGACGCGGCGGCGGCGGAGACCGCCTTGCAGCAGGCCTCTCCGGCAGGGACGCCGAGCATCCACGGCGAGATTCGGGCGGCCATCGCGAGCGCCCAAGTCGCCAGAGGGCGCGAAGGCGAAGAAGAGGCGGCCGATGCGGACGCCGAGAAGATGGCCGAGCAAGCGCCGATCATCAAGCTCGCCAACGCCCTGATCCAACAAGCGATTTACGACAGAGCCAGCGACATCCACGTCGAGCCGCAGCATCGATCCGTGCGAGTCCGGTACCGCATCGACGGCGTCTTGATGGAGGCGATGATGGTTCCCAAGAGCCTGCAGGCGCCGCTCATCAGCCGCCTGAAGATCATGGCGGACATGAACATCGCCGAGCGCCGGATTCCCCAAGACGGCCGTATCGAGATTCGCCACCAAAACAAAGAGTACGACCTTCGCGTATCGAGCATCCCGACCCCGTTCGGCGAGAAGATCGTCATGCGTATTCTCGACAAGTCGAGCATCCTCATCGGACTTGGCAAGCTCGGCTTTACGGATGAGAACCAGGCGAAGATCGAAGAGCTCACCTCGCAGCCGAACGGCATGTTCCTCTCGACCGGTCCTACGGGTTCGGGAAAAACCACCACACAGTACTCGGTCTTGAACCGGCTCAACACGGTTGGCGTGAACGTCATCACGATTGAAGAGCCGATCGAGTACCAGCTCAACGGCATCGCCCAGGTCCAGGTGAACCGCAAAGCCGGCCTGACGTTCGCTACGGCACTGCGGTCGTTCCTTAGGCAAGACCCCGACATCATCATGGTCGGAGAAATGCGCGACCTGGAAACCGCCGAAATCGCCATCGAGGCGTCGCTGACGGGCCACCTTGTTCTTTCCACCCTGCACACGAACGACGCTCCTTCGGCCACGATTCGTATGGTCGATATGGGCGTCGAGCCGTACCTGATCGCTGCGACCGTCATCGGCGTTTTGGCCCAAAGGCTGGGCCGCCGGATCGACCAGAGCCACAAGGAGGCGTACGCGGTTCCGGCGATCGACCTTCGCAGGTTCGGGTTCAACTTCACCGACCCCGAGGAAGAAGTCACCCTGTACCGCGGCGTTCCTCACGAAGACAACCGGATGACCGGCTACCGGGGCCGTGTCGGTTTGCACGAGTTGCTGGTCGTGAACGATGAGGTCCGGGAACTCATCGTGCGCCGCGCTCCTTTGACCGACCTGAAAGAAGCCGGCAAAGCGAACGGCATGAAGGAGTTGCGCGAAGACGGCCTCGTCAAGGTTCTAGCGGGCGTCACGGACCCTCAAGAAGTGATGCGGGTGGTCTTCACCGCTGGATTCTAGTGAGCGTTGTAGAAAGAAGGAACGACCCCAGAAAGAGATCGGACTGCAAGATGAACGACAACACACCTATGTTTCAATTGACCGACGCGCAGGCGCCGGAACCGGTAGAGGCGGAGCAGAGCGGCTCGGGCCCGCTGTCCGTCGAGGACCTCCACGTCGACGATTTTCTCAACATCGTCGTCGATCGGAACGCCTCCGACCTCCACATCAGCGCGAACTGCGAGCCGGTGATTCGCGAGGACGGGAAGCTCAAGAGGCTGAACTACCAGAGGTTCACGCCCCAGATCACCCAGCGGATGATGTACGACATCCTCTCGGACGAGCACATCCACCGTTTTGAGACGACGCTCGAACTCGACTTCTCCTACGCCCTCCCTAAGCGCGCCCGGTTCCGCGTGAACTGTTTTCGGGATCGAGGCTCGGTCGCCTCGGCCTTCCGCTTGATTCCGCAGAAGATCCCTACCGTCAAGGAGTTGAACCTTCCTCCGATCCTCGAGAAGTTGACCGAAAAGCCGCGCGGGCTGATCCTCGTCACGGGTCCCACTGGCCACGGTAAGTCGACGAGCCTTGCGGCGATGATCAACAAGATCAACGAGGACCGCGCCGAGCACATCATCACGATCGAGGACCCGATCGAATACTTGCACGTGAACAAGCTGAGCGTGATCAATCAGCGCGAGTTGGGGCACGACACCAAGAGCTTCGCCAACGCCCTTCGGGCGGCCCTTCGCGAAGACCCGGACGTCATGCTCGTGGGTGAAATGCGCGACATGGAGACGATCCAGCTCGCGATCACGGCCGCTGAAACGGGCCACCTGGTGTTCGCGACCCTGCACACGAACACGGCCGCTGAATCGATCGACCGTATCATCGACGTGTTCCCCCCAGGGCAGCAGGAGCAGATTCGCATTCAGCTCGCCAACAATATTCAGGCAGTGGTTTCGCAACAGCTTCTTCCTAGGTCGGGCGCGCCGGGACGCGTCCCCGCGGTCGAGATCATGATCGCGACTCCTGCGATTCGGAACCTCATTCGCGAGAACAAAACGCACCAGATTCCGTCCACCATTCAAACGAGCCACCAATACGGCATGATCTCGATGGACCAGTGCCTTCGAGACCTTTACGGAAGAGGGTGGATCACGCTCGACCACGCAATGTCCCGCGCGGTCAACGTGGACGAACTGAAGAAGATGATTTCGACACCGCAGACCGGAGGAGGAGGATCGCCCAGCCCTGGGCGGTAATTCTCGACCCCAGCACGTGAGGTAACCACCATGCCCGTCTATACCTACACTTATCGAGATGCGAGCGGCGGAGTTCAAAAGGGAACCGCCGAAGCGGAAAGCGAAGAGGTCCTGAGGAAGCGTTTCGAAGAACAGGGCTTCACCCTCACCGAAGTCACGATGATTCGGGCTCGGGGCACGAAGCCCAAGCGGTACGGAAAGGTCCGTCTCAACAACCTGTCGATCTTTTGTCGCCAGTTCTCGACGATGGTCGACGCCGGCGTTTCGCTGGTCCGGTGCCTCGACGTGTTGTCGCAGCAGACCCAAGACCCCAAGCTGCGAAAGATCATCATGGACGTGGGCGAGCGAGTGGAGGGAGGCGAAAGCCTTTCTCGCGCGATGCAGCGCCACCCCCGAACCTTCTCCAACCTCTTCATCGGCCTGATCCGCGCCGGAGAGGTGGGTGGTGTTTTGGAAGAGTCGCTGCAACGGCTTTCGCACTTCTTGGAAAAGGACGTCGAACTCCGTCGCAAGGTCAAGTCGGCCCTGACGTATCCGGTCTTGGTGCTCGTCATGGCGACCGGCATCACGTTCTTTCTCGTGTATTGGTTCGTCCCTCAGTTCGCCAAGATCCTCGAGGACCTGGGGCTTTCCAAGGACAAGATTCCGGGCCCCACTCAGTTCCTGATCGACCTGGCCCACAACCTCGAAAAGAACTGGTGGGTGTTCTTGCTGGTGATCGTCGGCATCATCGTCGCTTACAAGCTGTTCGTCAGTACGAGGTTCGGGCGCCGCATCGCCGACCGCGTGAAGCTCAAGATGCCCGTCTTCGGGAAGCTGCACCACAAGATTTGCCTCGCCCGGTTCAGCCGGACGCTTGGCACGCTGCTGACCTCGGGCGTTCCGATTCTGCAAGCTATGGAGACCACTTCGGGCGTCGTGGGCAACACGATCATGTCGGACGCCGTGATGGAAGCCCGGGCGCGAATCCGCGAAGGGGACCGAATTGGAGAGCCTCTGGAGACGAGCCGACTGTTCCCGCCGATGGTCGTTCACATGATCGGCGTCGGAGAGGAATCGGGTTCGCTCGACTTCATGCTTCAGAAGATCGCCGACTTCTATGAATCGGAGATCGAGGCCACGCTCGCTTCGCTTACAGCCGCGCTCGAACCGATCATGATCGTCATGATGGGCGTCATCGTCGGCTTCATCGTCATTTCGATGTTCCTTCCGTTCGCGTCGATCATTTCCGAGTTGACCGCGGGCGGCTCGTCGTAAACCGGGAATTGGGTAGGGGGCTCCGAGAGGAACCCTCTGCCTGATTCCTCGAAACAGGGCTTGCCTAGGGAACGGGCAAGGGGCAAGTAGGGAGGCGAAGGAGTGTTTCCTGAGTGGAGTTGGGTGCTGGGACTCGCGATCGGCGCGTCTTTCGGCAGCTTCCTCAACGTGGTCATCTATCGCCTGCCCCGGCGCATTTCCCTCGCCAAACCCGCTCACAGCTTCTGCCCGAACTGCAAGACGGACCTCGGCGTTGCCGACCTCATTCCCCTTCTTAGTTGGCTCTTTTTGGGGGGGAAGTGCCGTCATTGCGGCGCAAAGATTCCGCCCCGGTACTTTCTCGTCGAACTCGTCAACGGCGGGCTGTACGCTTACATTTGGCACCTGTTCTTGGTGGCCGACTTCGATGTCGCTCGGGCGGCACTGGCGGCGGCCACTGCGTCGCTGCTCGTTGCGATGCTGTTCATCGACTGGGAGTTCTACATCATCCCGGACGAACTCAACGCGCTGCTTTGGCTCGTGGGCGTCGCGTTCAACGCCTACCTCATCGCGGTGGGGCACGAGGCGGCGTTTCTTTGGGGAATACCGAGCAGCTTTGCGGGCTGGCTCGTGGGAACGGGAGTCATTTGGGGGATTAGCTTTCTGGGTCGGATTGCGTTTCAGAAGGACGCGATGGGACATGGCGACATCAAGATGGCCCGAGGGATCGGCGCGGTGCTGCTGCCGATCGGGGTGCTTCTGACTTGCGGCATCGCGGTGTTTCTGGGGGCCGTGTTGGGTGCGGTACAGGTGCTGGTGTGGAGGTTTTCGCCTGAGTCAGAACATCCAGAGGCTTCGTCCCGTCAAGAAACTGGAGAATCTACCGGCGAGGGATTGCAGTACGACGAGCCTGAATCGATCGGCTCGTTGCTGCGGTGCGGGCTTGCGTACGCCGTATGCCTTGACATCGTGGGACTGTTCTTCCCCAAACTCTACATGAGGGTGTTTGGGGAGGACCCGTTCACGTCGGTGGAGGACGACGAGTTCGAGGTGGAAAGAACGATGATTCCGTTTGGTCCGTACCTCGCGGCGGGGGCAATCGCGGTACTGTTGTTCAAACCCCAGGTAATGTCATGGATCGACGCCTATTCGCAATGGGCGTTCGGAGGGAGCTAGGCCACGGGAACAAGTGGGAAGTTAGGGGAGTCTGAGGGATGTCTATGTTGAGAATAGGGAAACACCGTGCGCGCACGGGGGGCTTCACGCTTATCGAATTGCTCACCGTGATCGCGATCATCGCCATCCTTTCAGCGGTGCTGTTGCCCGTGTTTGCCCGCGCCAAGGACAACGCGTACCGGAGTTCGGACATCCAGCGGATGAACGAGATTCGGACCGCTTTGCAGCTCTATAAGGCGGACAACGACGCCTATCCCCCTGCGCTTTTGGGGTACGCGACGCTGTACATGACGGGTCCTCAGACCGGCCAGGTCGTGCCGGCGACCCAATACAACGGCCACCTTTATTCACGCAGGATCCCTTCGCTGGACACCTTGCGGCCCAGCTACAACCGCGTGGACGCGAACTTGGTCACCAAGGCGGTTTGGCCCAATCAAGACCCTCGCCCGGTCGGATCCGCTCCCATTCTGGACCTCGATGGTGACGGCGACATCGACAACAACGACGACTTCGCCGGAGCGCGGCAAGCGTTCGGGCCTCTCGACACCGTTCTCGCGGAATCCCCGATCGCGGTCAGCCCTTGCGACGGCGGTTCTGCGTCCTTGGACGCCTGCTTCTACCAAATCAGCGGCTACGATGTGGCGCTGATCCCGGAGACGGGCAGCGGCCCGGCCCGGTTCGAAGTGCACTACGCGAGGTTCTGGACGAGTTGGGGACTTTCGACGGGCCACGCGAACGACGACCCGAGACAGCTCGGCTACCAGGACCCGCCCGACAATACGGTAATCACTTGGAACACCTACTTCCGGGAGTATTCGGGAGGGCAACCTGTCATCGGCCGACGTGACATCGTGCTCTTCCTTGGCGGCGCGGCGCGGCCGTTCGACTCGCGCGCGCTCTACGAAAGATCGTGGCGCGTGCTTCCTTGACCGAAGGGGTGGAAAGTCTCATGAAACGGCCTGCGACGCTCCGATCCGGTATGCACTTGTTCCGAAGGCGAGGTACCTCGCTGATCGAGTTGCTGGTCGTGATCGTGGTGCTGTTGATCGGCATTCTCGGGGTGGTGCAGACGTTCCCGCAAGGGTTCGGGATTCTGCAGACGACCCGCGCTTACACGATCATGACCGAGCTCGCTCGAAGTCAGAGCGACGCCTTGAAGGGCCGCGCCGAGCAGCTCCCCGAGATGATCCTCCCGACCAGTTACTCGTTCCTTGGGTCGTCGATCGTGAACATCACCGTCGACGCGTCGCGTAGGCCCGGTGACCTCTACCCGGTGGCGGACGGCATCAATGCGAACGGAAGCCTGATCGTAGGGGGAGACTCGATGGGGTATTGGCCTTACGTCACGGGCGCGAACCTGCTGCGGCGGATCGTGAGCGAGGGTGGCCCGGTCCCGTCGCCCCGCAGCGTTGGGGGCTTTTTCGGCGGCCTGATGGTGCTGCAGTTCGCGCCGATCGTGTACAACGACGATCCGGCCTACCGGATTCTGTTGCAGGTGTACGGCAACGACATGGTCCGTCGTTGGGGCGATCCGGGGTTTGCCTCCGCCAGAGACTGGCAATACTATGTGGAGGACGCGGGCCAGTCGTTCGGCCAGATTCACCTGCCGACTCACCCCTCGAAGACGCGGGAATACCGGCTTCAGATGACCGCTTGGGTTTCGGTTTCCGGCAACTCTCAGCCTCGCGAGATCGTCGATGCGATCATCACGGTTCCGCCAGGTCCGCAGGGATACACGTCGTTCCTGCTGTCGAGCTTTGTGGTCTTGGGAGCGGGCGAGAGTTACATCGGAGCAGAGTTCGGGTCGATCCGTGTGGCGCGGCTGTTCGACCGGTTGCCGGTGGGCGACGCTTTCACCCTGGACCCTTATGAATACAAGCTGCTGGACGCCAATTTGGGCGTACTGCTGTTCAACCCGGCCGGATACGACTATGAGGTCAGGTTTGGAAACCGGCGCGAGCCCCTAAAGGCGCGAGTCAATTACGACGTTTTCGACTGGCGCGTGATTCGCGACGAGTTCAGGATTCCCAATACCACGCCGTACCAGGTGAAGCTGAAGCTCGGTGGGCTGAAGACCGCGGGCGACTCCCAGGCCGACGACACGAGGTACCCGGGCCTCAACGTTCCGGTTCCGAGCATCAACGGCTCGCCGCAAAACGTCGACGTGGTCCTTCTCGACGTGGAAACCGGTGGCGTGTTCCTTTTTGACCCCGCCAAACCTCGGGACCCGAGTCCGCCCGCAGGCACGGTGAACGACTATCTGGCGCTCGATCCCGCGCTGTGCTCGTATGCGGTCGATATGTCGCGCGGGTTCGTTTCGCTGATCGACTACGACCGTTCGACTCCGGGCCTGCAACTGCGGCTCATGTTGCCGGGGGCAGTCTCTCCGGTGACGGTCAACGCGGAAGGCAGGCTGGTTCGGGCGCTGTACCAGGCGACCGGGGAGTGGGCGGTGCAGGTGCAAAAGGCGCCCGCGACGTTCCGCCAGACCTACGGGGGGCCGAACGTGGCCGAGTATTACGTAGGCGGCTCGAACTCGACGCTCGGCGGGCAGGTCACCAGGGTCTATTTCCCCGTGATGGACACGGGCAAGAACGTGACGATCGGAGAGGTTTGGTACCGCGATTCGGGTGGGACCCTCCGGGCGCTGCACGACGAGAACTTCCGGATTCAAGACACTCCGGCTGACCCGATCGGTCCCTATGTGGACATCACGAGCGTCGACCCGAGCGCGGTCGGGTTCGATTGGACGAACGGCTACGCGGTGCGGAACGTGCAAGGGGCGTCGGTCGAAGTTCGGGTGCTTTGGAACCCCTCCGCTTTCAACCTCCGGGGGAATTCGGCGCAAGTGTATGAGAAGTTCATTTTGTGGACGCGGACCTGGCGACAGGCCAAGGTCGAGACCTTCCTGCAACGAGGAGTAGAGCAATGAGGAAAGGACGCTTCGCTCACCTCTCAGCGTTTACGCTGATCGAACTCCTCACCGTGATCGCGATCACCGGAGTTCTCTTGACCCTGGTGATCGTTCCGATCGTTCAGAGCTTCAACCTGACCCGTTCGGCGCAGGGCTTTGCCGACGCTCAGGACAAGGCGCGCAGGGTGGTCGAAAGGGTCTCCCGTGAGGTCGGCAATTCGGCAGGGATTCGCGACAACTCGGGGATCAAGGGCGCGCTTGCGGTGCGGTTGCCGGGACAGAACGGCGCCGACACGATGCAGCTCCTGGAGTACCTGAAGATCGACATCATCAAGCCCGCGGAGGGCGATCCGATTCGAGGCGCCGGTGGCGCGCTGATCAACCCGAACACCGGCCGAGCTGACCCCACACAGGTTGCATCGAAGGGACAAGTCGTCCTGCCCGTGACCCCTGGTGACACGATCGCGCGTTATTTCGTGGGCCGCCGTGATCCGTTCCGGGGCTACACGAACCCCTATGACGGGCTGCTGATGCAGCAGTCTTCTGACCGGGACAACCTGTACGTGTTGTTTCGAGTCGAGTACCAGCCTTACGTGTGGGTGGGTGGGAGCTACGTTGCGAACGCCAACCTGTTCTCGGTCGATACCGACGGCAACCCAATCCTCGACGATCCTTATTTTTGGGAGCCGGACCTTGGCTTGACCGGCGGGTTGCTGACGGGCAGGGCCCTCGCGGACAAACAAGCGCGGGTCAGGCGGTGGCTCGCTAAGGCCGCAATCGTCACCGAGGTCAGTCGGTACGACATGATCCAGCCCCTTTATGACAAGGCCAGCCGTGGCGTGATTTACGACAACAACGTGCCCCGCATTCTTCCTCTGGCTCAGTTCCGACCCACGGCGATCGGCAGCGAGCCTGCGGAGGGGATGGCGGCGGTCCGGCTTTCAGAAGAAAGCGACAATATGTCCGCGCTCGGACCCGACGTCGTCCGCACGGAGTACGGCCAATGGGGCAACGCTCTCGTCCGCGTATGGCCCGCGGGTTGGGATCCGAGCAACGTCAATGCCAACCAGTACCTCGTCGGAAGGTACGACGCGTCGATCAACGGCCGGTTTGGAGTTTTTCTTTTCGATCCTGACGTCGACTCCGACGAGCGGTCCGATGGCGTGTTGCTGTTCGACGCTTCGGTCTATTCATGGATCGCAAGCACGGGGCAACCCTATCCGTTCAGTCAGGGCCTGTCAACGTTCAACCTGGGCCCGATTGCCGTTCGAGGGATGCTGATGGCGTTTGTGCCGGACCCCTCGACGGGCAAGGTGACCGCCAGCTTCGATACCGATGAGGTAGGAAACCCGAGTTTCCTACCGCTGCCGCCGAACGGCAACTCGCCCACCACGGGAACGGGCATCGCCTACAGCCCGACCAACGATCCGGATACTACGGGAAGCATCTCGGACGCAAGGTACGCCCCGAGCCACTTGAAGTACGAGATCAACGGCTCGTTCAACAAGATTTGGCGAGACCGGCCGGACATTCGGCCGAACGTTCATCGGTTCGTGGACCTTCGGGTTCGCCCGCAGGTCGATGGCACCCCGAGCCCGCTGAACCCCGACCCCTCGATCGGCTTTGCGCGGGCGAGAATCGTGCCGGGAAGCGAAACGGTGATCGGTCCCGACCAGCGCCCTGGACCCCATTACGGGCAAGCGATCCGGTATTCGCGCACCACTCGCGAACCGGGGCCGAACCAGTACCGCATCAATTACGTGGACCAGGTCGAGCCGACCGACTATCGGCTGCTGGGCTTTTCGAACGCCGAGGTGAGCGCGTTCGAAGCTCTGAGCGGCGCTTATTCGGCAACGAACTTTCTATCCGCGTTCATTCAACCTCGGTTCCGAGAGGGGTACGTCCAGTTCTACTCCGACCCTAACGTCCCTCTGCCCCAAGGGAACATTCGAATCGGATATCGCTTCCAATTCACAGGAGCGGGGGACCGGTTTTCAGTGGATTACGATTCAAGGCAGTTGATCTCCGCCTTGATCACGATCCGCAACTACCCGCAGTCGAGCCTTCCGAACCCTCAGGGGATCACGGTGCAGGCGACCGCGGCCGTTCGCAACATCCTACGGTAACGACCTATGAGAGAAACGAATCCGATCCGACGACGTCGAACCCACGGCCAAACACTGGTCGCGGCGCTGTTCGTTTTAGGCGTGCTCCTCATACTCGGCCTCGTCTTCGTGGGAATCATCAGCCAGAACGTGCGGCAAAGCGCTACGGCGAGGCAGCGTTCGGCGGCTTCGGACCTTGCGGAGGCCGGCGTCCGATACGCTCACTCCCAACTCGTGTATAGCGTGCAGGGCGCGGACTGGAGGCCAACGCCGACTCTGCCGCTCTCAGCGCGCGACCCCGATTACGATTACCTTCGTCCCGACCCGGACGGCAACCCCGCCAACGGCGATCAAGGCGGTCCCGACCAATTGGGAGCGTACAGCCGGATCAATCAAGGCAACGGGCGGTTTCTGGTGCGGGTCAGGTTTGCGCCGAGCGACGCCGTGCTGTTTTCCACCGCGCAACAGGGTCCGCTTCGCCAGCCTGGAAAGGCCCGAAACTATTTGATTCTCGAGTCTGTGGGACGTATCGGCAGGGTGGTCGCCAACGACCCGACGACGCTTTTGGGATCGGAGCGGCAGGAAACCCGCAAGCTAATCGCGTTCGCCTCGATCGGGATCATCGAGAGCGCGGTGTTCATCACGAACAAGGACCGTGTGAGCCGCCCGGCCGAACTTGGCGTGCCTGAGCCGCTCGGGGTCCGGTACGAGGGCGCCGACGTCGAGGTGCCGCTGCAACTCGGATCGAGCACGCCGATGTTCAACTTCGGCAACCCGCCCACACCCACCGCGGGGTCGGTCCTTTTCGGAGGCTCGCTTTATTCGAACACCGGCATCGTGCTGCACGGTTCGGTGAACGTGAACCTGAACGTTCCGCTGGGCGACGCATGGCATGTCAACGGGTCGCTTAGGGGCGCGGCCGCAAGCTCCCGGCTGAACGTGAATCGGACCGACTGGAACCCGACGCTAGGCCTTTGGCAGGTTTCGCCCTACTCGGTCGGCAATGCGACGACGCCCAGCCTCAATAGCCTGAATCCGAGCTTTAGCACTCTAGGGGGCGTTCTGCGGGACGAAGTGCAAGCGATCGACGTGGACGGGTATTGGCGAAGCGTAGGTTACAAGGCGCCGCCGTCGCTTGAGATCGCCGACCCCGAGACGGGGCTCAACCGGTTTGAGTCGCTCACTCGGAACTCGGGCGTGGTGGGTCCTGGCGGCAACGCGGGCCGGTTTGGCCATGGGCGGGGCGTGTACGTGGACAACACCCAAGACCGGCAGATGCGTGAGGACGAGGAGGGCCGCGAGCGGGTCGGCAGTTCCGAGTCGCTCGTGTACGATTGGTTCAACCCCAACAACGGGCAAGCGGGTACGGGCTGGATCGGCCCGTATTACGTGCCCCGGGGCGCCACTTTGATCCTCAATTCGGACGGTTTCAGCATCATCCGCGACCCCCGCGCGACGGGAAGGGAAAGAACCTGGCGCGCGCCCGACGGGTCTGATACGGGCATCGGCTTCATCCGGTACCGCTTAGGATTGGTCAACGGGCAAGTGTTCGTCATCAACACGTTCACTCCCGGAGTCAACATCAACTCCGCCAACCCGAATTTCTCGTTTGGGATGCCGTTCAATGGCGTGCTGCTCTTTGAGGGCAATGTGAGGGTTCGGGGAACGATTCCCACGGACGCGCAACTCACCGTCGTTTCTAACGCCACGATCTACGTCGAGGGCAGCGTCACGAAGGGCGTCTTGCGAAACCACATCACCGACGCGACCGGGTTGCCGCCCGCGCCCACGAGGATCAACCGTCCGAGCCGCTCGATGCTCATGCTCGCCGCACGGGACTACGTCGCCGTCAACACCACGATGTTCTCGGGTCCCAGCCCGCTTCAGGCGCTCGATGAAGTGGATGAGTCGGGCAATCCGATCGCTTGGAACCCTCTCAGGATTCAAAGCGGCGGTGGGACGTTCACATTCCGAAACGACCTGGTTTGGGACCCGGATTCGGGACTCGGACCGGCCCTTCCGGACTCCTGGGAGACGTTCGCTCAAGGGTACGCCGAGTTCAACGCGCCGGGTAGTCCTCTGAACTCTCGGTTGCTCCTGACCCATGCGACGGACGATGGACCTGCGCCCTACACCTTCCTTTCGCTCGATGTGAACTACGGCCTGCCGTCGTTCAACTATCTGTTCGAGATGGTTCCGCCCAACTCGGCCGCGCCGTTTTTCGCGCCGCAGCCCTACGGCCCGATCTACGGCCTCGGAGCCGAACTGTGGCAGAGGTATCCGAAGTTCGAGTCCAACGCGTTCCCTCTGCTCGACCCCACGGCGCTCGTTCCGGAGAGCAACGGGCTCCTCCTCAGGGCGAACGCGGCAGGCACTTATGGAGACTACAGGGTGATCGCAGGCGGATTGAGCGATTACACGATTCGCATGAACCAAGTCGGGTTTGGCGCGACGAACGATTATCTTCTGGCACGGACGGCAGTGCTCCCCGGCGACGTTCGGATCGAGGCGTCCCTGTTTGCGGAGAACGGATCGGTCGTGGTGATCCCCGGCAACTGGGTCAACCCGAACCCGAACGACTCGCGGGAGACCTTCGAGGCGAGGGTGACGGTGCTGCAGGGCGCGCCCTACAACCTTCCGTTGGACCAGGCGATCTTGACGGCGCAAGCGGAGCGCAGAGACAGCAACGGATCGGGGCCCGATATGCCGTTTTATGGCGAGCCGCTCGACATCCGGATCGTGATTCACGGCGCGGTCAGCCAAAACATGCCGCTGCCGATCAGCTACCAAGCGGAGTGGCTTCGCAAGTGGGGCTGGATCCCCCGCAACTTCAGCGCGAACTATCACGTGCCGGGCTCGGGAACTCAGGTCCTGATTCCGGAAAGGCACGTTCCGGCCGGATACGACATCACGGGCGCGGACAGGTACGTGCCGAATCTCATCGTCACGTATGACGCCACTCTGGCGACGGCGAGCCTTGCGGGATTTGGCTCGGATTATCTTCGACGAGACCGATTCGGGAGGTCGCTGCCGCCGATGCCCGCGCTGCCGGTCGGCCCCAAACTGGCTTACTTTGGAGAGGTATTGAGGTGAAGCTCGAAAGATTCCTCGTAGGGTTGGTGGTCGCAGGTTCCCTGTTGGGGACCGCTTCGGCTCAGCAGAACTACGCGCAACGCCGCGTCAACATCAACGCGGGCGTGGTTTTGATCGCCAGCCAGCAGATTTCGGGCTTTCAGGCGAACTACGCGCCTTACGTTTGGTTCAACCTCGACTCGAACCGCAACATGAAGCCGCCGGGCTGGAGCTTCTCGAATCCGCTCGCACCCTCGGTCGTCACCGCTGAGATATTGTCCCGGTGGGTCGCTCAGAACACCGCGCGGGGAAGTGCGATCGTTCCGACGCTGGGCGCGCCGCTGACCAAGAAGGATGCCGCCTATTGGGAGATCCAACTCGACAGCATCGGCGACGAGCAGCTCGATTCGATGGACGCGCTTTGCCTTCCCGTGCGGGGCGTGATGTCGCTCAATCCGACCGAGCGGGAGCGTCTGCGCAAGTTCATGGAGCATGGCGGGTTGCTTTGGCTCGACCTTTCGCCGACTTCGGTGGTGGACGTCATTAACGGCGCGCCGCTTCCCTTCACGCTGAACACGGCCAACCTTGGCTCGCCGTTCGCCTATAACTTGAGCCACCCGTTGCTCTCGTTCCCGGCGACGATTTCAGGCGAGAACCTCGTGGCCGTCCAGGCGACAGGCGCGTTGGGCCTCGCTGGGATCGATTTGGCGTCGATCGGCCTGGGGGACATCAAGCAGGCGCAGCAGACGACCGAGTTCGACTACCTCCACCTGCTCCCCGTCGCGTCGGACGAGTTTGGGCCCTATGTTTCGGTGGGGCGAGTCGGCGACGGCTACCTTGTGGTGACCACGCGGTCGGTCGCCACGACGCTCAACCGCACGCACAGGCTCCTCAGCAACCAGTTTGCGACCGGCTACCTCCCGAACGACCTGTCCGTGGCCGAGACGCCGGTCTTCGATCGGACCGCCGACGCAGCGGCCAAGTTCGTCGCGAACATGGTGCACCTGACTTCGGGCTATTCTCAGATTTCTCGCGGGAGCCGTAAGACGGGGGGCGGACCGATCGATCTCGGCGCGCCTCTGTTGCAGAAGTTCGATGCGGCGTTTCCGCTGACGCAAGCGGTCGCCGAAAGCCGTCCGGTCGCGGTGTACAAGGGGCTCGTGATCGTGTCTTCGGGCGACGTGATCCGCGCCTACGATGCGAACCCCGTGAGGGACCTGAACGGGGACGGCAATTCGGACGATGGGGTGGTCGATTACCTTTTGGGCTCGCCTTATGATCTGGTTTGGTCGAGCACCAACCTGCCCGGACCCGTCTCGCCCCCGACCTGCGCCGACGTTCCCGGAGCCGTCGCTGAGAACCAAGTGGCGGTCGTGGACGCGAGCGGCCGACTCCTCATCTTCGACGCTTTTCCTGCCGCTCCAGCGATGGGCATGGCGCCCGTGGCTACTGTGGCGCCTCCTTCCGGGTTCTCCGCAGGCGGGCCTCCCCTCGCGCCGACTTATCACGACGGGCTCTACTTGGTGGGTGACCAGGCGACGGTCGGAGTCAACACCGTGGGGCGAGTCTGGGTAGCCGATGCGTTTACGGCGACGATCGTCTCGACGAGCGCGGACTGGGCCGTCGGTGGGGCCGGCGTCTCGAACATCCCGCCTCTGACCGGGAGCCCGACCGTCGGTTACATCCCGATCCTCGACAATTCAGGCGGGGTCGATCGCACGGTGTACGTCCCGACGAAAGGGACGGGGTTCGCCGGGCCGGCCGTCAACGCCGGAATCACCAGCATTTGGCTCGGCGTGAAGGGCGAAAAACCGAGTTCCTGGTCGCGGGTCGGCAACCAACTCGTGGTGGTGACGCGGGCCTCGCTTCAAGGGCTCCGCATTTACGTGCCTTCCGGACCCAGCCACCTTGGCGTGAAATTGTCGATCATCGACGGAAGCGGCAATCCGCTCGACGCCGCGGCGATGAACGACCTGCTTTCGGGAACGCTGACGGAGGCCGGCGGCATTCTCAACTTCGGACTCAAGGGCTCGGCCGTGCTGCCTGTGGGGATGTCGATTCGACTTGACTACACGCTCGACTGGGGCACGGGCATCCCGGCAATCCAAGGCCAGATCATCCGCGGGCAGTTGTTCTTGCCCGACGACAACAACCATCGCCGCGTGATCCTCGACAACATCGCGTTGTCGCCGCAAGGGACGATCCACGTCGTCGCAGCTGATCCGACGAATACCTCGGACCCGAACGGGCACGACGGGGGCACGTACTACGCGTTCAAAGAGGACGGCAGAGGCTCGTTCCGAATGATCAATCGGTTCGACCTGTATCCCCAGCACGAGATCGCGCTCAACCAGGCGGCAGCGGTGACCTATGCGGAGACGATCGGCGATACAGACCCGGTCGAAAACCTGATCCCGTTCCCGGCGACCAAGCTCGCCGGACTGCGGTTCAAGGGCGGCCCGGCCGTTCATGGCGGGTTCGTTTATGTCACAGCGCGCGCCGTGAAGAGCATTTTCATTCCCTGCACGGTGCTTATGGCCTTCCAGGCCGAACCCGAGACGCCCGAGATTCTCGTCGAGCCGATCAATGGGTCGTTCTCGCTCGTTCAGCCCGACCTCGCTCGAAGCCCTCGAAAGAACCGCCCCAGCACGATGAGCGTGTTGCAAAGCAACCAGTTCACGTATGAAGCCTCCAACCGGACGGGCAAGGCGAGGATTCGGATCGACAACTTGATGCCGATGAATCGCGGCGCGATCGTCAACGCGTTGAGCCGCAGCCAACCCGTGATCATTCGGCGATCCGGCCAGCCGGACCTCCTCGTCGAACCCGGGCTTAAGGCGAGCACTTGGAGCCCGCTCTCGTGGTACATCGTGTTTCACGGCTATGAGAACGACAGTCCGTCGCTGGTGACCGGCAACACCGTGTTCTTTGCGGGAGACAGCAGACTTCCGAGTATCTTGGCGGGCGATCCGTTCCCGTGGGCGCCGAAGGGACTCCTGGTCGGGATGGACGCTTTGATTAGCCCCAACGATCCGTTCCTTCGTCCGGACGTGGATACGAGATCGGGTCGGGAGCGCAATCGGCCGTGGCAGCTTCAGCTCTGGCAAATCCAGACTTCACCCAGCTTCGTGGCGAACCCCGACATTCGGTGGCCGCAAACCAGCGGAGCGCAGTCGTTCGACGATTGGCGGGTCCGGCTGTTCCAAACCGTTCTCGGCAACTCGCAGCATGCGTACGGGGTTGTCGGCGGCGACGGCGCGCTATTCAGTTGGAGCGAACTGGGGATATGGGGCTATACGCGGGCCGACTTCCTGGTGGCCGACGACGGCAGACTCGCGAAATTCGACTCCAGCGGTAACCCCCTCTGGAATGCGGACGCGACCCTCCTTACTGGTAACGCCCTCGATAGCGGCGCAGCGGGCAACATCAGGCCCCTCGTGCGGCCGACCCGGGCCTACTCGGTGAACGCGCGCGAAATGATGGTGGTCGATACCGGCGCGGATCGGATCGTGCATCTCGACATTTCAGGCCGGGAATTGCGAAGCCTCGAAGGGTTCCGGCTCGACCCAAGCTACGTCCCCGACGGGTACGAAGCCAACGAGACGCTCAAATTGCGGCAGCCTCGCGACGTGTTCGTGTATTCGACCTATGTGGCGAGCCCGCCGCTCCTTTCCAATCCCCGGCCCCTCGAGTTTTGGGTGCGCTACCTCATCGCGGATGCCGGCAACCAGCGCCTGATCGAAATCATCGACCGCTACGAAGTGGACCCTGTCACCCGTCAGATTTGGGGCGTGGTGGTCGATGGGACCGGGGAGCGAGCGCTGGGCATTCTCAATTGGCACAGCCCGTCACAGTTCTCCGGAAAGGAATACAACTACGTCGCCGTTGATTCGATCTATGCTGCGCGGACCGGTACTCCGGAGAGGTTCTATGCGGCTGCGGTCGGCGGACGGCTTCCGACGAACATCGACTCCGGGCTGGACCAGCCAACGACTTTGGGGACTCGGGAATCGGCCAGCGGCAACGGCGGCATCGTTCTGTTCAACGATAGCGGACAGGTGATCGAGGTCATCAACGAAGTCGATGTACCGCAGATCGGTCCCAACGTGTTCTATGACCCCGTTTCGGGCTCCTTCAACTCGGCGACGATCCCCACCAAGCGGCAAAAGGTCGGCCAGATTCGGTCGTTGACCATGCGGAACGTGGTCGACGCCACCCTGGGGCCGACCCTCGCGCTCGTCTACACGGAAGCGAGCGGGGTGTATGAGATCGTTCGGTCGAGCGCCGCTCCCAACGCGCCATGGGTGGTGCGGTGGATGCTGCCGAGGGAGGCCTACAAGTACATGAGGAGAGTTGGGACTTCGCCCACAGCTTCGAACCCGCTCGACCTTCATGCGACGTATGCCCGCCGACTGGACTCCGGCGACGTTTTGATCGTCAACGGTTATCAGGGCCGGACCTTGGGCGGCCAAGTGTTCCAGGGCGAGGTGATCCAGGTCAACGGCGACGTGGATACGACCAACAACAACGCGATTTCGGGGTTTGGGTTCTTGAAGACCAACCTCGGCTTCAATTCGATCAGCGTTCAGTTCGAGCTCCCGCCGATCCAAGGCGCTCGGGGGCTCGTGATTCCCGTTTTTGCAGATAGGCGATAGACATGAGAGGCGTTTTGCTCAAGAGTTCGGAATCTACGCGGTGGTGGCTCGCGGCAGCGGTGATGGCTGTTTCGATGTGGGCCGCGCCGCCCGCGTCGTCGCAGGACTTCCCGACTTTTGGAGGCCAGAACTCGCGCGTGGGTTCGAATCCGGCTCCTTCGACCAATGGGCCTGGACGGTCGTTTCTCAGGTGGTGGCGGCCCAACGCCCTCGACACCGTTGGAAGTTCGATCATCGTCGATAACACTCAGGCCGGGTCGGTGAGTTCGACCGGGACGTGGTCGAGCCCCACGAGCCTTTTCGACGAGGCGTTCAACGCGTATGTCATCAACCCGAACGCGAACATCTTGATCGAGCCCTCGTACATGTATGCTCGGACGACGGCTTCGGCGCTTAACGAAGAGCCCACCGTTGCTGAAACGCCCGCGGACAAGCGCACCTGGACCTGGACTCTGGACCCTGCCGACGGGATCGAGCGCAATTACGCCGTGTACGTTTGGCTTCCCATCGGCCCCACAATCGAAGGTGGGAGCACGCTCTACACTCAAAGGTATTGGGTGTATGAGGTGTTCTATGGCAATGGCCAGCGGCACCTCGAGGTGCTCGACTCCTACGCAGCAGGGACCGGCTGGGTGCGGGTCGGCAACGGCGGCTTTGCGACGAACCAACTCTTTTCCTATAACGGCGTCGATGCGATTCGGGTGGTGCTGCACAACACGGTGCCTCGCGATGGGTTTGGGAACCTGACCGACTTTGCAGGATCGACGCTCGTTTATGCGGACGCCGCGATGGCGATTCCGGACTTCGGAAGTTACAGCGCGACGCCGATCGTCAGCGAGTTTGGCCCCGGGGGGCCGCTCAACACCCACGTGGTCGCCGCCTTGAACCGCTACGAACTCGCTTTGCGGGACGGCGAGCCGACTACGGTCACTCGGGGTGAGGTCCTCTCGCTCGAATACGATTCCATCAGCGGCGCCAATAACACCCGTTGGCGGTTTTCGCCCGTGGAGTCTTCTTCGGAACTGAACTTCGTGCAAGACAACACCTCTGCCGGAGTCAGCGCTGCGGTGAACTGGACGGCGCAGATTCTGCCGGCCGGGTTCAGGGGGATCGACTACCTTTCCGCCGACATCACCAACAACGCGCTCACTGCGACTGACGTGAGATATGCGCCGACGCTCGACGACGGCGACTACGAGGTCTGGGTTTGGTTGCAGGGCAGCTCGGCAGGGACCCTTTTTGGGCAATCGGTCCAGGTCGAAGTGCATGAAGGCGGGACGGTCTCGACGTTCAGCGTCAATCAGGATGCGGGCGGGGGCTGGGTCCGCGTTGGCTCGCGCCGGTTCCTGCATCGTGACGAGGCTTCCGGGGATGCGCTCGAAGTGCGGATCACGAACTACAGCCCCTTGCTGGGCGACTTGGGAAGGAAGGCGTATGCCGACGCCGTCAGGTTCATCGGAGCCGCGGAAACGGCGATCACTTCGACTCCGGTTCAAGTCAACGCTTTGGTTCGGCTCGATCCTGGCGCGCCCGTCTCGACCTCGGTGACCTTGGTGGCCGCCGAAAACGGCCGCATCTACTGCTTGGATAGCGCAGGAAACGGCGACGGCACTACGCGGGTGATTTGGACTTACCCGAGCACACCCGATCCGGACGACTCGAATTGGTCGGACCCGAACCATGTGGCGGGCGAGGACGGGAGCGGGCCGATTGCTCAGATGCCGATTGGGTTTGACCTCTCTTCGGCACTCGTCGAGCGGATCGACGGAGAGGACTTCCTCTTTATCGCCACCCGAAACGGCCGCGTGTATTGCATCGAGATGGCGGGCCGCGGGGACATGGACTTCGCGCGAGAGGTTCCCGGTACGACCCGTAGAGTCTGGAGCTGGCCGGATGACTACCCCGGTACGAGGCGCGACGGCGTGGGTCCGATCAATGGATCGATCGCTTTTGCGACGACTTCGGACGGCCCGACGCTGTTCGTTCCGACCACGCAGGGCAGGCTGTATGCGATCGACGCCGAAGGAACTTCCGCCACCAAGACGACCTCGGTGCGGTGGCAATACCCCGACGCGTCCCAACCGGGCATCGGCTCGATGACGGGGACGCCGGTCGTGGCTTTCGGCAACGTGTATATCGGGACGCTGGTTGGCGGCGATGATCGAGGCCACTTCATGGCGTTCGACATCGACAACGGCAACCTCGAATGGGACTTCGACGGCACGGCTTCGTGGGGAACCGCATTCGTCCCCGCCGACGACTTTGGAAGCGGCGCGTGCGCGATTCCTTCCACCGAATTGACCGGGATGCCCGATACGGTGGTGGTGGCCAACGCGAACCGCTGGATCACCGCATTCGACGCCTCGACGGGGGCTGAGCTTTGGACGACCGATGAGTTGGGTTCCGACGTAACGGGCAGTCTGAGCTTCACGCCGATGACGGTTTACGACAACTTCGGCGTGCTGTTTAGTAGGCCGTGCGTGATCGTTCCGACTTCGGATGGCCGAGTGGCTTCGCTGTTTGCGGAAACCGCGGAAACCAACGCGTTCGGCGGCACCAACCGCCTCGCTTGGGGCTTCGACACTTCTGCGAAGAACCTGACGGCTTCCGTCTCCATCGGCCGCAATTGGATGTACGCCGCAGATACTTCGGGCTACATCTATGCGTTCAACGACTCCGCGAGCGGCGCGATTTCGCCCGGAAATCCGCCGGGAGCCGAGGTCGTGGTGCCGAACGACCCGATCGGCGCGGTGTTCCGCGATGCCGAACTGAAGTTCATCACAAAAGACACCTATAACGCGCTCCGCTTCCCGGACGACGATCCGAACCAGCTCACGTTCGCGCAGGCCGACGACCCCTCGCGTCATCTGCCCGATGGGAAGGCGTATGAGTGGGGCCAGACGATCTACTTGATGCTCTACAAGTTCCCGTATGAACTGGCATCGAATCCGGGGGGCGCGCCGCCTCAAGTCGAGTTCCGCTTCAGTTCCGAAGGGGCCTCGTTCCGCAACCTCACCGTTACCTCGAAGAGATTCCGAGGCTCTGCGCCGAGCGACCCGGAAAGCGCCTACGCCGTGATCTCGTTCACGATTCAAGGCTCTGGGTCTACGGCGATCCCGCCTGGGAACGGGGTCGTGACGGCTGCGGTGAGCGCTCAGTTCAATGCCGGTGATCCGGTGCAGAGCGTGGCGCTCGACCCTGCCAAGGTGCGAAGGACCTTCGTCGTGTCGAACCCGCTTTCGGTCGTGGTCGCATTCGAGCCTGACGGAACGCCAAGCCTCAACTACCAGATCGGCTACACGACGGTGGCCGATGACCCTGAGGCGGTCGTCAATGGCTCGCCGGAT
The DNA here is from genome assembly GCA_017347465.1 of Candidatus Nitrosymbiomonas proteolyticus. Taxonomy (GTDB): domain Bacteria; phylum Armatimonadota; class Fimbriimonadia; order Fimbriimonadales; family Fimbriimonadaceae; genus Nitrosymbiomonas; species Nitrosymbiomonas proteolyticus. The sequence continues at coordinate 290,692 of AP021858.1, read as the reverse complement.
ATCGGAGCGACTCTTAAGCGCGAGGACCGGTTGCTGGCTTCGGCAGGGCTGGTGTCTCATGGCCAGCAAGGCAACAAGATCATCGCGGTCGTCGACCGCAGCTTGATGACGCTGATTCGGGGCCCGAACCGGGGGCTCGACCAAGTACGCGTCGATCGGGGCGACCTTACCTGGCAGGGCGGCCTGGCGGCGGTTCGCAAGCCGATCAACCCGCTGGCCTACCCGAACTTCGAGGACCTCCCGACGCAGTTCCCGAACGTGAGCCTCGACTATCCCGACATCGAGAACCGCAGACTCGAAGTGACGAAGGATAAGTTCGGAATCGCTGAAAACCCGATTTACAGTTCGGTGAGTCTGAACCCGCCGACCAACGTCAACGAATCGACGCCCGAAACGAGGTTGTTGCAGTACACGCGAGTGGACCTCGACTACAACGTACCGAGGTTCCAGCCCGCGAACCTGTGGACGGTCCTGAACTCGGTGGGAGACTCCGAGCCAGGCGGGTACTACGGCCGATTGGAGGTCTTCGTCGACACGAGCGGCAACGGCAACCTCGACCGACGGGGCCGCCGAGAAGCCTACCGGTCGATTCGAACCGGAGTTTCGGTGCCGGCTGACGAGAAGATCGTGGTCGAAACCCCCGTGGTGGATTTGGGATCGCTGGCGCATGGCACTGGGTTCGCGACGGGTGGAAGCCCCTATCCGTGGAACCAGCCGGGTTCTCCGTTCACGCCGTGGACCGGGCCGTACGATCAGGTGTTCAAGCCGTTCGTGGTTCGCAACGAAGGGAACGTCAACCTGCTGAACCTTCGACTCGCGAAGTCCTATCAGATTGGGGCGAACCCGCGACAGCCTTGGGGAGTCTCGGCGCCAGCCAACCACGAGAGGAGCTGGCTCGACACGGAATGGAACCTCTGGAGCGACATCGATTCGACCTTCGCGCTGAACGCGCTCGACGGATCGAACAACGTGCTGCTGCAAAAGGCGAGGGTCGGGGACAGGGCCGCCACCGAATTGACGACCAACCCGATCCGTCGGACCAACGCGAACCTCGGGGTCGCCCAAAGCACCCTTCTGGCATCGCCGACGCCTGCCCCTCCGCGAGTGGGAGTTTCGATCCCAATTGGTTCCCCTGTGGGCGCCTATTCCTCGATCCTGAGAGTCATCGAAGACTCCGTCGGCCAAGACGAGACGCTTCAGTACACGGTTCTGCCGGGGAACGTTCTTCAGAACGCCGAGGCTCAGTCCGACCCGACGCTGACGCTTCGGTTCAACGTTAGAGAGTCGCGGCTGACGAACACGTACACACAACTGACTTCGCCCATGGTCCACGACCTTGTGGCGGGGGGCGAGACCTTCCTGCACCAGAACGCTCAGCCCACGGGCATGAGGGATTTGAACGGGACGCTCACCTTCGCGTACACGTCGACAATGGACGCCTTCAACTCGGCGCAGCCTCTGACGGCGAGCCTGAACGACCAGTGGCGGATCTACATTGCGACGCTGAACGGAGTTAGCCCCACCTCCGGGCAGCAGATTGGGACGGGCTATTTGCCCGACCTCAACGCGTTCTCGCCGGACGGGGTTCGCTACTTCCGACAAGAGGTCGGCCCCTTCCCGACGCAGTCCCCGACCACGCTGTTTGCGCTGCCTGCGGGCGAAACGGCCGTCGCAGGGACCGAGAAATACGGCAATCCGAGCTTCCCGCTCCTGGGAACGGTCAATCCGTTCAGCGGAGCGATCCATCCTTCGACGTTCCTTGCCTTCACAGGGGAAACGCAGGTTCAAACGCCCAGCGGCCGCAGGGGAGAGTCTCGCGTGTTCGTCACCTCGGTTCAGGTGGATCCGAACGGCGCGATCAACATTCTTGAACCCGGCTACGTTGCCATCGCAGACACGGGAGCTAAGGGCCGGCCCGCGCTCGTGCAAACTGGGAACGACACCGGCACCGCGTTTTATGCCGCCGGCGGCGTGGGTCAAACCCGAATCTATTGGGTTTCGTTCCAGAACACGGGCGGTGCGAACTACAACCGCACACAAGCGAACGCGTTGAACACGGGTACAGGGTTTGAATACGTGCATTCACCGTCCGTTCACGCGCGCACCTATCGCGGAGTCAGCGCCAGCGGCATCGACCCCGGCGACAGGCTGTTCGAGCTCACCTTTATCGGCAAGCTCCGGGGACGGCCCCAGTCGGAGGTGTTTTACGGCAGGATGGTCGGCACAGGAACCTACGGCGGACCCTCGACGAACGGACTGAGGTACTTGCCCCCGATCACGAACGAACTGCTCGAAGCTTCGGGTGAGCGGGGCGTCTATCGAACGGCCGGAGTCTCTTGGAACACGGGTGCGACGGTTCAACTGCAGCAGTTGCTGAACGGAAACCTCACGAACCTCGAAGTCGCCAACACGAAGACCGTGGACCGCGAAACCGGGATCATCTCGTTCACCACCACGCTCGGTGGGAAGGCGTACCTCGACCCGAACATGGGCACGGTTCGCTTCAGCGGCGTTGCGCCCTCGAATTCGGCGCAGTTGTTCCTCAGCTACACGGCGCGGTTCATCAGAGTGAGCGCGGGCGTTGGCGCGGCGCACTTCACGCCGACGATGCTGTTCGATGATCGGATGATCGGCGAATTCAGTTACTGGGCGAGGCCCGACAACAGCCCGCTCGTCCCGGCCAACGCTTCGAGCCTGCCGGACGATCCGGTTCGTTCCGCCCGAATGGTGTTCTCGTATGGCAGGTCGGCTGCGGGTTCGGGTCAGGCCGCGAGGCCGTACTTGAGGACTCTGCGGCTCGGCGTTCAGCTCCCGAGGCCGATTCACACCCAGGCGAACGGGGGAATCACCGCTTTGACCTCGACGGGCCAGGCGTCGTTCTACCAGATCGACCCGGCGAACGGAAGACTCTACTACACTGCGGACGACGAGGGCCGGTCGGTGACGATCACCTACACCGGCGTCGACGAAACCACAGGCGCGCCGATCCCCGGAATCCAAGTGACGGTTCCGATCGGGGTCGTCTCAGAGACCGGCGAAGCTCCCGTGCGAATCGAGCAGGCGATCAACGAGTCGCAGCCGTTCCTGTTCGTCGATCCGTTCGACAATCCTCTCGCTTCGCTCAGGCGTCCGGGACTCATTTGGTTCTTGTGGACGAGCACGCGCGCGGGAACTCCCGACATATTCTTCCAAGCGATTGCGCCCCGGTTCACGCCTTCTCCTGTGGGTCGAAGCTGATCGCGAAAACGGAGATTTGGGTTCAAAATCGAGGTTTGCGCTTCGATTGTGGGCTTGCCGCGAACAACATGGGCGTCGGCAACCGTCTTTGGAAGTGGATTGGAGGCGTCTGGTTCGGTTGACATGCCCGGAGGGCGGGTGATAAGATAGCCTTGCTAAGCCAGGGAAGCGGGATTCTTACTTATGGCCAAGAAGCTGAATAGCGTGGTCGGAATCGACATCGGAAGTCGTTCCATCAAAGTCGCTGAAATACGGAGTCAAGGGCGCGACGTGGTCGTTACGGCGCTGGGGATCGTCGATACGCCGGAGGGCGCGGTCGATCATACGGGCATTTACAACAGCGACGCTGTTGCGAATGCGCTCAAGCAGGCCCTGTCGTCGAGCGGCGTAAGCGTGGGTCAAGCGGTTGCGACGATCGCTGGGCAGGCCTCCGTGTTGGTCCGGACGCTCGAGGTTCCCAAAATGAACCCGAACGAACTCCGCGAGCACATGCAGTGGGAGATCAACCGGAACATTCCGTTTTCCGAGAGCACGGTGGTGAGCGATTACCGTGTGGTCGACGAGGGCGCTGAGGGCGCTCAGAACATGGACGTGGTGATGGCGATCAGCCCTCAGTCCGCCATTGAGACCCTCATGGCTTGTGTCAAGAAGGCCGGTAAGCAACTGTTCGCGATCGATGTCGAGCCGCTCGGACTCGCAAGGTCGGTGTTCACCAGTTACGGCGACGAATTCGACAACCAGACGGTTTGCCTGGTGGACATCGGGCACAAGACGACTTCGATCAACATTTATCGCAACGGCAAGCTGCTGATGCCGAGGCAGGTTCCTCTGGGCGGCGAACTCCTCACGAAGTCGATCGCCGATGGCCTAGGCGTGAGCGGCCCCGAAGCCGAGGAGATCAAACGCAATCAGGCCGACGCCTCGCAGGTCTCCGCCGGAGGGGCGGCGACCCAGCAGTTCACCGCCTACAATCCGTTTGCGGAAGCGGGCGAAGGCGGAGCGCCCGAAGCCGGCGGGGAATCGGCGGCTCCGGTGCCCGCTGCGGATGCCAATCGAGCCAACGCATTCATCGTCGACGGTTTGTCGGAGCTTGCCGAAGAGGCGCGGCGTTCGATCGAGTATTTCCGGAGCAAAGGCGGCGAGGTGGAGCGGATCGTGCTCTGTGGCGGCGGCGCGGGATTGCGCGGTCTGAACACGTACCTCAGCAACGCCTTGGGCTTGCCGTGTGACATTTTCGACCCAACTCGGCGTCTTCAGATTAACGCAAAGAAAGCATCTGAGGAGTTCGTTGCCGGGCACAAACAGGAGTTCGCGGTGGCGGTCGGTAACGGCCTGCACATCATGTTCGATTAGGAATGGCGGATGAAGCTCAACCTACTACCGACCCACGTATCTAAAGAAGCAGGCGCGAAGACGGCCTGGGTGTTCTCGCTCCTCATCGCGGCTGCATCGATCGGCGCTGCGGTGTTCCTGCAGGTGAGTTCTCGCCAGCAGCTTTCCGAATCCATCGAGGCCGCTCGGCAGAACGAGGGGACCGCGGCGCAGGCGCTGAGGCTCTCGCAAGAAGCGGACGCCATCATCGCCCAAGCTCGCGGCATCATCATCAATATCGACCTTGCCGACGCCATGATGGCTCACAACAACACGTATCCGGACCTCTATGACGAAGTCCGACGGTACGTGCCCAGTTTCTTCCGCATGACCTCTCTCTCGGCGAGCCCCAATGGCGCTGACACCTGCGTGGTGACGATGACAGGGGTCATTCGGACTTATCAGGACTACGCCAACCTGATGCTGGCATTGATGAGGATTCCCGGAGCCCAATCGGTGTCCCGGGACGGGTATCAGATCATCGATCCCGTGGTGCCTTCGCTGAATGAAACCGACCAGACTGGCCGCCCGATTCGGCCCGGAGAATCGAACATCCCCGACGATCCGACCGCTCGGCTCAACTACTTGATGTCGCAGGGCGGGACAACCGGATTTTCGGGCGTCGGCGGGTTTGGGAGCGACAGCATCGCCGCCCGAGGAGCGATGCCCGATTGGTCTCAGATCACGGTGTCTGTGGTCTTGCAGCGGAACCTTCAGACTCCCGATCCCCGAGCCACCATAGCCGGTGCGCAGGGCGGTGGGGGAGGCGGGACCGCGCCAGGCGGTGGAATTCCAGGTCCCACGCCCGCAGGCGGAGGCGGCGGTGGCGGCCCGAGCGTTTTGATGGAATAGCAGGAAGGTCAACTCTATGTCGAAACTCAGCCCCGTTACCATCCTGTCGTTTGGAATCGCCATTGCGATCGTGGCGCTCTCCTATGGGTACTTCTATGAGTGGTCGCCCAACATGCTGGCCAAGTCCTATTGGGATGCTCACAAGGAGAAGGTGGACGCCGAAGCGAACAAGCTTAGCCGTGCCCAGAAGCGAAAGGAAGACGCGATCCAGATGGTGCAAGACAAGGCGGATCAGTGGAAGGCCGTGGTGGCGCGCCATACACCGCCCCCTTCGGTCTCCCAAGGCGGGATCAACCTTGCGGTCAACGCATGGCAGCTCACCGTAGACACGTATGCCTTTCGGAACAGCGTGCAAAGGCAACTCAACGCGCAGATCAAGCGGGGCGGAGTGACCGTCGTCGCCGGTCCTACGGTTCCATATCCGGGTCCGCAGGCGAGTTCGCTTGTCGCCAACTACTTCAATATGCCGCCGTTCCAATACCCGGTGGTGATTTACGATTTCGGGTCGGTAACGGTGCGAGGGAACTACTCGCAGATCATGAACCACGTTCGGTCATGGTCGTCGATGCCGAACTTCTTGGCGGTCGCCGATGGGCTTCAGCTCACGGGAACGTCGCCGAACCTGACGGCAACTTACAGTCTTACGGTGGTCGGATACATCCGGGCGAAAGAGACGTTCCCGCCCGTTCCGGAAGGCGCGAGCGCCGGTGGCGGTCCGGGCGCGCCCGGTGGAGTGGGAGGGCCGCCTTCGGGAGGCTCGCGACAAGGCCCGATGCAAGGCTTTTGACGAGACAGGCCTAGAATGAAGAGAGTGGGTCGAATGTTGGAACTGAATCGAAGCAGAATCGAATTGAGCGTGCTCGCGCCGGTGGTCCTGATGGGGCTGCTTGCGGGTTGTACGCCGCCGCCGGATCAAGACGCGCTGGCCAACCCAGCGCCCGCACCGAGTGGAGACGCGCCGGCCACCTCGACGGACTTCTCTCCCGACGTCGACGCCGGGGTGCCAATCGATGCCGCTCCCATGGACCCGGGCAAGCTGTCGCAACTGATCGCAAGCCGTGGGTTCAGCGCGCGGACCGATCCCTTCGCCTTGTTCCCTGCGGAAAATCAGTTTGAGAGCTTGCAGCGAGCGGAGCGCCTGCTGCAGGAGACGGGCGGATGGGCGCTGGAGGTCTCACCGCCTGTGGAGACTTTCGAAGAAGAGGCCTATGAGGCTCAGCCCTATCGTCGGCTGTCGGGCGTGATGGTGGGCGACACCGTGCAGGCCATCATCGTCATGGAGACTGGAAAGTTTTATACCGTCAGACCGGGAATGCAGATTCCCAACAGCGAGTGGACGGTCGTTTCCATCGATCAGGAGAAGGCGATTCTGCGAAGGCCCGGCAATCGCAAGCCGAACCAGATCGTCGTCAGACTCGAATCTCCCCCTGCTGGCATGGCGACAGGTGGACAGCAACCTCAAGGTGGCGGTGTCGCCGCGCCGGGCACGGAAGGACCAGGCTCGATTGGGGCCCCCAACGCGCCGGGAGGCTCGGGCGGAGCTTCTGGGGCCATAGGATAAGGGCCGCGAACCTAGACTTGAAAAAATACGTTCCATAATGAACAGAGGTAACGAAACACGATTTGAAACTTCAGAATGTTCGGAGGCAAAACATGAGCAAACTCATCCGATTCTTAGCTAGCGCAGGGCTTGCCGTAGGCATCCTCGCCCTCGCGCCCGTCAACGTAATGGCACAGGGCGATCCGGGCCAGACGATCATCGAATCGTTCGAACTTGAGCAGGCCGACGCAAGGGAAGCCATCAAGATGCTGTTCCGGCACGTGAATGTGTCCTATAGCGTCGCTCCCGAAGTTCAAGGAACCGTTACCTTGAGTCTCAAGCGAATGCCGTTCGAGACGGTTCTTCGCAACATTCTGAACCAGATCGATGCCACGTACCGCATCGAGGGCGGCGTCTACCAAATCATCAAGCGCGAGCCCCCGGTAACGTCCGGCGGCGGCCCAGAGACCTTGCCTGACACTCCCGCAGCGTCCCTGCCCGTTCGGCGCCTGAAGATTCGGTCCGCGGACCCCCTGTTCATCATGCTGATGCTCCAGGGCAGCCAGTCGACGAGCACCTGGCCGGAAATGAGCACTGTGTTTAACACGGGTGGCGGCGGTTTCGGCGGCGGCGGTGGCTTCGGCGGCGGTAGCGGCGGCTTCGGTAGCGGCGGCTTTGGCGGCGGTGGCTTTGGCGGCGGCGGCTTCGGCGGTGGCGGCTTCGGCGGCGGTAGCGGCGGCTTCGGCGGCTTCGGCGGTGGCGGCTTTGGCGGAAGTGGCGGCTTTGGCGGAGGCGGCTTCGGCGGCGGCAGCGGCGGTTTTGGAGGCGGCGGTGGCCGCGGTGGTGGCGGTCGCTTCTAAGGCTGCAAGCTGGGGCATCGCCAAAGGTTGTCTATGGAGGGTATGGAGAAAATGCGTATTCGCTTAGGTCGGATTGGGCTGATCGGCGTCGCCGGAATGGCGCTCGCCGTCAGCTCCTGGGCACAGTTGTTGTCGGAACTTCGGGTCGACCTCGAACTGAAGGACGCCGATATGCTCGCTGCGACTCGGATGCTGACTCAGCAAACGGGCTTGCAGTTCGTGATCATGCCGAGCACAGAGCCGATGCGAAAGCTCAATCTGAAGCTTCGCCAGGTGTCTGTGGACGATGCGATCGCCTACATTTGCCAAAACGCAGGCGCGAGCTATCGCAAGGATCACAACGGCGTGTATATCATCAGCTTTGGCCCAGAGCCGGAGACGGCCAAGACGGATACGGCCGCGCCCCCCAAGGTGGACGTGCCCAAGATCGTCAAGAAGGTCAAGTTGCTGAAGGCGAACGCCAAGGACGTCTACAGCCAGCTTTACGGAAACGTGCCGGACATGAACGACGGGTTCCGGGAGCTTGCGCGGTTCAACAACCTCGTGAACCCTCACGTCTTGAAGGACCTGAGCAAGCAACCGATCCTCAATGGCGGGTCGGGCAACTACCAGCCCGTAAACTCGCAGGCGCTGCCCGACAACTTCTCGGAGTCCGGCAACGACATCCTCTTGCCGGGTGAAGGCTCCGGCCAGATCGGTGGGATCGGCGGCGGTCCCGGCGGTGGCCGCGGCGGGCTTGGCCAAGGTGGCGGCGGCCTCGGACAGGGCGGCGGTGGCTTCGGACAGGGCGGCGGCGGCTTCGGTCAAGGTGGCGGTGGTTTTGGCCAAGGCGGCGGCAGCGTCAACTTGCAGGGTGGCGAAGGTCTCGTCGGCGATTCGATCGACTTCATCAGCTACGACCCGAACGACAATAGCATCATCGTGCGAGGCTCAGAAGAGGACATCGCTCGGCTTCAAGCCTACATCAGCATGTTCGACGTTGCGCCCAAGCAAGTCATCATCAAGGTCGAGTTCATCACGACGAGTTCGAGCTTGAGCAAATCGCTCGGCTTCGACTGGTTGTATGAACGGGGAACGGTGTTCACCGGCGTCCGGCCAGGATCGTTCGCTCGAGCGGGCGACCCCGTGTTCCTCAACTACGCAACGGGCGCGGTGACGACTCGGATGAGAGCGCTCCTGCAGGAAGGTTACGGAAAAGTCGTTCAGGCGCCGGTCATCCGAACGCTGAACAACCAGCCCGCCTCCGTTCTGCAAAACGTCTCGACCACCCTCTTCATCAACCAGGTGGTCAGCGTAGGCAACGGCCAAGTCATCATCGCTCCGCAAGCCTTCCAGTTGACGATCACCACCGGACTTACGGTGGCGCCTCGTATCAACGAAGACGGCTATGTGACGGTGTTCTTGAACGTGCCCGTGCAGGACTTTGGCCAGCTAAGGCGAAGCCCGGACGGATCGGAAATCCCCGACGTGCTTTCTCAGATCATCAGCGTGGTCGCTCGCGTCAAGAGCGGGGAAACCATCGCGCTGGGCGGCATGGTCCGCAAGCAGGACGCCGGTAGTCAGGCGCGATTCCCGATCCTCGGGGATCTGCCGATAATCGGCCAGTTCTTCCGGTCGAGCAACCGAGATCGGAACAACACCGAGTTGCTGATCTTCGTTACGCCGACGATCGTGACGGACGACGCCTCGGGCGGACTCGGGCCGTAGGAACCCTAATCGAATACGCATATTCGGCGGCAGGCAATGGTTGCCTGCCGCCGAACGTCTTCATACTCATGGACCGCTGCTGGATTCTCCTCGGGATGATGGGTTCCGGGAAGACGACGGTCGGCCAGTTGCTCGCTCGAAAGGCGGATCGGTTGTTTTGGGATACGGACTCCCTGCTTCAGGCAAAGCTGGGGAGGCCGGTCAGCCAACTCTTCCACGTCTACGGTGAGGAAGCGTTCCGATCGCACGAGACGGCCCTTCTCGCCAGCTTGGAGCCGGCCGCCGCGGTTCTTTCGACGGGGGGAGGCATCGTCGTTCGCCCGGAAAACTGGCAGCATCTGCGCCGCTTAGGCCATACGGTGTATGTGCGCGTAGCGCCCGAAGTTCTCAAGTCACGCCTGAAGCGAAGCAAGAGGCGGCGGCCCCTGCTCTGGCGGGAAGACTGGCAGGACCGGATCGACGAGATCCTTGCGGAGCGGCGCGAACTCTATGAACAGGCCGATGAGACCGTCGATATCGGCAATGAGGGGCACGACGAGGTGGTCGAGGCACTCCATCGAGCGTTCTTGAGCCTCGCGGGGAGGGCGGATTGATCGTCGTTCAGCATCGAACCGGCCAGTATTCGATCGAGTTCCTTGAAATTGCCGAAGTCCGACGACGGCTAGGTCAAGGCCACTTCTTGGTCACCGATGAGAATGTCGCCCGTCACTGGGGAGGCGCAATCGGAGATCTATTGCCCACGCTCGTTCTGCCGCCGGGGGAGCCGACGAAATCTGTCGCTATGCTGGAGCGTGTGGCTCGGTGGTTGGCGCAATCCGGTGCAACGCGGCGTTCGAAGGTCGTGGCCTTTGGCGGGGGCGTCATCGGCGACCTAGCGGGGCTTGCTGCCGCAACGTATATGCGTGGCGTCGAGTTGATTCAAGTGCCCACCACGCTGCTCGCGCAAGTCGATTCGTCGGTTGGCGGGAAGGTGGGAATCGACTTGCCAGAGGGAAAGAACCTCGTGGGCGCCTTCCATGCCCCTACGGCGGTTTGGATTCCGCTGGAAGCTCTCTCGACGCTTCCCAAGCGCGAGTTTATCAACGGAGCCGCTGAGGTTTGGAAGTACGCCTTTGCGGTCGACTCGGCGCTGCTGTCGTCGTTGGAGTCGCATCCCTTAGTGCCGGAATCGCCGAAGCTGAAGGACGTTATCGCTCGGTGCATCGACCTCAAACGGCAGATCGTCGAGCAAGACGAGAGGGACGAGCGGGGGATTCGGGCGGTCCTGAACTTCGGACACACGATCGGCCATGCCTTGGAGCGAGCGTCCAACTATGAGTCTCTTCTCCACGGAGAGGCAATTGCAATCGGGATGGCGGTCGAGGCGCGAATCGGCGAGGAACTCGAATTGAGCCCCACCGGGATCGCAGACCAGATCGACCGAGGGCTTTCCGGCCAGGGGCTTCCCGTACGCTCCGAGCTTCTCGAAGACGGCAAGTCCGTGCTCGAGGCGATGCGCACCGACAAGAAAGCGGAGGAGGGAAGGCTGGCCTTTAGTCTCCTTACGGGTCTGGGCGCGTGTAAACTCGTTACGGACGTGCCCGAAAAGGTCATCCTCCGGGCCATCGAGCGAACATGTCGAACCTCCGTACGGGACTGATCGCCCTCACAACCCTGCTCCTGGGCGCGGGGTATGCCGCGAGTCAGCGGGCCTTCTTCAGTGGCGAGGCGAGCCAATGGGCCGAACGGGTCGATTCGCCCCCCATAAAAGCCCTTGCGGGAGCGCTGTTCGTCGCAGCTCTGTTATTGATGGTCGTGCGCGACAAAGGAGATCGCAGCGAGAAGCCGTGATTGGCAGGGTGCTTCGGATCCGATACGACGTAGTCCAACTCATCGGCGATGGGCCGGTGTTCCGGTCGTATGTTGCCCGCGACCGGGTTCAGGGCCGCGAGGTTTGCATCCGTGAATTCAAGCCGCCTTTCGACAAGGAACCCGAGTTCGTCAATGCGGTTCGCAAGTGCGTGGATTCGCTGGGCGACGTGAAGCACCCCAGCGTCGAGCGCTTGCTGGAGGTGGACGAGGACGAAGGCACGCCATTTATCGTCGGGGAACTCTCGGCAGGTTCCTCCCTCGCCGAGCGAATCCGGCGGCTCGCCCCATTCTCGGTGTCGGTCGCGGTCTCGACGGCGGTGTCGATTTGCGAGGGTTTGACGGCGCTGCACGACGCCGGGATCGTCCACGGGGACGTAGGCGAGCCTAACATCTGGGTTTCGACGACTGGCGAGGCGCGGCTGCAACTCGCGGGGCTGTGGCAGGCTTACTCGGCAAGCCAGACGGCGGGAGGCGTGGTGCTGCCTGCAATGGCGCCCTCCTTGGCTCCCGAAGTCAGCCAAGGAGCCATGCCGAGCCCGTCCTCCGACGTTTACGGAGTCGGTGTGATCCTGTTCCACCTCTTGACAGGACGTATGCCGTATCACGCCGAACACCCCGTTGCGCTGGCGATGAAGCACATTTCGGAGCCGATTCCCAGCACCCGATCCATCAACCCCTCGGTGCCGGTCGCGCTCGATCGCGTGGTTCAAAGAGCCCTTGCCAAGAACCCCGAAGAGCGATACCAGACGGCGGCGGGCCTCTTGAGCGACTTGCGGATGATTCGGGACGCTCTGCGATTCGGGAGAAAACCGACCACCTCAGATTCCCCCCGGCGCGACGAGAAGCCGACGCAAGTGGCCCCGGCGATGTCGGCCGCGCGTCGTCCCCGCTCGAAGCCCGACGAAAAGGAGTGGGAGGAGTCAGAACCGAGAGACGTCCCGACGTGGCTGGTGATGGCGATGGTGTTTCTCGGAAGCCTCGTCGTGTTCATGCTGGCAGGGTGGCTGTTCTTCAACCTCAGCCGTCCGAGGGCGATCGTGGTTCCCGATGTGACTCGCCTGACCCTTCGAGAAGCCCAGGACCGGCTGCAATCAGCTCAGTTGCGGGTTCGCGTCGCCCGGAGGGAGTCGAATGAGGAGGTTCCGGCGGATACGGTGCTGGAAAGCGAGCCGCCGGCGGGCGCAAAGGTGTATGAAGGCAACACGGTGCAACTCGTGGTGAGCGCGGGGAGTCGGTTTGTGGATGTGCCTGATCTCAGGGGCAGAACACTCGACAGCGCGCGCGAGCTGCTCGACACGATTGGGCTGAAGCTCGACGAAAGGATCGAAGAGCAGCGGGATCGGGATATGGAACCCGGCACCATCCTCGCCCAAGCGCCCCCTCCACGCCAAAGGGCCGAGCGGGGGACGGCGGTGCGCGTGACGGTGGCGTCCGATCGCTCGACTTCGACTTCAGCGGAAGCGAACAAGCGCTACCTCTTTACCATCCGTATTCGCCTTCGCGACATTGAGAGTTCGGTGATGCTTCGAGTGGATCTGGCCGACTCTCGGGGAACTCGGACCGTCTATGAGAACGAGCACAGTCCGGAGGAGTTGGTGGAGATCACGGCCGAAGGGCAGGGCCCTCAGGCTACCTTCTCGATCTACTACGACAACGAACTCGTCAAGCAGGTGACCAAGGACTCTGCCGAACCTGACACTGGAGAAGAAACATGAAATGCGAGCTCGCCCCGTCGATCCTCTCGTGCGATCCAGGGCGATATCGCGAAGCGGTTGCCGAACTCCTCGCCGCTGGCGTTGAGCGAGTTCATTTCGACGTGATGGACGGACAATTCGTGCCTCCGATCACCTTTGGAGCGGGGTTGGTTCGTAGTCTGAGGGACCTCGGCGACGCGGTATTTGAGGCGCACCTCATGACGCTCACACCCGAATCCCACTTCGACGCATTCCTCGAAGCCGGGTGCCAGTCGATTATTTTTCATCAGGAAGCCACTCCCCACGCGCACAGGTTGTGCCAGCGGCTCCGAGAGCGAGGGATTCGCGCTGGGGTCGCGCTGAACCCCTCGACCCCCGTCGACGCGATTTTGGAGGTGTCCGATGTGCTCGACCTTGCCCTGGTCATGACGGTCAATCCGGGCTGGGGAGGCCAGGAGTTTCTTCGGGCGTGCCTGAGAAAAGTCGAGACGATTCGGCGGGAGTGCCCGGACCTCGACATCGAAGTGGACGGCGGGATCGATCCTCTCACCTTGGGGCTTGCCAAAGCTGCAGGGGCGAACGTGTTCGTTGCGGGGAGCTTCTTGGCGAGTTGCCCCACGCTGACTTCGGGGGTCGAGCAGTTGAGGGCGGAATGCGACTGAAGATCGCCACCACGGCGTTCTTCTTGACCGGAATGGCGCTTCTGGCGCTTTGGCCGTGGCTGGTTGGGCCACGCCCCCCGGAAGGCGCTCCAAGGCCCGAATTGGCGAAGTACGCGCGTCGAATGTCGCTCTACGTGGTGGGAACGCTGACGAGTTTCACTCTGGCGGCGATCTGCGCGCTGCTGATCGTGAGGAAGGTGAGGCTGGAGTTCCGCGACCGCTCGCGCGAGAACTTCGAGGAGTTGATCGAGAGCACCCTTCGGGACCATGGCCGTAAGTGACCCGATCCGTTGGATGCGCCAAGCGATTCGCCTTTCGAAGCGGGGATTCCCTGCGCCGAACCCTCGCGTCGGGTGCGTGATCGTTCGGGAGGGGGCGGTCGTGGGCAAGGGATACCACCCCTATGCGGGTGCGCCGCATGCTGAAGCGATGGCCCTCGCACAAGCCGGAGAGTCCGCCCGGGGTGCCGATGTGTTCGTCACTTTGGAGCCGTGCAATCACGTTGGACGGACCCCACCGTGCGCGGATGCGCTGATTCGAGCGGGGGTTCGAAGCGTGGCCATCGCCCTTCGCGATCCCAACCCGAGGGTCGAGGGCGGAGGAGCGGAGCGCTTGAAGGAAGCGGGGATCGAAGTGTCCGTCGGGCTCTGCGAGGACGAGGCCAAGGCGGCGAACTGGGTCTTCCACGAAGCCATGTCCCGCAATCGCCCCGTAGTCGTCCTCAAGGCCGCGATGGGTTTGGATGGCAGGGTGGCGCTCCCTTCGGGCCAGAGTCAGTGGATCACGAGCGCGGAGTCCCGGCTCGCAGGGCATAGGCTGAGGGCGGAGTTGGGCGCGGTGCTTGTGGGAAGGGGGACGGTCGCAACTGACGACCCTTCGCTCACGGCACGGATCCGCGGCGTGGTGAATCCGCCTGTCCGAATCGTTCTCGATCCAGAGGCCCGGCTCCGAGGTTCCGAAAGGGTTTTCGGCCCGGGAGCGGAGACGCTGTGGTGCGTTGCGGCCGAGCGGGCGACGGAGGCTCAGTTCCCCGTTCGAATGGGGGCGGACGGAGTCGATTTGGAGGCGCTGCTCACCCAACTCGGGAGTCGAGGCGTATTGGGAGTTCTCGTGGAAGGCGGGCCTCGGACAATTACCGGCTTTTTGCGTTCGGGCGTCGTGGACTGGATCGTCCTCTTTATCGCCCCGAAGCTGCTCGGAGCGGGTAAGACCTGGGTCGAGGACCTTGGTTTTCAGACTCTCGATGCCGTGCTTGCGGTCTCTGATGTGAGCGTTCAGAAGCTGGGTTCGGATCTGATGGTGATGGCGCGGGTCCCACGCCCGCTGTAACGGCTGCTTGGGTTCAAACGTTAGTGCTTTTGCGCGACGCGCAAGGAGAAAGAACGATGCAACGGATGGGATTCTTGAGAACGATGGCGCTCGCCGGCGTAGGCTTGGTTTTCGCCGGTTTGGCGGTTGCGGATCGGTCGATCGAAGTGAAATCGGGTTGGGTGGTGCCGGTTCGATTCGACTCCGATCTTTCGATCAAGAGCCGCCAAGGGCAGCGCGTTTATGCAATCGTCGAAGACTCGCGAGACCTCCCGAAAGGCTCTCAACTCGAAGGCGAGGTCGTCCGGGTTCAACCCGAGCGGGACGGCCGCCCTGGGCTCGTCGACGTGCGATTCCAAACGATTTGGTTTCCCGATGGCTCCCGGCACAAGATCGACGCCGTGCCCGTTTCGCTCCGCTCCGACAGGATCACCAAGGACCGCGACGGGAGAATGGTCTTCAAGCAATCCAAGCCTAAGTCCGAAAGGACGGTTTTTGGCGCGATTCTCGGAGGAGCGCTGCTGGGATCGCTTATCGACAAGCCGTTCGAGGGCGCATTCCTTGGGACCCTCGCTGGGATTCTGATCGCTGAAGGCGAACGAAGCGCGTCCGAGGTCCTCGTTCGGAAGGGCGACGCTTACGGAATGCTGTTTCAACGCGACTTCAAGGCGAAGTTCGACGACCGATACGACCCTCGGGACAACCGATACGACCCTCGCGGCAATCGCAATGATCCACGGGGCGATCGGTACGACCCTCGCGACGATCGGTATGATCCACGGGGCGACCGCTATGACCCTCGCGGCGATCAGTATGATCCCCGCGGGGACCGCTATGACCCCCGGAACGGCGGAGAGAGAACGCCAATTCAGCTCCTCATCGACAACCGAGCGGTGAGCTTCCCGCAGGGCCAACAGGCCTACGACGACAGGGGAGCGATCATGGTGCCCATTCAGCCTCTGCAGAAGCAACTGGGATTCTCCGTGCAGTGGGTTCGCGACAGCCGCCGCGCCTATATCGAGACCGACGACGCCATTCTAGTGGTTGAACAAGATCAGGCGGATTGTCGTCTCAATGGTAAGCGCGAACGAATGGCACGGCCCGCAGTCTTCCGCGACGACGTGATCTACGTGCCACTGGAGACGCTGAAAGGACTTACGGACCGGAACCTACGAATCGAGGGCACGTTTACGAAACAATAGACGTTGAAAGAAATAGACAGCTTCTTCCTCCCTCCCCCAAGCCCCGTCTCTCGCCCTCAGAGCGGGGCTCTTTTTTGCCCGTTCATAGCTTCAGAAACCACTCGTGAAGAACCGTCGAGTCGGTCAGCTCGGGGTGGAAACTGGTCCCGATCCGGTTTCCTTCTCGCACGGCGACCACCTGCCCCTCGACTTCGGCGAGAATCTCGACGCCCGGTCCTAGCTCAGTGGCGACCGGCGCACGAATGAAGACGCCCGTAACGGGCTCGTCGAACCCTTTGAACTGCACCGGAGCCTCGAAGCTGTGGACCTGCGCCCCGAACGCGTTTCGAACGACGGCGATATCGAGAACGCCGAGGGTGTACTGCTCGCGCTCGCACACCTCTCGCGCCATCAGGATCATGCCCATGCAGGTTCCCCAGAGCGGCATTCCTCCCTGGGCGCGCTCCTTGAGGGCGTCTCCCAGTCCGAACCGTTGCATCAGGAGCCCGGTCGTGGTGCTCTCACCGCCGGGGATGATCGCGCGGCCGACCCCTTCGAGGTCATCGGCGGTCCGAAGAAGGGAGATTTGCGAGGGGGCGATTCCGGCTCGTTGCAGCGACTCGACGTGCTTCTGGAAGTCGCCTTGGA
This sequence comes from Candidatus Nitrosymbiomonas proteolyticus, assembly GCA_017347465.1. GTDB lineage: Bacteria > Armatimonadota > Fimbriimonadia > Fimbriimonadales > Fimbriimonadaceae > Nitrosymbiomonas > Nitrosymbiomonas proteolyticus. Next base: position 273,781 of record AP021858.1, on the reverse strand, counting down.
TGGCGACAACGCCCACTCTCGACGGCATGTCGCGAGTCTACCTGGGCGCTTGGGGGCCGGCCTGAGTACACTCTGCCCGTGATCGACTTGATTGGTGCGCCGTTCGACCTCGGAGGGCAGCGACTCGGAAGCAGGATGGGTCCGGCTGCCGCGCGCCTTGCAGGGCTGGCCGAAACGTTGAGATCTCTCGGTTGTGCCGTGAAGGACCGGGGCGACCTGACTCAACCCCAAGCCGAACCCGGCGCGATGGGGCGAAAAGTGTATCCAAGCGCCTACGTCGCCCTCAAAGAGGTTCGGTCCTCGGTCGAAGACAGCCTCGCGGTCGACTCCGTGCCGTTGGTGATCGGCGGTGACCACACTGTGAGCATCGGCAGCGTGGGAGCAGCCCTTTCGAAGTACGGAACCGACCTCGCCGTCTTGTGGGTGGACGCTCATTCGGACCTGAACACCCCCGGCACTTCGGATTCGGGCAACATTCACGGAATGCCCGTCGCCGCGCTGATGGGGTTGGAATCGGGAGTCGACGGAGAGCAGGAGATTCTCTGGCGGAGGATCATGGCGGAAGTGGTGGGGGCCGAGAAGCTGGGCCCTGGGCGGGCGGCGTGGCTGGGGTTGAGGGAGGTCGATGGGCCGGAGCAAGAACAGCTCGCGCAGATGCCGGGATGCTTCACTAGCACGATGTACGACCTCGACCGGAACGGCCTTGTGTCCGAGATCGACCGACTCGACGCGTGGATTCGCGAATCGGGGGCGAGCCAATTATGGATTAGCTTCGACGTAGACGTTCTCGACCCGATCCTCGCTCCAGGAACGGGAACCGCAGTTCGGGGCGGACTCACCTATCGCGAAATGCACCTCATGGGCGAGATGCTGAGCGAGACCATGCGCGCGCCGGGGTGCCCGTACCGGCTTGCGGGCCTCGACCTCGTCGAAATCAACCCGCTCTTCGACCGGGGTAACGAGACCGCTAAGACCGCCGTCGAATGGATCGCTTCCATCTTCGGGAAGACCATTCTGGGCAAGCGGTAGACTCGACTTTATGATTTTCCGGCTGCTTAGCGACGCGCTTCGGCATGAGTCCGCGGCCATCGAGTGGCTGGCGGCCCACCTGGACGAGTCCCATGAGGAGGCCGTCCGGTGGATTCTCGGTTGTCGTGGGCGAATCGTCGCTTGCGGTGTGGGGAAGTCGGGGCACATCGCCCGAAAGGCCGCTGGAACGTTGGCGAGTACAGGCACTCCCAGCCTGTTCCTGCACGCCGCTGAAGCGCTGCATGGGGATTTGGGGATGATCACCGCCGACGATATCGTGCTGATGGTCTCTCACAGCGGGGAAACCGACGAGCTCGTTCGGCTGTTCCCCTCCATCGCGGCAATCGGGGCGAGGACGGTCTTGATCACAGGCCGCAAAGAGAGCAGCGCCGGACGCCTCGCCGATCTGGTTTTGGAGACGGGCGTTCGGGAGGAAGCCTGCCCCAATAACCTCGCGCCGACGACCAGTACGACGGTGATGCTCGCCCTATGCGACGCTTTGGCGCTTGCCGCGATGAGCGAGCGGAAGTTCACCGCCGACGATTTCGCGAAGTTCCATCCCAGCGGAGCGTTGGGCAAACGGCTGCTGCTGCGGGTCCGGGATATCATGCGTTCGGGGGCCGACGTACCCTTGCTGGCCGAGGAAACCGCCCTTAAGGACGTTTTGAGGGCGATCACCAAGGCGGGGGCAGGGGCGGCATGTGTGACCGACCCCGAGGGGCGGCTGCTTGGACTCATCACCGATGGCGACTTGCGGCGGCGTCTGCTGGACTCGCCGTCGCCGTTCACCGATCCTGCGAGCGCGATCATGACCCGAAACCCGTTTCATCTCGGGCCGGACCTCTTGGCGATCGAGGCGCTGGAGTTCTTCCAAAACCTCCCGAAGAAGGTGGGCGAAATCCCGGTGGTCGAAAACGAAAAGGTCCTCGGACTGATCGTCCTCAAGGACCTTCTGCGTTCAGGAATCGTTTGACTTCGGCTTAGCTCGATCCGGGCGTGGCCTCTTCCGCTGCGGCCGGCGCTGGCGCTTCAGCGGGCGCCTCGGTTGGAGCCTGGACTGGGGCCTCGACAGGAGCTTCCGCGGCTTGGACAGGCGGCTCGGGTCTTCGACCTCCCGATCGCTGCCGAGGGCCTCCCCTCGCCATCTCTCGCCGATCAGCCGAAAACTCGGTAACCACGTACGGCAGGAGAGCGAGCTCGCGCGCTCTTCGAACCGCCCTTGCGACCATGCGCTGTTCCTTTGCGGTCGTCCCCGTTTGACGGCTCGGTAGGATCTTGCCACGATCGTTGACGTAGCGGCGAAGGATGTTGAGGTCCTTGTAGTCGACGGAGTAAATCTTGTTGATGGTCAGGTAGCTGACCTTTCTTCGGCGTCTGCCGCGAGGCTTGGACTCGCGATCTGCGCCGAAGTCCTTATCCTTCATGGAGGACTCAGGGGCCGAGGGGGTCGGTGTGGTTTCGCTCATTCGAAGTCGTTTCCCAAAGAGTGCGGTGAACGGTAATTATGGCACATGAATGCGGAGCCCGTGCGCCGAATCCTGAGTTCAACGCAGGATCGATCCAAGCAAGATCACGCGCGTAATAGGACAAGGTTTGCGCGGGCGCAGGGCATCCCTGGTAGGAAAGCGGAATCGAAGGGTGGGGCCGGTAGGGAATGAGTCCTTTGTCGGACGCAGACCGAGAGGTCGCACCGACGCCGTGAGGAAGACCGTAGCCACCAATCCTCCACACCCTCCAGCCCCTGGGGCCGGCCCCGCCAGCCGGCCCTCTGCCTTTTATTCTCGGTAGAAATCGACCTCGAAACGAGTCGTGGGGCAAGCTCCTACCTTGCTCGCCGATTCTGCCTGAGATCGCCGCCAAGGTTTCTGGATGTTCGGGAAAACAAGTTGGCAACTCACTTTCTGCAATTCCGATGCAAAATGTGATACAATGAAACTCACTTCGGCTGTGCGCCCTGCGGCGTGAAGTCGCATCGGAAAAACGAGGACCTTCCCATGCCCTTTCGTAGCCTAGGCTCGGCCTTGCCCACCCTGCACCATTTCACGGAGCACTGGACGCAAGTGGAGGCTGAATCCCCTGGGATGACGGTGCGCGGGGTGGATCTTGCAACTTGGGAGCAGGCGTTCGGGACGTTGCGCGCCCTTTATGAGGACGCGATCCACAAGGACAGCCACTGGCAGATCGCCATTGGGGACCGGGATGTTCGGCGCGAGGCCATGCGCGAGCACTTGAGGCTCTTCCGAAGTGAGTTCCCCACCAAAGCGAAGAAGACGCCGCTGTGGCAGCTCGTGCCCAAGCTCCCCAGAGCCTACGCCCAGCAACCCGAGATTCTCACCGCGCTGAGGGATTGCGCGAGGGTCTGGAACGTCTACAACCAGCATTCGACCGGGCCCAACACGTCGGCCAAAGCCCTCGTGCTGTCGGACGGAACGACGCTGGAGAGGTTTTGTCAGGGTTTCTCAAACCTCCGCAACGCGTATCAGAACGTGCTCGAAGCCGAGCGGAGAGCCATGGGCGCGCGGGAGTCGAGGGATAGGATGCTACTCCGCGCGGCGGAATACATGCGCTATTACGACAAAGCGGTCGTCGTTCACTTGGGGCCGGACCACCCGCTCAACGCATCGATCCCAGAACTGTGCCCGCCCGAATGTGAGCTTCCGTGCCCCGAACTCGAATGCGCGTGGGATGAGCAGGCCGACAAGGCAAAGCTGACTTGGGCGTATGAAGGCGAAGAGATCGACCACTTCGAACTGCGCTATCACGCAGGACCGCGCTATGCGGCCGCCGGTGAACATTCGTGCCAGAAGATCGACCCCGGCCTTCGCGAGTTTCACACTCGGTTCTGTTTGCTGGCGACCGGAAGCATCGCCCTTTACAAACTCTATGCAGTCGCCAAGGACGGAAGGGAGAGCGCAAGCCATTCGGTCCGCGTCATTCGTCCCTAACCGGCCCTGCCGGCGAACTATACTGCGGGAATGGGAAGCTGGCTCGTGTTCATTGTCGTTGGCGCAATGGGGTTTCAGGTTTCGCAAGGCAAGCCCGAGGGCATAAAGGCGCTGGAGTTCCTGTTGGGCCACTGGACGTCGCAGGAAAGGGTGACGCCGCCCTCCGGCGAGCCGTTTGAGTTCACCCTTCAGGGCGAGAACAAGTGGATTCTGGGCGGGGCGGCGCTTCAGATCGACGAGTCTTTCGAGCCGGCGGGGCAGCCTCGCCAGCACAACCACATCGTAGTCCTTTTTGACGCGCGTGGCAAGAACTACCGGATGTATTGGTTCACGCAGAACCGCTCGCAGCCGATCGACTTCGAAGGGCAATGGCAGGGTGAAAAGCTGGTGTTTCAGACCCTCGAAGGGAGCCCCGGAACGCCGCTGCGGATCACCTATGAACCCAAGTCCGCAGGCGCTTACGACGCCACGCTCGAGGTGAAGGTCGGCGAGGAGTTCCGGGTCCGAACCCTCGCCCATTACACCAAGAAGTCATGACTCTCGAAGAAACGCCTCGCGGGTGAGGCAGGTAAGGATTTCGTCGCGGTAGGCGCCGCGCTTCCAAAACCGCTGGGGAATGCGCCCGATCTCGACATAGCCGACAGCAAGCTGCATCCGAAGCGAGCGCTCGTTGCCGTCGAGGACGGAGGACATGAGGAGCCTCAGGCCGAGCACATCGAACGCGTACTGCGCGCGCGTCCTGGCGGCGTCGGTTCCCAGCCCCTTGCCCCAATGATCCTTCGAGCCGATGATCGTTCCCGTCATCGCCGTGCCGTGCCGAAAGTCGATCCTGTGAATGCCAGAGAACCCGATGTGCTCACCTTTAAGGCTCTCGATGGCGAAAGCGACTTCTCTTTCGTCGCCGCCCATCACCCGGTCGAAGAACTTTTCCTCCGCTAGGCGCGTGAGCGGGAAGTCTCCGATCAGAACCCACTCGGTGACCTCCGGGTCGTTGAGCCAAACGAGGGCGTTGTCGAGGTGGCGCTCCTTGTCGAGGGGCACGAGCCGAGTCTTCGATCCTTCCCATCCGTATGCCATGTCCGTGTCCCTAGCTGCAATTGCTTGGAAGAAAGGAACGGCGGCAAGAGAACACAGGTTGCAGGTCGCTAGGAGAAACCGCTGACGTTTACCTCTCGGGACAAGGCCCGTTGCCGCGCCGCCATCCCTCAGAGAAGTGTGCGTGAGTCACCGTCCAGATTTCTATACCCCGTAAAATTACCAGTTTTGTCCCCCCCCCCCCCCCTTGAAAGATCAGCGCCTTGTCGAGTTTCGGCATATAATCCATTTTGGGAGAGTTCGATAGGGGGTCCGTGGTGGATTGCAAGCGCGAACCTATACGCAGGAGTTGGACTCGGCCGAAGGGGGCAATCGCCCGCTGGACGGGGCGTCTGCTGCTCGTGGGTTCCTTCTCGGTCGGGTTGCTAGTGGTAGTTTGGGCGTTAGCGGTTGTGGCAGATTCATTGCAGTCACGCGCAAACAGGAGTCTCACTCCCCAATGGGATGAATCCAGAGACCCACCCTTGGGACTGAACATTGCGGGGGCAATGGGCCCATTCGATAGCTTTGTGCCCCATGCTGGAGCGGAAAAGGCCATCTTGGTGGCCTATCTTGGCGGTTGCGGAGGCTGTTCGCTCCAGCATCCCACTATCGATTCGGATCGATTGACGCGTTTTCTCGGTGTCGTTTGCATCGTTCAGTACGAGGGACAGCAATTGCCAAGGGCGATCGCGACGACCCAGAGGGAAGTGCGCGTCGTTCTGGACAAGGACGGAACGATAGGTCGATTGTTGAACTCCGAAAACTTCACAAGGCTTTTTGCCATCAATGCGACTTGGCAGATCATCGAGAAGCAGCGCGCTTCAGAGGCTGGTTATGAATTCATCCGGAGGATCACCCAGTGAGGAATTTCGCGTTCTCTCTAGTTGAAGTGCTCGTTTGCTTGGCTATCGCCGCAGTACTCGTAGCAATCCTAGTGCCTGTATTTAGTGCAGCGAAGAAGGCCTCGCACGAATCGGTGTGTGCCTCGAACCTTAAGCAATTGCATCTGGCGGTCGCCCTGTACCAAGAACAGTATGGCGGTCAAGGCGGGTTCGGCAACCTCTTTGAAATGGGCCTCCCCCTTCCGCCGCTGAGAAAAAGCCTAAGGTATGCCACAGAACTGGGGCGGTGTGATGGACCAGGTAGCCCAGTGCGTTCGCCAACGGGCTTTGCCTATTTCTACATACCGTCCCCTCCCAACGCAATGTCAGGCTTCGTGAAGTGGGCCGACTACGTTGCGGCCGAAGGTGAGAATGCCGTTCTGATTATGGACCTGAATCACAACCAGATGCCGGCCACATCGTTGATCTTGGCCGAAGGTCTAACCAAGAAGGGCATGGCGGTCTTGCTGAGCGGCCAATTGGTGAAGAAGAACAAGAAAGGCAATCCTTGGAAGTTTGACTGGTGGAAGTGAGTCGCCGAGAAACACGTTAGACTGGAGGATAACATGAATCAGAACTCAAAATGGATAGCCTGCCTCGTGGTCGGGCTAGGGACGGCGGTCGTCAACGTCTACTCGTACAACTGTATGAGCATCCCCGCAGACTGCACGCCGGCAGGGTACTTCAATCCATACTTCTTCTGCGAAGGGATATCCAATCCGCAGAAGTGCTGCCAGAAGGTTGCTTACCTCGTCGATTGTGAGGACAGCGAGGAATGGAGCGTAGAGGTCGATGCCACGGAGTACGAAGGACGTATCTGCGCAGGCGATGGCTTTTGCCATCTGGAATAGGGACTTGATCGGAGGTTGATTGCGATGGTACTCAAGGTGTCGCGGAAGGCCTGGATCGTAGGGACGTGTTCGGTAGTTGTGCTGGGCCTCGTCTACTTCGCTTACCAAATTACTCGGCCTAGGACACTGGGTGACGATGCGGCCGAGTTCTTTCATGCAGCGCTGAGGGGCGACGCTGGGGCCATGCTCCCGCTTGTTTCCAGCCGAGAGAAGGAAGTCGTTGGGTGGTCGGAACCAAGGCTGCGAGGAGTGCTTCAGTCTCTGATCCAGCCTCGCCTTCAGCGGCTTAACGTGGTGGAGAGATCGGTATCGAAGCGTGTGAACCACCCTATTCACCCCATCCAGGGCGCTTGTGACGTGCAGGTTAGGACTTCAGATGGCCGAGAGACGACTTGGACCACTCTCGCGGAATTGGAAGACGACGGAAGGGGGCGTTGCAGAGTAACGAGTCTCCTTATGAACTTGTGGCAGCTCGACTATTTCGCTCGGCACCCGGATGCAGGAGTGGACACCAGCGCCTTCAAGCGCGCGATCGTCGAAGGGTACAGCCAGGACCAGGAGGTCTTGCGGTCCGTAGGATTCCACACCCACGTTCCTCAACTGGAGTCGGAGGAGTGCGAGGCATGGGAGACAATGGTCACTAGGTACAAGGCGAAGCTCGCCGGTAGATAGCCCGACAAGCTCGGCAAGCGTTGGCCGGGCACAATATGACCGCTGAAAACGATGTCGACGCCCCTTCGGCACGCCCTTCGGGGTGCTTACCTAACTCGGCCATCGAACCCGGGGACTCCCTTCGTTCGACCACCGGCTATCGTTATGCGTCCCCTCCGGGGACATTCTCGGCAGGCTCCTACTTGAGGTATCCCCTACTCCCTCAACGCCCGTTCGGCGGCGCGGCGGATCAGGCCCCGACGGTCCTCGATGTTCAGCGCCCTCTGGAAGACCTCCTTGTTGCCTTCCTTATCCCATGCCGCAAGCGCGCTCAGGGCGTTCGTCACCACTCGGATCGGCGCCTCGGACGTGACGAGCGACCGGAGTTCGAGGGTCGTTGAGGCGGTGGCGGGCAATCGGCCCAGCGCCCGAACGGCTTCGGCCCGGCGGTCGAAATTGGGGTGCTTGAGTTGTTCCGTCCAGAAGCCCCTCAGTTCCTCGCGGTTCAGGTTGACCAGCGGCCCCACGTTCCTGAGCGCAGGATGAAGCCCGAAGTCTTCCCGAAGAGACTCCGTCACCACGCTGAGCCCGTCCTGAGTCGGCGAACGCACGAGGTGGTTCATCGCCGCCTCTCGGTCGGTCGCATTGGGGGCGAGCCGCAGCGCCAGCATGGCTTGCTCGGGAGTCCAGTGGTGATTCGGGATTTCCCTGAGGAAGTCGTGGAACGGATCGAGAAGCACGAACAACGGCCGAGACGGCAGGTCGAATTCAAACGACTCCTCGGCTTGGGTGATGGGGATGGGGAAGACCTCGAACGGCGAACGGCTGAGACCGTCTCGAACCACCATGAGCTTCATGGGGAGGTCATAAAGGGGAGTTCCGTCGGAGGTGTCTTGGGTTTGCTTGACGGCGACCTTCAGCTTGCCGCCTTCATAGCTCCATGTGTAGTCGAGGACGGGGTGACCCGGCTTGTCGATCCATTGCTCCCAAAAGCGTTCCAGGTTGATGCCTGAGGACTCTGTGAGAGCGCGTCGGAGTTGGAAGCTCTCGACGGGGGTATGGCGGTGCTGGGTGAGATAGAGGTTCAGGCCCGCAAAAAACGGCTCGTCTCCCAGAAGCCGTCTGAGAGTGTGGAGGACGCTGCCTCCCTTGGGGTAGGCGTGCGAGTCGAATACGACCTCCGGGTTAGCGTAGAGCTTCGTGGAAAGCGGCCTCTTATACCTCCGGGACTCGGCGAAGTAGCTTCGCATCATCCCCTCGACCTCGTGATCGTAGTCGTCCTTACCCCGCGCGTGCTCAAAGTACAGGGCTTGCATAAAGGTCGCGAAGCTCTCGTTGAGCCAGATGTCGCCCCAATGTTTGCAGCTCACAAGGTCTCCGAACCACTGGTGCGCGAGTTCGTGGGCGTTCAGGCCCGACATGTTGAGAAAGCCGTCTCGTTCTTCGGTGAGCGCGCCTTCGCCGAGGGTGGTCGAGGAGACGTTCTCCATTCCGCCGCCGAAGTCGAACATCGCGTTCTGCGCGTACTTCGGCCAGGGATACTTGACTCCCAATCTGCTTGAGAAGAAGGTGAGCATATCCTTCGTGTCGCCAAACGAACTCGAAATGTACTTGCCCTGGCCCTTGGGCACGACGTACCAGAGGTCGATATCTTGCCAGCGGTCCTTTTGAATGTCGAAGGGGCCGCCGACGAGGCTGATGAGGTAGGTCGCATGGGGCTGCGTCATCTCCCACACGAAGGTCTTTCGCTTGCCGTCGGCGTTTGGGGTGGCCGATTTCAGAACCCCGTTCCCCACCACGTCCCAGGCGGCATCGACGGTGGTTCGGGTCTCGCTCGTGGCGAAGTCGTTGGGGTAGTCCCAAGTGGGCGCCCATTCGCTGTTGTAGGCGGTTTCGCCCTGCGTCCAGAATCCGACTCGCACTGGGTCTTCGACTCCCTGTCTGGGTTGAATCCAATGCCAACCGCCTCCAGCGCCGAAGCTCTGCCCTCGGCTGTTTTGCGACTTGTAGCCGACGTCGATGGAAACAGGCTTTCCGCGGGTAAGCTCTCCGGTCTTGATGTGGAGTTCGCGCTCGACTCTGGCGAAGGTTGCGGGCGATCCGTTGACTTTGACTCCGGTGATCTCGAGCGATTCGCCCGCATGGAGGGTCACGGAGTCGGCCCCAGTCCGTAGTGCGATGAACGTGTTGGTCGTCTTCCCGACGATCGTGCGATTCGGGTAGTCGACGTCGATGTCGATGCGGACGTGCTGGAGGTCGGCGACCCGATCGGGCGCATAATGCAGCTTTGCGGCCGGGGGCTGGAACGGGTTTTGCCGCTGGGCTGGGAGGATCGCTGCAAGCGACACTACGACGAGAAGGCTGGCAAGAGGCTTCTTCACAACTTCGACGCTACCCCAACCGGGTCCCGAATGGAGGCGTCCTATCGGCAGCGAGGGACCAATTTCCCCAGTTCGGGTTCAAGATCGCCCACTTGGGTGCCCGTTTCAGGTATGAATGGAAGCACCGAGCGGGCGTAGCTTAATGGTAAAGCTCCAGCCTTCCAAGCTGGCCACGTGAGTTCGATTCTCATCGCCCGCTCCAAACTTTCCCCCGCGGCTCGGCTAGCTTTCGATCAAGTCGTTCACCACAAAGCCATGAACGTCGGTCAATCGGAAGTCCCGCCCCTGATAAAGGTAGGTGAGCCGTTGGTGGTCGACGCCCAGCAGGCGTAGGATCGTTGCGTTCAGGTCGTGGATATGGACCGCGCCGGGAGTGAGGTGATCGGGCGTTGGATCGATCGGGTTCCCGTCTGCGTCGACGATGTTGTAGCTGAAGTCGTCGGTGTGCCCATACACCGTTCCGGGTCTTGCGCCGCCGCCTGCCATCCACATCGTGAAGCATCTCGGGTGGTGGTCCCTGCCGTAGTTCTCCTTGGAAAGCGGTCCTTGGCAGTAGATCGTGCGCCCAAACTCCCCGCCCCAAACGACCAACGTTTCTTCGAGCAGGCCCCGTGCTTTGAGGTCCAAAATGAGCGCCGCGCAGGCTTGGTCGATGTCCCTGCACTGAAGCGGAAGGTCTCCTCCGATGTCGCCGTGCTGATCCCACCCGCGATGGAAGATTTGGATGCACCGAACCCCGCGCTCTACAAGCCGCCTTGCCAAGAGGCAGTTCGCGGCGAAGGTCCCAGGTTTTTGGGAGTCTGAGCCGTAGAGTTCATAGACGGACTCAGGCTCGTTGGACGTGTCCATCAGATCTGGCACGCTCGTTTGCAGCCGAAACGCCATCTCGTATTGCGCGATTCGCGCCGCGATTTCAGGGTCGCCGAAGTGTTGAAGTTGAAGCTGGTTGAGCGCCGCAAGGCCGTCGAGCATTTTCCTTCTGCTGACCGATTCGATCCCCTTGGGGTCCTTGAGAAACAGCACAGGGTCGCCTTGACTCCGCAACGAAACCCCCTGGTGCTGACTCGGCAAGAACCCGCTTCCCCAGAGCCTACTGTAGAGGGCTTGCGCGTCTCGCTTGGCGCTCCAACTCGAGTGCAAGACAAGGTACGCAGGAAGGTCCTCGCTGAGGCTACCGAGCCCGTAGCTAAGCCACGCCCCCAAGCTGGGCCTGCCGGGAAGCTGGCTGCCGGTTTGGATGTACGTGATGGCCGGGTCGTGATTGATCGCCTCGGTGTACATCGACCGAATCACGCACAGTTCCTTTACGACCTTGGCGGTATGCGGCAGAAGCTCGCTCACCCAGATGCCGTCCCCGCCGTTGTCGTACTTTGTGAACTGATACTTGGAGGGCGCGATCGGGAACCGCTGTTGGCCGCTCGTCATGGTCGTGAGCCGCTGTCCCCGGCGTACGTCCTCGGGGAAGTCGGCGTCGAACCTCTCCGACATGGCGGGCTTGTAGTCCCACATGTCGATCTGGCTCGGGCCTCCGTTCATGGTGAGGACGATCACGTGCTTGGCCTTAGGGGCGAAGTGGGGCAGTCCCGGCCTACCGGTTCCTTGCGGGCTCTTTGGGTCTTGCAGGGGTAGGAAGGCCGGGCTTTCCGCTTTGAGGAGCGACGCCAGCGCCACGGTGCCGACTCCGAGGGTCGCGCGCCCGAAGAGCTGGCGTCGGGTTAGGAGAAGTTCGTGTTCGCGAATGGGGTCCAAGGTTTCCTCTTCAGTGCTGGGTCAGGGTCTCGTCGAGGTTCAGGATCAGGCTGCACACCATCGTCCATGCGAGGTGCTCGGCTGGGTCGAGAGCCGCATCCCGGGGGGACTCGCCGACGAGCAGCGCTTGGGCGGCCTGATCGGGCCGCGGACGGTAGATGTCTCTTTGTTGCCGCAGGGCTTCGAGAATCAGGCGTTCTTCTGCCGAAGTAGGCGTGCGCGAGGTCGCTGCTCGGAACGCGAGCCTTGCCCGCTGGTCGTCGGGCAGCCCGGACTTAAGCACGCGCTCCGCCATCACCCTGGCAGCCTCGAAGAATTGCGGATCGTTCATCGCGGCAAGGGCTTGGAGCGGCGTATTGGTGCGGGAGCGTTGCACCGCGCAAGCCTCGCGCATCGGCGCATCGAAGAGGAGCAGCGTTGCTGGAGGGGAGGTTCGCTTCCAAAAGAGGTACAGGCTTCTGCGGTAAAGCGCTTCGCCCCGGTCTTGGACGTACTTGGCGGTGTCGCTAATCGGGTAGGAAATCGCCTCCCAGATACCCGAAGGCTGGTAGGTCTTATCCCCTCGCCCACCTTGCCGCTCGACCAGCAAGCCCGACAGGTAAAGGGCCTGGTCGCGGATCACCTCAGCATCGAGCCGGAATCGCGGTCCACGAGCGAGCCACCGGTTCTCTGGGTCCGCGCGGCGTTGGGCCGAATCGACGGCTGACGACTGCCGAAAGGTCGCGCTGGTGACGATCAGCCGGTGCAGTTCCTTGAGACTCCATCCGCGATCCATGAACTGAACCGCCAAGAAGTCGAGAAGCTCAGGGTGAGTGGGGAACTCTCCTCGGCTTCCGAAGTCCTCGGGGGAGCGCACGATTCCTGCGCCGAAGTGTTGCAGCCAAACTCGATTGACCGTTACTCGTGCGGCAAGTGGGTTGGATCGCGACACGAGCCAACGAGCCAGCCCCAACCTGTCCTTCGGAAACGCCTCCGGCAGCTCGCCCAGTACGGTGGGAATCCCCCGTTCGACCTGCTCGGCCTTGAGGTTGTATTCCCCCCGCTTGAGAACATAGGCCGGCCGAGGGGTCGGGAGTTCCTTGGCGATGTAGGTCAGGGGTATGGCTTGGAAGAGCGCGGTTCGTTCGTTCAGGGTGGCGCGGTACCCGGACGCGAGGGAGGATTCGGGTCCGAGTTCGAGGTACAGGGCTTGGGCCCGGCGGTAATCCTCCGGCGTGGGTGAGGGGGCGTTGAGCCGTTCGCGGACGGAGGCGATTCGCTTGAGTTCAGGGCTGCCAAAGGTCACTGAAAACGCGTCAGGGCCGCCCGCGTTGACGATCTTGACGAGAATCGCGTTCGCGCCCTTCCGTAGTTGGAGCGCCACTCTGTCCTGGTCGGGAGTGAGCGAGCGCAGGACCTTGTTGTCGTGGATCAGCTTCCCGTTCACCCATACCTTCAGGGCGTCGTCGCTGCCCAATTGGAGGGTGAACTCGGTGTCCTCGGCGACTTCGAGCGTCGAGCGCAGGTATGCAGCCGCGTTTTCCCTTCCGACGACCGCGGTCGGGGTGGATTCCTTGACTTCGAGCTTGCGCCACGTCTGGCCCGGAGGCGCGTTCGCGTTTTCTGGGCCGAATTCGGTAGCGAACGCCTCATCGAAGGAAGGGGACGCAAACGGGCCGAGGACTTCCCACGCGCCGACGGTTGGGAGGGCGCGATACTCGCTCGCCAGCCACCCAACGGCTTCGGGAAGCGGGACCGCGAGCTCCGCTTGGCGCAACTTCGTGTCGAGGGCGCTCAGCGCCTTTTCCTGCTCAGGCGTGGGGGCCTTCATGGTGGGTTCGTGGAGCTTCAAATTGCCATCGAGCGGCGCCTCGGCGGTCGAATTGAAGAACGCGAACATCCGGTAGTAGTCCCGAATCGAAATCGGGTCGTACTTGTGGTCGTGGCACTTCGAGCAGGCCATCGTCATACCGAGCCACACCGTCGCCGTCGTGTCGACTCGGTCGAAGGTGTTCTTCACCAAGAACTCCTCCTCGATCACTCCGCCTTCATTGGTGGTGGGGTGCATGCGGATGTAACCTGAGGCGATTCGTTGCTCCGTGGTCGGGGAGGGCAGCAGGTCCCCGGCCAGTTGCCAAAGCGTCATCTGGTCGAACCGAAGGTCCTGATTGAACGCGCGCACTACCCAATCGCGATAAGGAAAAATCTCGCGCTCGTTGTCGATATGGAGGCCGTGAGTGTCCGCATAGCGAACGGCGTCGAGCCAATACCGGGCCTGATGGACTCCGTATCTAGGGCTGGCGAGCAAACGGTCGACGGCTCGGTCGTAAGCGTCGGGCCGGGTGTCGGCGAGGAAAGCGTCGAGTTCCTCAACGGTCGGAGGGAGGCCGGTCAGCGTCAACGAGGCTCTTCGGAGCAAGGTCGCCTTGTCGGCTTCGGGTTCCGGCCGGAATCCCTGCTTCTCGATCTGGGATAGGACGAACCGGTCGATGCCGTTTCGGACCCACGAGACGTCGATGACCTTGGGGAGCGGCGGTTGCTTCGGAGGAATATACGCCCAGTGTTGCTCGTATCGGCCGCCGGATTCGATCCAACGCCGAATCAACTCCTTTTCCCGGTCGCTGAGGGGTTCGACAGGGAAACTGGGGGGCGGCATCCTTAGCTGCGGCAGTTCTGGGTTGATACGGAGCCAGATGGCCGATTCCTCCGGCTTGCCCGGGCTCAGGGCCTGGTACCCGCCGCGGTCGCCCGTCGCCCCTTCGAAGGTGTCGAGCCGTAGGTTCCCCGTCCCTTCGAGTTGAGGCTGCCCCTCCTTGTGGCAGGGCCAGCACGACCTCGCCAGGATGGGGCGGATGTCTCTATTGAAGTCGAGCCGTCCGTCGGGCGTAAGCCGAGGGTCCGCGGCTTCCGGCCCTGGGGAGACGCTCCAATACGCCCCCAGCATCGCCGGCAGGCAACTCGCGAGCCACAACCAACCTCGAATCGAGCGATCCACTGCGTCGTTCCTCGTTCCCCCGCACCTGCGGAAGCTCATCCATAGTATACGAAACTGTAGCGTCAACAGGAGAAAAAAACAAACGCAGTTTCGCGCGAACGGGGCTTTCAGTCGAGGAGGAATGGGTTCTCAGTTCCGCCCAGAGTTGGTAGAATGAAGACGGCTCCCCTCCGGGGTCCTTAGAGAACGAGCGGGCGTAGCTCAGTGGTAGAGCATCTGCTTCCCAAGCAGAGGGTCGCGGGTTCGAGTCCCGTTGCCCGCTCCAGATATTTCTGTGCCCCTACCGGACACATGGGTGGTCGTCCACTTCGGTGGGCTCCATTTCAAACTCGGCACGTCGCTCGAATTGACTTCGAAAGATGGGGTCATGCAATTCCGGAATGTCTGTCAGCAACACATATTGCGTTTGGCGGCCGCTCCTTTCCCAGCTTGATATGCTTAAGTGAGCGAATCGTGGGCCCTTTGCGGGCTCTTCCCATTGGGAACCGAAGCTTCGGCGTCCCTGATTAGCCTCAGCGCGACTTCGGGCGAACGGCAAGAACAAAAAAAGTTGCACTTTTCGCGGAATCGCCGTATAATGAGACCATCGGAAGGGGACACAGGTTGAGAACGCGCTTGGATTTGCCTCGTACGCTTTTGAGTCCACCCCGCTCTACAGCAATTGCGGTCGCGGTTGTTTTGCCGTTTCTTGTGGGTTGTCCCCCCCCCCCCCGAGCGGGTAGGTCGCTCGTTCGGCCCGAGTCAAACCACAGCAGCCGAGGTGCTGAACGTGGTACCAGTTCGTAGAGACGGATCCCTCGGGACGCCCGTGCAATGGCCACATGCTTTCGCCGATTCGACCGCCATATTCTTCTCTTGCGGATGCGGCGATTGCGTTGACGCAGGAAAGCAGCTTGCTGAGGATTCGGGGCGAATGGTCTGCCTTTCCGCCCTCGATGCAGACAGACTTTGCGCATTCGCGGACAAGGTCGGATGGCGCGGAAGACTCTATTATGATCAGGCATCGCGCCTTATGGTGCAGCTAGATTCGACACGCTGTCCGTTACTGTTCACCTACGCGTCGGGAACACTCACAAAGGCTCCACTTACCAAGAGCCACGAGGATAGACGGTGAAGGCAACAAATAACCCGCACTATCTCTCGTCTCAAAGGGCGCGGCAAGCCGTTCGGGTTGGCGGGGTGCGATTCTTAGCTTGGGCCTTCAACTCCCCAAAGCCGGCCTGGGCATATGTCGCGCTTGGCGCGGCCGCGTTGTTCTTCACTCGCATGACTATGAACGGATGGGCAAGCGACGCCGGGCAGACCGTATACGACGATGCGACTTTGCTTAAGGCAATGGAAGGTGACCCCTTACTGGGCTCGCGCATTCCCAAAATCGCCACGGCCCCGGGGTCGACTTTCGTCGTGGTCACCTCGAAGTGCGGCTGCAATGAACATACATTGGCACCCCTTTCGGATGCTCTCCCTCCAAACTTCAGGCTGGTGGCCATTCTTCAGGCTGATGATTCGGAGCTTGAAAGCTTGCGAAGCACATTACCGAACATGACGCTCATCCCGGACGTGAACGGTGAGATATCGTCGGAGCTCAATGCCGCCTTCCTGCCGCGAACGTATCTGCTGGATCGTCTGGGAAGGGTCGAATGGATTCAGAAAAACTATCGACAAAGCTTGGTCGAGGCCCTCAACGAGTGCCTCGCCCGACGGCAAACCCAAGGAGGTACACCATGAAACAACGTCATATCGCTCCCACATTGCTATGGAGGGGCCTGCTCGTTACCTTTGTAATCGTCGCTGTTGCCGCCTTTGCTCGGACGATGTCATCGTATTCGAACCATGACTACGATTACGAAGCTTCGCGAGCCAAGCTGCTTGCGATCGGTAGGGCTCTTCAGCTTTATCGCGCCGAAGTGGAGGTGTTGCCGCCTGCGCAAAGGACAAAGTGGTCCGACGCGGGCCTACCCCTTACATGCACTATTCTTACGCTTCCTGGGAAGACGTGGTCGCTGGCCGAAGGTTACCAGTCTTTTCGAGTCGCAAAACCGAATCGAGGAATCGAGAACGGGGCCGGAGCCAAGGGCACCCACTTCCAGAGGCTGTACTACGATCCCCGAGGGTATGAAAAGTTGGGCGACATCAGTATGTTCTTCAGTTCCCGAGGCGAGAAGTTGCCAATTTACGCCGACACGAATATGAACAGCATTGAGGACGAAGTGACCCCAGGAAAGCAGCTTAAGGCTCTTATCTTGCGCTTGAATGGCGAAGTTGACCTCGTGACATACACGATGGACGAGCGGTTCAGCTTGTTGAAGAGGTGAGTTATGCGACTGATCAGCACTGTTGTGGGGTGGACTCTTGCGCTCACCCTGACTGTAGTAGCACTGGGATGGAGCAGACCTCCGACCTGTCTGTACGGCATGTCTACGGGTACCTGTGAGGATGGTTGTACTGCTGAGGTGATTAGCAGTCATGTGGTTTGTGCTAACCACCAGACCGCATCGGGCTACTGTTGCCCTGGGATTTGCAGAATCTGGTGGTGTTACGATGCACAACATCAGAACTGCGACGATCCGTGGGGTCGCAGCACTTGGGAGGGTACTGGGTCCGCCACGTTGGGCAGCTGCCCCGTGGACTGGGCTGACGGAGCGTGCGGATCTTCGCCTAACCCTGTAAATTGTCCGTAGGCTTCGAATCCTGGCTGCGAGGTCCCAAGGGTGAGTGCCGTGATCACCCTTGGGGAATCTTCTTCAATGCTCTCGAACGGGGCTTGGGGGAATTCGTTGTGGGTATTGGCTATAGACATGGCGCTCCTACGGGTCTAGGGAAACCGCTGCGAGGGGCGCAGATTCCACTGACGGCTGACAAGGTCTGGAACGGCCACGCGTTCTTGAATCCGGATGTGGTCTGCGAGTCAGACCGGGGCACCCGGCACCCGGAAAGAATCCCTCACCCCCTGGCCCCCTCTCCCCCGGAGGGGCGAGGGGGGATTTCCTTCCTTGTCCCGGTCGGCTCTGCGAGTCAGACCGGGCCACCCGGCGCGCGGAAAGAACCCCTCACCCCCTGGCCCCCTCTCCCTCGGACGGGCGAGGGGGGATTTTGCACTGCGGCTGAAGCGAATGCGGGTGCGCAACGCGCTCATCGCCCCTGCTAGCCTTTTCCCCGGGGAGGCCGACGAGAGAGTCGATCGCCTTTGCGCCAACGGAGCACGCGCCCTCAGGAAGGGAGGCGGTCGGCGGACTTACCAATCGTTGATCTGGAACAGGACGCTTTGTTTGCAGTCGTCGCTATAGGGGCAGGCGGCGAGGGCAGACTCCTTGAGGCCGCAACTCGTATACTTGGATGCGCCGTCAGCGAACACCGTCGCAACGTTCTCAAACCGCTCCCTGAGCCTTTGGGCGGCAACGAAGTTCGCTCCCGACGAAATCCCCACGCAGATTCCAAAGGTCGAAGCGAGGTGTTGAGCGGCTTCACTCGCTTCGGCGGTGCTCACGACTTGCACCTCATCGATCAGAGGATGAAGTCCTCCCTTGCCATCCGAAGCAAGATCAGGCAGAAAGCCGTCACCGATCCCGTAAATGCCATGCGGTCCGTTGGGACCTCCCGACATGACGGCTGCTTCCGCGGGTTCGACCGCGACGATTCGGGTGTTGGGGTTTTGCTCTCGGAGGGCCTGTGCGACGCCGATGAGGGTGCCCCCTGTTCCGACCCCTGCGACAAAGGCGTCGAACGGGTGGCCCGCTTGCTCGATCAGCTCCGCGCCCGTGCCGATCCGATGCGCCTCCGCGTTAAGCGGGTTGGCGAACTGGTCGGGATTAAAGATACCGGGCAGGGTGCTTGCCATCTCGTCCCGTATGGCGGCGGCCTCGAGGAACCCCCCTTCTTTGGAGCACAGCACGAGCTCCGCGCCCAAGGAGAGGATCGTCGCCTTCCGCTCGTCGGTCATGTGCTCGGGCATGACGATCGTGACGGGGTAGCCCTTGCGTGTGCCGTGGTAAGCCAGTGCGATCCCGGTATTGCCGCTTGTGGCCTCCACGATCCGCATCCCCTTTCTGAGGAGCCCGAGTCGCTCGCTCTCGTCGAGAATGTAGGTTGCAATTCGGTCCTTGATGCTGCCGGTGGGTTGAACGCACTCCAGCTTGACCTTGACGCCCCCGACCGTGATCAGCGGAGATCGAACCGGCAGCTTCCGTTCATCCTGCAAGATCACTCGCCCGCCCCTCGTCGGATATCGAGCGCAAGGCGAGGCACGATAAAGTGCGTCATTTCGTATATTGTCAGCAACATTTCCCGCCGGGCGTATGACCGATGTCAGGAAACGGACATTCCTATCAGGAAAACACCCCCAACGATCGAGCCGCGAGGCAATCTCCGCATCGATCATTCTCTTCAGGGTCCACGCATAATTACGGGTTTTGCGGGCTGTTGCGCTGAGGATGCCGTACAATGACCTCAGTACCCGGTCAGGCAATGCTGCCGGGAATTGAGAGATAGGAGGTGGGGCTAAATGGGCTCCAATTACAGATCTTCGATGGTTCGCTTGGTAGGCGTGGGGCTGATCGGCTTGGTGGCCGGTAGCGTCTTTGCGGACGTGCTGATTTCCAACATGCCGGGGAACGATGGCTCTCAGAGCGCAGCGATCAACAACTTGCGACGGAAGGCGATGGCGTTCACGACCCCGGCGGGCTTGCCTTATACCATCACATCGGTGATTACGAGGCTCAACGCGAATCCGAACGCTGCGCCGGTTCTCGAACTTCACGGGGACACCGGTTCGAACCTTCCCAGCGGAGCGTTCCATACGTTTACGAACCCAGGAGCTTTCGGGACGGGGATCCAGAATTACACGTTTACAGGAAACGTGGCTCTGGCGGCGAGTACGAAGTACTGGCTGGTCATGTACCAGCCAGCAGCTACGACTCCGTTCGATTGGAAGGCTAGCAGCCCGGCACAGACTCCCACTGGCCTGGCAACGCATGCGGGTTCGTTGTTCACGACCAATGGCGGCACGTCGTGGTCGAGCAGCAGCATCCTCGTGAGTTATGAGATTCAGGCGACCGCAGTCCCTGAGCCGGCCACCTTGGCAGCGCTTGGACTTGGGCTTGCCGCTGTGATTCGCCGCAAGAAGCGGTGATCTGAGGAGTCTCAAGGCTCACGAACACAAGGGGCTTCCCGGCTTGATCGCCTGGAAGCCCTTGTTGCTCGTAATTCAGAGTGAAGCGCGCCTGCGCTTAGTAGCTCCAGCCTGATCGATAAGTTGGGCGAATGAGGTCGTCGAACTCAGAGGTGCCTTTCACCTTTAGGCTCGCTGCGTCCCACTCGAGCCGACGCCCGCTCGCCCAGACCGCCAGATTTCCCAGCAGAACGAACTCGGTCAACGGCCCGGAATAGGTGGCGATGTTCGACCTAGCTTGAGGGCCCCCGAGAATCGCGCGGGCGAACTCGGCCATGTGACCGGGCGACTTTTCATACTCCACCTCCGGCATTTGACCGCCGACGACTTGGTAGTTGCCCCCGTACTCCGTGTCGCTGTAGAGGGTGGCGCGTTCGAAGACGATCACTGCGCCGTTTCCACCGAACGGACGCCCCGGCACGAGGTCTTGAGGGGGGCGCTTGCCGCCATCGTACCAATGCACGGTGAGTGGCGGTCTCGACCCTCGCTGTCCGAATTCGTACTTCACATGCGACCACGAAGGGTAGCTGTCCTGATTATGGCCGCTCGTCTCCGCAGAAATCGCAACCGGGTCGATGAGATCGAGGGCCATGAAGGGCAGGTTCATGCAGTGGCAGCCCATGTCGCCGAGGGCGCCGCTGCCGAAGTCCCACCAGCCTCGCCAAGAGAACGGATGATAGCCCTTGGCGAAATGCCGCACGGGCGCGGGCCCAAGCCAAACGTTCCAGTCGACGTTTTCGGGCTTCACCTCGGGCATCGGCCGGGACACGCCTTGGGGCCACCATCCGCCCGATCGATCGGTCCAGCAATGCACCTCCTTCGCTGCGCCGAACGCCCCGCTCCGAATGGCGGCGGCGGTCTTTCTGAGATCATCGAGCGCGGTTCCTTGGTTGCCCATTTGGGACGCCAGGCCGGTTTTTCTTGCCATCTCAGTCAGCCTTCGAGCTTCGCCGATCGTTCGCGTGAGGGGCTTCTCGCAGTACACGTGCATCCCCGCTTCCATGGCGAGCAGAGATGCTGCCGCGTGGTTGTGGTCGGGGGTGCTGACGATGACGGCGTCGACCTTGCCTTGCATCCGGTCGATCATATACCGGTAATCCTGGAATCGCGCGGCATCGGGGTGCTCCGCTGAGCCCTTATCCACTTGCGAGAGGTCGGCATCGCACAGGGCGACTACGATTCCGAACGGAAGCGCGGCTTCGCGTCCGCTCCAACCCTTCCCGCCGACTCCGATGACTCCGAATCGAATCTTGTCCTTTTGCCGCAGGTTCTTGGCAAAGGCGAACGGGCCAAGGCCGAGGGCCAGGGCACCCGCAGCGCCTGTCTTGAGGACATCCCGGCGCGAAGGAAGGGACTTTGAGGAAGAAGGCGAGGTCTTGGCGTGACGTTTCGACATGAACAGGTCTCCAACTCTTGATTCTGCCTGGTTGTGGGAAGCTCCTGCTTCGAATTTGTAAAGTGCGCTTGGACTTGTTCGGCGACCGATCCGGGCAGACAGAGCCCTTGCTCAGACGATGAAGTCAACAGCCCCCTTGAGGGGCATTGCTTTCGGTCGCATGGCGAAGCAGGTATTAATGCTGGTTTTTGAAGCAAATGTAGCACGTTTTGAAGAGAAACGTTCTAAGTTGTATTTGAATTCTTCCGCTGGTGCATCGCCGGTGGTTTTGCGAGGAAAGGAAAAATGAAAAAATTCTCGGCCTACTGGCCGTTACTTCTGCGGCGTCGTTTGGCACAGCAGCCGTCTACTTCCACGCTACGGTTGGAATCGATAGCATGGACGAGTATGGGGACCCGGACAATGTGGTCCACTTGGTCGATCTTGGCGGCGGGAACCCCGTCACCGTGAATTCGGTCGCGTGGGACGTCGATCTGTTCGCTGATTCCCCTAGCTACCTTTCGGAAATCTCCGTCGCCATCATGCACACAGGTCTGAGCGGCTTCACGCTTACACCTGGAACGGGCGACAACTTTCCTGGGTCGGACACATACACAGGTGGTCCCGACGCGCTCGGGCTCGTTCTGCCTGATGGATTCCTTCGACTCGAGTTCTTCGAGTGGTACGACGACTACATTGACGATTGGGACGGCGTTTGGGAGGATGGGGGTCTGACTTTCGACTACACCGTCGTTCCCGAGCCCGCTTCGATGATCGCGCTTGGCGTAGGCTTTGCCGCAGTCATGGCTCGCCGACGCCGCAAATAAGTTCGGACCGCCTACCTTAGGTCTTCGGATCGCTCGTCCAGCATCCAACGCTGGGCGAGCGAATGTTGCCAAGGTGTCAGGCCGCCTCCGTGAGTTCAGGAGAGGGCAGCGCGAGATTGCCCGGATGCCCCCGCCACCATACATACACCTGTCGAAGCTCGGGTTCGGCCCGAAGGAACGCCTTCACCACCGCCGGATCGAAGTGACTCCCGGACAGGCGAACGATCTCGTCCTTGGCTTCGTCCCAGGCCCACGCTTTCTTGTACCTGCGGCTCGAATGGAGCGCGTCGAGAACGTCGGCCAACGCCACGCAGCGGGCTTCCACCGGAATCTGCTCGCCCGAAAGTCCCCCTGGATACCCCTTCCCATCCCATCGCTCGTGGTGGCGCAGCGCGATGTTTCTTGCGACCTCCATGAGCTTGGACTTCGGGTCTTTGAGGATTTCGCCGCCGATCACAGTGTGCTGCTGCATCTGCTCCCGCTGCTCCTGGGAGTAGATCCCTTCAAACCGAACCAAATCGTCGTCGATGCCGATCTTGCCGATGTCGTGCAAGGCCGCCGCTTGGGAGATATGCGAGCACGCTTCCGGCGCGAGTCCCATGGTCTTGGCCAGAATGCCTGAAACTTGCGCGACGCGAAGCACGTGCGTTCCCGTTTCGTCGTCCCGCCACTCGGCAGCGGCGGCCAGCCGTTGAAACACCTCGCGTTCAGCTTCGGCTCGTTGCCGCTCCTTGTTGAGAACGCTGACCGTGAGTTTATATACGAGCAAGAAGGCAAACACACCCGCAAGTGTCACATAGGCGATCCCTTTCGCCATTTGAATTGAAGCTATGCCTTCGATGCTCTTGCCCAGCAGAACGGCTGCCCGGTCGGAGAATACGATCCAAAGCGTTCCCAGCAGGGTGTGGACGAGCGCGACCTTCAGCGCGAGCGCGGTCGCTCGCCCTTTTACAGAGTTGTGGGCGTACAGAATCAAGTGCGGCTCCCCCGAAAACCTGTGTTTTGGACAGGCTCCGACTTAATCTTTGGCTGATAGGGTGGCGATTCTCAGGACTGTGGTCCAACGATGTAAGGGGACATCCCGAGGATCCCTAGGTTTTAGGGCCATGCAAGGTTCGAGGGACGAACTCCCTTCTTGAACCCCCCGAAACCAAAGGGGGACGGCGCGTACTCGCCCACGAAGCTCACGTCGGCGTGCGCGGGGACTTCGAGCCCCAGCGCGTAGTACGCTGAATTGATCAGCAGCCGCCTGAGGTGTTCGTCGAGCAGGTCCTGCGCAGCCCCCATCGTGCAAGTCAGAGCCCACGTTCGAAGGCCGAGCCCTTGCTCGACCTCACGCACCCATACGACCGGCATCATGGGGTCATTGACGGCCTGCTCCGTGCCGCGAGATGGGGTCTTTCGAGCGGTCGATGGGGGCGAGGTAGGCGACATGCCCTCTAGAACCTGGCCTCGCACCAACACCTTGGCGTCCGCTGGGGGGTGGGCTTCATAGACGTCCGACGGGCCGAACATGGCGCCGACGCCGTTCAAGACGGGGTGGTTGCCGACGGGAATCCCTCGTGTCGCCTGCTTTCCGTGAGCGCCCCAATGGGAAACCCACGTCTCGCCGAGAATTGCTCGCCCAAATCCACCGGGCCACGTCGTACTGCGCCATCCGTATCGCTCGTAAGGGCCACCTGTGAAGTCGAACGCGTGCGTCGAAGTGCGAAGCGCCACCAACGGCTTCCCCCGGCGAACATAGTCGTCGAAGCGCTTCATTTGGGAATCGGGCCACCGCCGAAAACGAAGCTGAAGGACGCAGAGGTCGGCCGAATCGAGCGCCTCCATCCCCGGTTGGTTGTCTTGGACTTCGGGGTCGATCGTTCCGTCTTTGGCCTGAGAAAAGAGCACGGTACACCGGAAACCGTGCCGGAAGGCGAGAATCCGGGCGAGCTGGGGAAGTCCCTCTTCGGAGCGATACTCCTCGTCGCCAGCAAGGAACACGATGTTCTTTCCGAGTCCAGGCCCCGAATTGCCCACGTAAACGAGGGATTCCTGACGGGGAGAGCCCGACAGCAAGGCGGCGGATAGGAGCAAGGCGACCATGATTCTGGGGCCGAGCACCCCAACCCCTCGGGCTGTCGGCCAGGGACCGGCGGAGGGTGGAGCCGAACGATTCGACGCCACCCTCTCACCGCCGCTAGAACGGAGAGTCGGGGAAGTAGTAGTTCGCCGCGTTGGAAGGCTCGATGAGTTCGACGTCGATCTTCACGTGCCTAGGCATAAAGGGTCGAATCCTGTCGAGTTGGCCATCTCGCAGGTTGGCTACGGCAAGGTGGATCCCCGTCGCGATCATCGAGGGCGGATAGGTGATGTCGGCCGGATATAGCGGGTCGCCGTCCATCACTCGCTTGACGATGGTCTTCTTTCCCGCTCCGCCGAGCATCCAGAGGTCGGTACGCCCCGCCTCTTTGAGCGCCCTTTCGATGCCCTCGGCCATGTCGTCGTCTTGCGCCCAAATCGCGTCGATCTTCTGGCCCGCAAACTCGACGAGGATCGTCTCGGCGTCGTTGAAGGCCTTCTCCGCGTTCCAATTGGATTGCTGTCGCTTCAGAATCTTGATCCCGGGGTTGGCTCCGAAAACCTCCATCGCCCCAGCAACGCGATCGTCGTTGACCGTTGAGGTCGCTCCCTCAAAAACCAAGATATTGCCCTGGCCGTTCAGCTTGCCCACGACGTATTCGGCGGACTTCCTTCCGAACGCCACGTTGTCCCCTTCGACGAAGAGGTCGGCGATGGCAGGGTCTTTGAACCCGCGGTCGACGCTGACGATGTACACGCCTTGGTCTTTGGCTTGCTTTCCGATCCCGTCGAGCGGCCCGCTTTCATGGCAGAGAATCACAAGCGCGTCGGGCTTCTGGGCGAGCATGTTTTCGACCTGGGTCCGCTGCTGCTCGACGTTGTCCGCCTTCTGGTAGAGCCACGTGATGTCGGGGTACATCTTCTGAACCTCTTCGGCCCAGTAATTGACCCCTGCCGTCCATCCATGGTCGCCGCTGGGGATGGAAATCGCGACGGTCAGCTTTTTCGCGACTCCGCCGCCACCGCCCGCTCCCGCGCCGGTTCCCCCCTGCGAGCATCCCACGAGCCAAGACGCGAGAATCGCGCCCGCCACTATGAAGAATAAGGTCCGAATCCGCATGAGCACCCTCCGGGTTCGATCTCAGGTTCGGTCGCTTTGACCGCGCTGAATCAGAACCGCGATCAATATAATGACACCTTGCACGAAATCCTGCCACTCGCTGGGTACGTTCATGAGGATGAGCAGGTTCGTGATAACGGCCAGGATCATCACGCCTACGACCGTTCCCCAGACTCGCCCTTTGCCTCCGCTCAGCCGGGTGCCCCCGATGACCACGGCGGCGATCGCGTACAGTTCGTAAAAAACGCCGGTCTGCTGGGAAGCGACGGAGTTGAACCGCATGCCTTGGACGATGGCGGCAAGGCCGACGCACAGGCCCATCAGCGTGTAAACGCGGAGCCGCACCGCTCGCGGGTTGATTCCGCTATACACCGCAGCCCGCTCGTTGGCGCCGACCGCGACGACATGCCTTCCGAAGGCGGTTCGGCGCACGAGAAACCCGATCGCCAGCGCCACGACCGCAAACAGCACGATCCCCCAAGTGACCTCGACGGGCTGGCCGTTCGGCATTTGGGTTCCTGGAATGGGGATCCCGAGATGGCCGAGGCCATCGAACACGTCGCCTTTGGCGGTGATTTGTCCGCCTTCCGCGACGACCTTCGTCAACGACCGGAAGGCGACGAGGCCACCCAGGGTCGCGATGAAGGGGGCTACCCGCCCGAACGTGATCAGCACACCGTTGAGGGCGCCGATTGCCGTTCCGGTAGCGAGGATCGCCGCAAGGGCAAGCGCGACGGCCGTCGCTTGGTTCGCACCGGAGTCGATCTGGGAGTTGAGAAGCTTGATTCCAACTGCGGCCGCCAGAGCCAACGCGCTGCCGACGGAGAGGTCGATGCCCGAAGTCATGATCACCAGCGTCATGCCCACGGCGATGATGCCGACGGCTGCGTTCTGGTTGACGATGTTGCGGATGTTGACGGCCGTCAGAAACGTCTCGCCCTTGAAGACTGCCGCGATCAGAAGTAGCAGGACAAACGCCACCACGACGCCGTAGTTCTGAAGCCACGCGCCGACCCGGTTCACGCGGCCTCTACCCCCGCAGCGTACGCCATGATCCGCTCCTCGCTGACCTCCGCGCCCGCGAGTTCGGCCACCATGCGTCCTTCCCGCATCACGTAGGTTCGACCGCAGAGTCCGACGATTTCAGGCAACTCGCTCGAAACGAGCAAGCAAGCCATGCCTTGCTGAGCGAATTCGTGGATCAAGTTGTAAAGCTCGCGTTTGGCGCCCACATCGACTCCACGAGTGGGTTCGTCGAGGATCAGAACCCGTGGCTCGGCTTCGAGCCACTTGGCGATGGCGACCTTCTGCTGATTCCCGCCGCTGAGGTAGAGGATCGGCTGTGAAGGATCGGGAGCGCGGATATCGAGCCGTTCCTTCCAACGGTCGAACACGCGTTTTTCGGCGCGCTCATCGAGAGTCAACCTGGAGACCTTGGCAAGCGTCGCGAGGGTCGTGTTCTCCACGACGCTCATTTCAAGGACGATGCCCGCGTCTTTGCGATCTTCGCTCACGTACGCGACGCCGACGTTCGCTGCGTGCCTTGGCGATCGGGGGGAGTAACTGGAACCCGCGACCCGCAGGGTGCCGACGGCCGGGCGGAGGCCGATGATGGCCTCACACAGCTCGGTCCTTCCCGACCCAACGAGCCCCGCGATCCCCACGATTTCGCCGGGCCGAAGTTGGAGCGATGCGCCGTACACCGCGCCCGGCACGTTGAGGTCCTGTACCTCGAGGATCGGCGAGGTGTCGGGAGCGGGGAGCTTCTGGGGAAACATATCGCCCAGCGAGCGCCCCACCATTCGGTCGGCAATCTCGGACTGCGTGAGTTCACCTGCCTCGACGGTACACACAAGCTTGCCGTCGCGGAGTACCGACACACGGTCACAAATCGCTTCGACCTCGGCCAAGCGATGGGAGATGTAGAGGACCGTGACCCCCTGGCCCTTGAGTTCCCGGATGAGCGCGAAAAGGGACTCGGTTTCCAACTCCGTGAGCACCGCGGTCGGCTCGTCCATGATGAGGATGGAGGCTTGGTGCGAAAGCGATTTCGCGATTTCGACGAGTTGTTTCCCGGCGATGGAAAGCTTGCCGACCGCGATGTCGGCGGGGAAACCGGCCTTGACGCGGTCGAGCAGGGCTTGGGCTCGCTCGATGGACTCGGCGCGCCGCACGATGCCCCACCTAGCCCGTTCGCTCCCGAGAAACACGTTGTCGGCTACCGACAGGTCGTCGATGACATCGAGTTCTTGATGGATCATGGCGATCCCCAGCGAGAGCGCATGGCGGACGCCTTCGATCTGGACCTCGCGGCCATCGAGGAGGATGCGTCCTGATGTCGGCTGCTGAAGACCTGCGAGGATCTTCATAAGCGTGCTCTTGCCGGCCCCGTTTTCACCGACGATCGCGTGGACTTGGCCCGCGGCGAACGAGAGGGAGACGCCATCCAGCGCGCGAATCGCGGGGAATTGCATCACCATGTCGCGCACTTCGAGCGTCGGCATGGGAGCTACCTTACCCCGACCGCACCCAGCTTATCGCTTGACGAACTGGAAGCCGCGGCGGGCCTTCTTGAAGCCGTACTTCTTGCGCTCTTTCACTCGGGGGTCGCGGGTTAGAAAGCCCTCGGCTCGAAGCGCTTTGCGGAGGTTCTCGTCCATCTCGACCATCGCCCGAGCGATTCCGAGACGAACGGCGCCGGCTTGGCCCGTGGTGCCTCCGCCTTTCGCGGTCGCCACAACGTCGAACTTGCCCATCAGCCCCAGCTCTTCGAACGGGCTTCGCACGAGGATTTCCAGGACCGGCCGGCCCAGGTACGACTTGTACTCTCGTCCGTTGATGACGATGTTGCCTTCACCGGGCTTGAGCCACACCCGCGCGATCGCGCTCTTCCTTCGTCCCGTTCCGTAGTACCTTTCCGATTGGGTCTTCGATGTCTTGGCTGCCATAGGTTGCTGTTTCCGTGTTATCTTCCGATCTTGAGGGGCTCCGGCGATTGCGCCTGGTGCGGGTGGTCGGGCCCTGCGTAAACTTTGAGTTTCTTGATGATCTGCCGGCCGAGCCGGGTCTTGGGGGTCATGCCCCAGATCACCTTTTCGACGAGCTTGACCGGTTTGTCGGCGAGCATCTTCCCGCGTGTGGTCGAGCGGAGTCCGCCTGGCCAGCCAGTATGGTGATGGAGGAGTTCTTCTTCCTTGTTGCCCGTGAGCGCCACCTTTTCGGCGTTGACCACGATAACGAAGTCTCCGCAGTCCATGTTGTAGGCGAACATGGGCTTGTGCTTGCCTCGCAATACCTGCGCGACCTGGGCGGCAAGACGCCCGAGGGGAACACCGTCGGCGTCCACCACGTACCACTTGCGCTCAATGTCGCTTTCCTTTACCACTGTCGTTCGGTTCATGTTGTTGACCTTATTTCGTTCGAATCGTCATTCCACGTTGTCAGGCTGATCGGGATCGTCTCGGAATCGGATGTCGTAGAGGGGGCGCGTATACCTAACTCGCATGAGGGTCAGGCCCTTCGCGGGAAGGACAGGCGGAAGGTGTCCTTCGCCCCGCAAAAGCTGGCGAGCGTCTTCGGCGCCGCGCTTGCCCCGGCCCACCTCGAGCAGGAGACCTGCGATCCTCCGCATCATCCCTCGGAGGAAGGCCGTGCCCACCACATCGATCCGCACCTCGTCCCCAACCTGGGATACTTCGACCGAGCGAAGTTCTCTGACGCAATTCCGAATTGCTGGATCGAGCTCCGCGGTGAAGCTGCGAAAGTCGTGCTCCCCGACGAGTTCCCCTGCCGCAGTCCGCATAGCTGAGAGGTCGAGGGTTCGCCCCAACCAGTGCGCATATCGGTCTGCGAAGGGGTCCCTGTCGCCCGTAGCGATCCGGTAGCGATACCGTCGATCGCTCGCGCAGAACCTGGCGTGAAACCTTGGGCTCACGTAGGCCGCCCTGCAAACCGCCACATCGGGAGGCAGGATGCGGTTGAGCGCCTGAGTCCAACGAGCAGGTTCGATCGGCGTCGCCGTGTCGAAGTGGCAGACTTGGCCCTTCGCATGGGCGCCGCTATCCGTCCTGCTTGCCCCTACGATCTCTGTATCCTCGCCCGAGACCCGGCGAACAGCCTCTATCAACGTGCTCTGAACGGTTCTCCGTCCAGCTTGTGCGGCCCAGCCGCAGAAATCGGTTCCGTCGTAAGCGACGGTCAGTTTGATCCTTCTAGTCAAGGAGTTCGAGCACGGCGGTCGGCGCGGCATCTCCCCTGCGCCTTCCGGTCTTCACGATCCTCGAATACCCGCCTTCGCGCTTCTTGTACTTGGGCGCCACAACGTCGAAGAGGTGCTTGACCAAGTCCTCACCGTTGATCAAGCTCCGGCGGATGAGGATTTCGTTCTTTTCGTAATCGGTCTTGCCAGCCAAGGCGCGCTCGGGTCGAGGACTGCTGGTGGAGTGTCCGACGAGGAGCCGTCGCGCTTGCCTTCGGGCGGCGAGGGTGTCTTCTTTTCCGACCGTAATGAGCCGCTCGACGAGTCTCTGGGTCTCCTTGGCCCTGCCCAGAGTCGTGTGGACGAACCCGTGGCGGATGCACTGCCGCACGAGGTTGGTCAGAAGCGCCTTCCGCTGGTCGCTGGGAAGGCCGAGTTTTCTACGATCGACTTTGTGTCTCATCCGTGTTGGTCCCTATCAATCGTCGAATTCGTCGTCCATCAACTCGATGGCGCGATAGCCGCCCTTCGAGGGCTTGAGTTCGATTCCGTTTTCGGCGAGCTTGTCTCTGACTTCGATCAGCGACTTCTTGCCGAAACCTCGGATGCTGGTGAGGTCGGCTTCGGTGGCGGTGGCCAGCGCGCGGAGCGTCAAGAGGCCCGCCCGCCGCAAGCAGTTGAAGGTCCTCTGGCTGAACTCGAGTTCCTCGATTCGGATGTCCGGGATGTTCGACAGTTCGGGCGAATCGGTCTCGTCGAGCAACATATCCGAATCGAACCCCGCGTTACCGAGGTCAGTGAACATTCGGAAACAACGTTCGAGGATGTGCGCGGCCTGAGAAACTGCGTCGTTCGGGGACACCGCTCCGTTCGTGGTCACTTCGATCACGAGCCTTTCATAGTCGGTCCGCATTCCGACGCGGGTCTGCTCGACCACGTAGTTCACCTTGCGAACGGGCGTGTATTGCGCGCCCATCGTGAGTACCCCGATGATCCCTTTGTACTTGTCTTGCTTTTCGGGGAGGACGTACCCGTTGCCCCATCCGACATACATTTCGACCGAAAGCGAGGAACCCTTTTCGGAAAGCGTGAGCAGGTAGTGCTCCGGGTTCATGATCTCCACTCCGTCGGGACACTTGATGTCGGCGCAGGTTACGACTCCCGGGCCCTTGACATCGAGCCGCAGGGTCTTGTCCTCTTGCGGCGGGCCGTCGTCCACGTTGAGCTTGATGGCGACGTCCTTGAGGTTGAGAAGGAACTGCGTCGTGTCTTCCTTGGCGCCTGGGATCGCGGCGAACTCGTGAAAGACCTTGTCGATCTTGCAGGCGCTGATGGCCGCGCCCTGGATCGAACTGAGCATCACCCTGCGCAGGGCGTTGCCGATCGTTTGGCCGTATCCTCTTTCGAGCGGTTCGAGAACGAACGTTCCCGATTCTGTTGTGAGTTCGAGCGTGGTGATGTGCGGCATGTTTCTGTTTACGGTTGGCTACGATTCAAACAGCGATGTGTCAAACGCGCCGACGCTTAGGCGGCCGGCATCCGTTATGGGGAAGCGGCGTCATGTCTGAAATGGAAGTGACATCGAGGCCGGCGGCGGCGAGGGAGCGGATGGCGGTCTCACGTCCGGAGCCGGGACCCGACACCCTGACCTCAACCCTCTTCATGCCATGCTCCAGCGCCTTGCGTGCGCACTGTTCGGCTGCGACTTGCGCTGCGAACGGAGTGCCCTTTCGGCTTCCTTTGAAGTTGCACGCGCCCGCGCTGGACCAACAAAGAACGGCCCCCGTCGGGTCGGTGATCGAAACGAGGGTGTTGTTGAAGGACGATCGGATAAAGGCGATCCCTTCGGATACCTGCCTCCGCTCCTTCGATTTGCTGCTACGGGTCTGCTTTCTCGCCATGGGTTCTGTGTCTTGTGACTGGTTCGGGCCGCGCCTTGAGGGGAAGCGGCCCAGTTAGGAATTACTTCTTCGCCTTCTTCTTGCCGGCGACCGTCTTTCGAGGTCCTTTGCGCTGCCGAGCGTTGCTGCGGGTTCTTTGCCCTCGCGTGGGGAGTCCTCGGCGGTGCCGAAGGCCCCTATAGCAGCCGATTTCGATCAGGCGTCGGACGTTGGATTGGACCTCGCGCCGAAGGTCTCCCTCGACGACATAGTCGCGGTCGATGATCTCACGGAGCTTGGCGACATCAGAATCGGAAAGGTCCCTGACCCGAACTCGCGGATCGAGCCCCGCCTTCTCAATCAGTTCCGCCGCGTTGTGCTTGCCGATGCCGTAGATATGCGGCAGGGCGTACAGGATCGGCTTCTCTCTGGGAAGGTCTACGCCTGCAATACGTGCCATTCGTCTTTGTTTCCTCTCCGAGCTTGCTTAGCCTTGCCGCTGCTTGTGCTTGGCGTTGACGCAGAGGACACGGACGACGCCCTTGCGCTTGACGATCTTGCACTTGTCGCAGATTCTTTTTACACTCGCGCGTACTTTCATGGCTCCGTCGTTCCTTTGAATTCGTCTCTACATTAGCCGGGCACAGTCAGCCCGCATCGTTCGGCGTTGCTCCACCGATTGACGCAAACGGGGAGTATACCAAGCTAATGTGAGCGCTTTCTACCTTGTAGGCGCAAATCCCAGGAATTCCTTCCTTCGGCGGCTCGCGCTACTTGTAGCGGTAGACGATCCGACCCATCGTCAGGTCGTACGGCGACAGTTCCAGCCTTACCCGGTCGCCGGGGAGAATCCGTATGTAGTGCATTCTCATCTTGCCGCTCACATGCGCGAGCACTTCCATATCGCCTTCATCGAGCCTGACGCGAAACCGCGCGTTAGGAAGGTTCTCGATCACCGTTCCTTCGAGCTCGATGCCCTTTTCTTTTTCGTCGCTTGGCGCTTTCTTAGGTCTGCGTGCTCTTGCCATGAACGCTCCGTTCGTTGAGACTTCCCAGTAAACCCGATTTGACGCAGGGAACGCCCCCTTTTGGGCCTGCGACTACTCCACGGTCAGGAGTTCGGGGCCTTGAGAGGTGATCGCGACGGTGTGCTCGAAATGCGCGGAGAGCTTGCGGTCGGCGGCGATTAACGTCCAATGGTCAGGAAGCGTCTGGACCTTCCAAGTTCCTTCGTTGACCATCGGCTCGATGCAGATCGTCGTTCCTTCGAGCAGCTTGGGGCCCGATCGCGGCCTGCCGAAGTTGGGAACGCTCGGTTCTTCGTGAACCTTTCTTCCGATGCCGTGTCCCACGAGGTCGCGTACCACGGCGTACCCGTTTCTCGTTACGTACTTCTCGATCGCCGCCGAAATGTCGCCCACGCGGTTTCCGACTCGAGCCTTGGCGATTCCCTGAAAGAGCGACTCCTTGGTCACATTCAAGAGCCGTTGCGCCTTTTCGTTGATGGCGCCCACCGGATAGGTCCAGGCTCCGTCTGCGTTCCAGCCTTCGAGAGTGACGCCGAGGTCCAATCCAACGATGTCGCCTTCTTGGAGCTTGCGGCTATCCGGGATTCCGTGAACGACCGCTTCATTGACCGAGATGCAGACGCTGTTGGGAAACCCCCGGTACCCCTTGAAACTGGGGATGCCTCCGGCTTTGCGCACGACCTCTTCTGCCAGGCCGTCGAGTTCAAGAGGGGTGGTTTTGCCAGGAACGATCGCCTCGGCCATGATCCGAAGCGCGCGCGCGA
The DNA here is from genome assembly GCA_017347465.1 of Candidatus Nitrosymbiomonas proteolyticus. GTDB lineage: Bacteria > Armatimonadota > Fimbriimonadia > Fimbriimonadales > Fimbriimonadaceae > Nitrosymbiomonas > Nitrosymbiomonas proteolyticus. Next base: position 240,820 of record AP021858.1, on the reverse strand, counting down.
CGATTCGGCCCGCTTCCCGCATCAGCGCGATCTGTTCGGGAGTCTTGAGCTCGATCACGAACCCAGCCCCGCAGTCACCTCAGCGAACACTCCGTCCGGACTCTGCGCTCCGTCGACCCGAATCAGGATTCCCCGTTGTTCGTAGTATCCGAGGATCGGCGCGGTGGCCTCGTGGCTCACTCGGAGTCGGTTGCGGATGGTCTCCGCGTTGTCATCGACCCGGACGGTCAACTGGCCTTGGCACTTGTCGCAGAGGCCGGGCGTCGCGGGAGGTCGGTGCGTCTTATGGAATATCTCGCCGCAGTTGGGGCAAATCAGTCGGCCACTCAGGCGATCGACCACGATCTCGTCGTCGACCTCGAACACGATCGCAGCGTCGAGAGTGAGGTTGAGCGTGTCGAGCATCTTGTCGAGCGCGACCGCTTGTTCGAGAGTTCTTGGAAACCCGTCGAGGATAAAGCCCGATTTGACGACGTCGGGGTTTGAGAGCCGGGTCTGCATCATCCCGATAGTCACTTCATCGGGAACGAGCTCGCCCGAGTCGAGGTACTTCTTGGCTTGCAGACCCAAAGGCGTGCCGGCTTGAATCTCCGCGCGAAAGATATTGCCCGAGGAAAGCGGCACGACGCCGAAAGCTTGCTGAAGCTTGGCCGCTTGAGTTCCTTTTCCTACCCCTGGCGGGCCGATCAGGATCAGTCGCACGGCCACCTACCTCTCGTACTGCTTCATCAACAGGCTGGCCTCCATCTGCCTCATCGTTTCGAGAGCCACGCTCACGATGATGAGCAGGGAGGTGCCGAAGAAGTAGCCAACGTTTTGCAGCCCCGTGATCTCCGGCGCAAGGAACTGGAGCAACGCGACGACAGCGAGAAACACTGCGCCGACGAGGGTGATCCGAGAAATCACTCCGTCGAGGAAGTCTTTAGTTTGCTTGCCTGGGCGAACTCCGGGGATGAACGAACCGGCTCGCTTGAGGTGGTTCGACATGTCTTCCACGTTGTACTGGATCGCCGTGTAGAAGTACGTGAAGAAGAAGATCAGCGCCGAATACACGAAGCAGGCCGCGACCCCTTCCCACGAGGAGAAGCTGGGCGCAAGGAACTTCTGCACCGTCTGCAGCGCCTCATGGGGCCATGAATCCGCAGGAAACGCCGCCGCGAACTGAAGCGGCATGAAGGCGAGCGACATGGCGAAGATGATCGGAATAACGCCCGCTAGGTTGAGCGAAAGGGGCAGGTAGCTCGAAGTGCCGCCCATCATGCGCGTGCCGACTTGCCTTCTCATGTGCTGAATTCCGATTCTGCGCTGGGCCGTGGTGAAGAGCACGATGATCCAAGTGACGGCGATAAAGATAAGGAACAGGAGAACGAGTTGATACCAGTGCGCGAACCCGTCTTGAATCTGCTTGATGATCGCGCCAGTTTGGGTCGGAAGCGAAATGATGATGCCCGCGAAGATCATCAGCGAGATCCCGTTGCCGATTCCCTTCTCGGTGATCTGCTCGCCTACCCAGAGCAGGAACATCGCGCCGGCGGTCCAAAACACGGTGACCGTTATGATGTCGCCGGTCGTGATCGGAACGGCGGTCTTGATGATGGAGAGCAGGCTGGTCGCTTGGACCACGCACAAGATCAAGGTTAGGAGTCTGATGCGGCGGTTCTGTTGCCTCCGGGCGTACTCGCCGCCTTCTTGCAGTTCCTTCTTCCACGAAGGGATGCTCGCGCTTAGGATCTGCATGATGATCGAGGCGGTGATGTAGGGGTTGAGGCCGAGCGCGAAGATGGAAAGCCTTTTGAGCGCGCCTCCCCCAAACACGTCCAGGAACTGGAACATCGGGATCGACTTCAGCTTGTCGACGATGGCTTCGGTGCTGACGCCGGGAATCGGAACGGCAACGTTGACTCCGAAGGCGTACACGGCGAACATCGTGATGACGAACAGGATTCGGGGCCGCAGATCGTCGTCGGCCCAGGCGTGGCGAAGCGTCTCCATCAAGGAGAGCTTCAGGCCCTTATCGCCGATTCCACCGCCTAGAACGCCGCTCACTGGATGATCGCTTCTCCCCCGGCCGATTCGATGGCTGCCTTTGCCGCCGCGCTGAACTTCGTCGCGGTGACGGTGAGCTTTTTCGTGAGTTTGCCGAACGCGAGCACTTTGATGCCGTCTTTCAGGTCACCCACGATGCCTTTCGCTTGAATGGCGGCCGTATCCACCTTCTCTCCCGCCTTGAAGTGAATCTCCAGATCGTCGAGGTTGACGACCGCGTACTCCTTCTTGTTGATGTTGCGAAAGCCCTTCTTGACCGGCAACCGGCGGTGGATGGGCGTTTGGCCGCCTTCGAACCCTGGATGGATTTGGCGGCGAGCCTTTTGGCCCTTGGTGCCCCGGGTCGCGGTCTTACCCATGCCGCTGCCGATCCCTCGGCCGACGCGGCGCTTGGTGGAGCGGCTTCCCTTGGGCGGTTTGAGATTGTGCAATTCAGACATCATTTCACCTTGGGTTCGGACTTCTTCGCAGCCTTAGGCTTGGCCGCAGCCTTCTTGGGGGCGGCGGGCTTTTTCGGCGCAGGTTTCGCCTCGGCTTCGACGGCAACGGCTTCCGTTGCGGCCTTGGGTTCGGGCTTGGCCTTGGGAGTTGCCTTGGCACGGGGCTCGGCCCTCTTTGCGGCGGCCCTGGGCTTGGGGCTCTTCTTGACTTCGGGCGCAGACTCGACGGCCTCGACCTCGAGCAAGTGCTTCACGTGATGGACCATCCCTCGGACGCTGGGGTTGTCGGGTAGGTACACGGTTTGCTGCATTTTGCGCAGACCCAGGGCGGCCACGGTCGCGCGATTTCGCGGGTTGTTCCCGATCAGGCTTCGGACGAGCTTAATACGCAGCATCGGCTTCCTCCTTTCGGGCGCGGGCGAGCCAAGGCACCAACTCGTTCACTTCCAGCCCGCGCAGCTCGGCGTTCGTTTCCGGAACGCTCAACTTCTGGAGCGCGGTCATGGTGGCATACGCGACGTTGATGGGGTTGCGGCTCCCGAGGGTCTTCGAAAGAACGTTGTGGATTCCTGCAGCCTCAAGGCAAGCTCGCACCGCTCCGCCTGCCTTCACGCCCGTACCCGCGCTGGCGGGGCGGAGGATGACGCGCGAGGTGCCGGCGACGGCCTGCACTTCGTGGGGAATCGTTTCCTTGATCATAGGAATCGCCATCATCGACTTCCGCGCGGCCTCTTCGGCTTTGCGAATGGCGTCAGGGATGCCGCGGGCCTTGCCGAGCCCGATGCCGACCTTGCCCTTGTTGTCGCCCACGACGACGAGGATCGACCAAGAGGCGGTCTTGCCTCCCTTGTGGGTCTTGAACACCTTGTTCGTTCGGACGATGCGAACGTCCAGTTGCGGGCCTTCGGTGTTGGAACTCTGGCGCTTGCCGCTGAGCCTGCTCATCATTCTCATGTTAAAACTCCAAGCCTCCTTCCCGAGCGCCCTCCGCAATTCCCGCGACCACGCCCGTAAACCTGTATCCGCCTCGGTCGAACACGACTTTCGAGATGCCTTGAGCCTTGGCCCGCTTGGCGATCTCTGCGCCGATTCGCTTTCCGCCTTCGACGTTGCCGCTCGCGCTCAGGGGCTTTTCCAGGCTGCTCGCCGCCGCCAGGGTGATCCCTTGCGTGTCGTCGATCACTTGGGCGTATACCTGCTTCAGGCTGCGGAATACCGACAGCCGGGGACGGTCGGACGTTCCCAGCACACGCTTCCGGATTCGGGCGTGCCGCGCCTTTCTTTGCATCACCTTCGTTCGTTTTGCCACTTCGATTTATCCTCTTGGTTACTTCTTCGCGGAGGCCGCTCGCTTCCCGGCCTTCAGCCTCACGACTTCGCCGACGTAGCGAATTCCCTTGCCCTTGTACGGGTCGGGTTTTCGGACCTTGCGGATGTCGGCGGCGACTTGGCCCACCTTCTGCTTGTCGATGCCGGAAACGACGACTCTCTGAGTTCGCGAGCGTTCCTCTTGAGCGAGTTCGAAATCGACACCGGGAACCGCTTCGATCTTCACTGGGTGGGAATACCCGACGTTAAGGACGAGGTTCTTGCCCTCGAGCAGAGCGCGGAAACCGACGCCTTGAATCTCCAGTTGCTTCGTGTGCCCGGCCGTGACGCCTTGCACGCAGTTGCCGATCAGGGTTCGAGCGAGCCCGTGCTGGCTCCTGGCCACGCGCTCGTTGCTCGACCTCGAAATCGTGATCTCGCCTTCGCCCACGTTGACGGAAAGCCCTGGGTATACGTCGACGCGAAGCTCGCCCTTCGGCCCTTTGACGGACACTTGGTTCTCGGGGCTGACCGTAACGGTTACCCCGGCCGGGACGGAAATAGGTTTAAGTCCAACTCTCGACATGATCGTTTCCTACCAAACCTCACAGAGGACTTCGCCGCCGACGTTGCGTCTTCGTGCCTCACGGTCGGTCATGACGCCGATGCTCGTCGTCAGAATCTGGGTCGCCAAGCCGCTGCGTCTCGGCAAGAGGTTCGCCACCGGGCGGTAGACCCGCAGTCCGGGCTTGCTGACCCGCTGGATGTGCTTGATGATCGGCCGCCGCTTGGCGTCGTAACGAAGGTGAATCCGGATCGCGGGGAACTTGGCCTCGCTCACCACCTCGTGGCCCTTGAGGAATCCCTCGTTTTCGAGGATCTTCACGACTTCGAGCTTGAGCTTGCTATGCGGCACTTCGATGCTCGGCAGGTTGGCCGAACAGCCGTTACGGATACGCGTCAAGAGATCGGCGATAGGATCGCTGTGCATTTCGATGGTCTCCCCCGAGCTACCAGCTCGACTTTTTGACTCCAGGGAGCACGCCTTTGTGAGCGAGCTCGCGAAGACACACTCGGCAGAGGCCGAAGAATCGGAAGTAACCGCGGCTTCGTCCGCAGATCGAGCAGCGATTGTAGCTGCGCGCATTGAACTTAGGCTTGCGCTTCTGTTTTTCGATCAAACACTGTTTTGCCATACGTTTTCCCGCCGTTATCGAGGTGGTATGCGGGGTCTCCGCACGGACCTCGCGGCCCAAATGTGGGTACCGGGGCGTTGCGACACGCTCCGAGCATTGTAGGATACCTGCTTCGTCCCCGCACGTCAAGGGACCGCATTGCCTCATAGGAAAGCTGACCGTAGGGCGCCCCAAGGAGGCGGCGGTGGGCATGAAGGCAAAGCGCGCGCTGATCGCACACTTTCGGAAGGACTTCGATGAGGCGGGGCGGTCCGAGAAGGTCCGAGTCCCTATATACGCTGTTCCAGACGACGGGACGGGTTCGCAAGCGCGCGATGCACGCGCGGGTGCCACCTCCAACTCGTTTTGGGGTGCTCCGGGGCTGATGGCTATCCTATGGGACAAGCCTGCTTCCTACGGGTGCCACCCCAAACTCGTTTTGGGGTGCTCTGGCGCCTTTACGGCGGGCGTCTTTCCTACTGCTCCGGCGATGGGATTCGGAACCGTCCCGGACGAACGGCACGGCCCTCCGCCGATCCGAGCCACTCGGTCCGTGGCGCTCGTAGGACTTTGCCCGCGAGACGCTACGGGTGCCACCCCAAACTCGTTTTGGGGTGCTCTGGCGAGACGCGGGCGCTCCCTGGGTGTTCCCAGCCTTCCATCCCATCCGGTTACATAATGAACTCGCCACGGGGGATCGGGCCATGCCATTTGAACCGCTCAGAACCGATGAGGAGTTGCCGGCGCCCGCGCCGAAGACTCAGGACGCGGACACCCAGATGCTCTTCGGGTGCTCGTCCTTTGTGGGCGTGGCTCTGGTGACGTACCTGCTGACGGTTTGGCCGCATTTTGCGTTTGTGGAGACGCACAAGACCTTGACCCTGCTGATGGACCTGGTGATCGGAGGCGTTCCGGCGGCTGCGTTCGGGGCTTGGGCGACGCGCAGGTTTGGCATGGCCGCAGCGGGCGGGTTTATCGGCGGTGTGCTGACCTCGTCGACGTTCCTCTATTTGCGGCTCGACCAGTATTTTGCTCTGCGAGCCGTCAAGGAAGCGCCGCAACCGGAGTACCCGTCGGCGTGGACCTACCTCGTACCCCTTGCTTGGTTTCTCACCTCAGCGGTGGTCGTGGCGCTCTTTATCCGGCGCGAAGAATATGCAGCCGACGAGCCGAAAGCCCAGTAGCTCGATCGGAAAAACCGCAACCGGGTACCTGAAGATGGGCGCGCCCCAAGCCTAAGATAAAGCTGGCAAGTCTCACAGCCGGGGAACGAACGCATTGTCTCAATCCAGGTATCTCCACGAATATCAGAAGAACGCCGTCAACGGCGCATCGCCGCTTCAACTGGTCCTGATGCTCTACGATGGCGCTCTCAGGTTCATGGAGGCGGGGAAGCGAGCGATGGAGGCAGGTGACCTCGAAGCTCAAAACAAGAACCTCCAGCGCGCGCAGAGAATCGTCCTGGAACTGACTTCGTGCCTCGACATGGAGCAAGGTGGCGAAATCGCCACCCACCTGTTCTCGCTTTATTCCTATGTTCTCAACCAACTGGTCGAGGCGAACGTGAACGACGACCCAGGCGGCATCGACCGATCGATGCAGGTTCTGAGCGATCTGCGCTCGAGTTGGGACAGCCTCTCGAAGAGCCTTTCCCCTGAGCCGGAGGAGAGACAGCGTGCGGCGTAGCGCCCACTCCGAATCGAGTCGGCTCCTCATTCTGACCTTGGCGGCCGAACAGGCGCTTCGCGCAGAAGACTTCGAATCGCTCTTCGCCGTCTTGGCGGAGCGAGAGAAAACGATCGACGCGCTGTCGAAACTCCCTTTGGACGAAGAAACGCAAACCCTTGTGGCGCAAGCGAACGAAGTTGCGGAGAGGGTCATTGCCAGCGCGAGGGAGTCGCAAGGCAAGTTGCTGGAGAACCTTTCAAGCGGACGCCGGGCGGCGCTGGCGACCCGGTCCTATGCCGGGCAGAAGCGCAACGCCCGGAGAATCGAAGGCGCCGCTTAGGACGCCCCCGATTCCTTGGAGCGAGCTAGAACCTCGCCTGAACCTCAACCAAGTCCAAGCTCAACGTGAACGCCAGCGGCATCACGAACAGCCGGGACCGAATCGGGTTCACCGCGCGGATCACCACATCCATCGCGCCCGAGCTTGTTCGCCACTGGCTTAAGGGGGCCGGCAACGTCACCAACACCTGGGCGTTGCCGGTCGGTTTGGCGGGGAACGCCTTAACGCTGTGCCACTTTCCGGTGATCTGGTTCTTCACCATCACGAAAATCGTGCAGGTGCTCAGCGCGTTGGCTTCCAGATTGACTCGAAGCGTCGTTAAGGCGGAGAGGTTGCCCTCGAGGTCGTAAGTGAAATGACCTGCGGCGACTTGGCCGAGTCCGGGCATGAACACCGAGCCGATCGTCAGGTTGATGTTGTCCGAATTGGCCACGTCACCCGGTCCACCCTGTAGGTTGATCCCCTGAACGGATGGATTCGAATACGGGTCTTGGTAGATCGAGGCCGTGAGGGGCGGGAACAGCGTGAACTGCCCGCCGGTACCGATGTCGGAGATCGTGTGGCTGTTGATGATCGTGGTCCAGTTTCCGTTGGCCTTACCGATCATGCCGATGCTCCAGAACTTCAGGTTGTCGTCGGGGTCGACTTCCATGCTGAAATAGTCGCCCCATCGGTTGAATCCTGGCGAGCCGTACGAGGCTCCGAGGCTGTTCGAAACGAGGACTGGCGTGCCGATGGCGCCAGGAGGGTCGCTCGCCTTGCGTCCCGCGACCATGAGGTCGGCCACGATCGACGAACTGCTCCGCGTGAATACGACCGCCATGTCGTTCACCGAGTTCAACGCGATGCCCGCCATGTGGTAGTGCTCGCCCGAGCCTCCGATGACGTTGCCGGACTGGAAGAGCGTGGGCGGGTTCGGCATGGTCGGCCAGCCGTTCGTGCTGAACTCATACCAACGGATCATGTTCCGCGAGTCGGACTGCGAGACTCTCGGGGTATGAACGGCCACGAGCCGGCCGTTGAGCCAGTCCGCATCGTAGATTCTGCCGTCGAGGCTGTCGAGGGTGCGTCCGTTGGGGCTCGGCGCGTTGACCGAGGGCGGGAACCAGGTCGGGATCGCTACGGCGGTCTGACTGACGACCGGGTTATTGGGGAGCCCGGTGACCGCATAGAGCCTCATTTGGGATCTGTTCTGCCCCTCGCCGACCATGTAAATATGGTTCAAGTTGGGGTCTGGGGTTCTCGCAACTTGAATGGTGAAGGAACTCGCCAGAAGGGTTTGGGTTTGGGAGGCGACCGCGCCGCTCAGAATCTGCGCCTTGGGCACGGTGATCACCTGAACGCCATAGAAGCCGGAAGAGAAACCGAATTGGTTGCCAGTTACGATGAGCGCGTCCTTGTTGCACCCAAAGCCCGGATAGTCGAGCCAAGTGGGGGTGCCATTGACGTTCATCATCGCTTCGAATCGGTACTTGTGCCAAACGCCGTTCGGGTCGGAGTCGTCGGAGACGGCGACGAGCGCTTTGCTCGCTTGGCCACCCTGATCCAACTCCAGCGCCACGACGAAGAACCTGCCTGACACTTGGTCATAGAAGCATTTGGGGTCGAAGACGAAGTCGGAGGGATTGAGCGACTCGAAGAAGCCCTCGGTCGGGCCGGGAACCGGCGCCATCGAGACCTGGAACTGCTTCGCCCCGGTGGCTTTGTTGAACCAAGCGATGTCGGAGTTCACGACTTCGACAATGTGTCCTGGGCCCACGGCGAGGTTGGGATCGGGCGGCACCCACCCGGTCGCGTCGATACCGGGAAACTTGGCGTCGAGGTTGGATCGGGGTGCAAGGAGTTGGGAGCCGGCTCGGAGACCCGAGAAGGGACCATCCTCGCGCGGGGGAATCGAGGGGTTGGCAGGCGAGAGCTTGCCAATCCGGAAGGATGGCTGAATCTGCGGGAACCACTTGTAGCTCGATTCGATCACGGGTTGAATCCCCCCGATTCGAGCCGACGGGTAGTACTGCTGCGTTTGCTGCGCGGAAAGCGAAGCCGCAAGGGCGACGCCGAAAGCGACCGTCAACGATGACCTCAAAGCAAGATGTTTCATCCCCAAAACCCCTCCGGGCAGGCGGCACACGCCGCCGTTCCCGTTATTATACTGTTGACGAAGCGAAGCCCTCGTCAAGTTCAACGGATTGGGAGCGTCGTCTTATCTGCGACCGATCCGCTTTACGCTGCCCCCGTAATTTTGCCAGATAGTCGCCCCCCAGACAAAGATACCGTACCTTTGCGTCACGTATTGGTCCGCCCCTGACAATTCATGTCTGGAGGTATTTGTCATGCGTATTCACAAACCCATTTGTATTCTCGCCGCCGTCGCGCTCGGCGCGGTTGCGGCCTTGGCGCAGTCCCGTCTAGTTGGCGTGACAGGCGACGGCGCGTCAGTTTCAGAAACGCTGTACTGGCTCAGCAAGACGGACGCGAGTTCGACGTTTCTCATGTCCTTGGGAAACGGCAACGACGGCGAAACGATCGGCTACAACCCGGCCGACGGTTTGCTTTACCATGCATCGGGAATCAGCACTGGTGATCGATACTGGGAGAGCATCGACGTAAACACTGCTTCAATCGTAACGTCCGGTCAGTTCACGGGTCCGAACGTCACCAACGAACAACTCGCCATCACGTACAACCCCAACACGGGCCGGCTTCTCGTTACAGATCGTACCAATCAACTCTTCGACACGACCACGAGCGGAACTGCAACTGACATCGGCGACGTGGCCGAGGATCTGAAGGGTCTCGCTTTCGTTGGGAGCACCCTTTATGGTGCGGCAGCCTTCGACGGCCTTCTTTACACGTTGGACCCCAGCGACGGCTCGTCCCTTGGAACCTTGGCGATCACGATGAACAGCGCCGGCATTAGCGGCATGAATGGTCTTGCGACCAACCCTGACGATGGCACGTTGTGGGCAATCGTTCGACAGGGATCTAGCAGGCACCTGGCCACGATCAACACGACGACGGGCGTGGCGACCTCGGTTGGAACGCTTGGCGATAACTTTGCGGGAATCGCGTTTGTCCCGGTTCCTGAGCCCGCCACGATGGCTGCGCTTAGCTTAGGGGCGGCGGCGCTTCTTCGGCGACGCAAGAAGTAGGCGGTGGTTCCCGTCCGAACTACCAGAACCTCGGCTCGAAACCGAGGTTCTTTGTCGTTTTCCGTCACATTGCCGGCCGTTTTGGTCAATAACTTGCGGAGACGCTTGAACCTCATGAAACATCTTGCACTTGCCGTGACTCTCGCCGTTTCGGCTATTTCATCTGCGAATCTGGTGGTCAACGGGTCGTTCGAAAGCCCTGACGTCGTCGCCACGTCCGACGACGGGCTCGGCACGTATTGGTACGTTCGCAACGGGACGAGCGCGGACGGTTGGACCCGAAGCGGCAGCCAATGGACCTGGCTTGAAAGCAGACCCGGCAAGTGGATCGCCTCAGATGGCGAACAATACACCGAAGTGGAGAGCGGATATGCAGGTTCGATTTCGCAAACAATCGCAACTTGGGCGGGACAATCGTACCGCCTCACCTTTGACTATGCCGCGAATCCCTACTTATCCTCGACGAATCCAGACGACTCGCTAAGGCTCTATCTCAACGGCTCGGCCTTTGCTTATGTTGACGGAAGTGATTCTACGACGGACGATCTCGACTGGACGACCTACGCTTATGTGTTCACCGCGTCGTCGACTTCGACTGAACTGCGATTCCAAGACGGATACACGAATTTCCCTTACCACGGCGGATTCCTCGACAACGTTACGATGGTTGCAGTGCCAGAGCCCGCGACCCTCGGCGTTCTTGGATTGGGTCTGGTGTCCCTAATCCGTCGTCGACGGAAGTAACGCAAGGCGGGCCATACGGCAAGAGCCTCGGCCTGAAGCCGGGTTTGTTGCCGTTTCACGGCGAGGCCGAAGCTTTGCGGTTCGGGGCCGGCTGGTTCTGGTTCTCTCCAAAGTCCGATCCGTGGGTACAATCGCTGAATGCTGACCCTCGAACAGCATGAAGCGCTGTCCACGGTGCGCGGGCGCCTGGACGCTATCGGAGAACATCTTTGACCTGCATCGACTTGATGCAGAGATCGCCCGCTTGGAACAACTTTCGGTAGCGTCCGACTTCTGGGACGACCCGGCCGAGGCTAACAAGACGTTTCAGAAGCTCTCGCGCTTGCGCGACGTCGTTCAGGGCTTTCGCAAGTTTCAAAAGGACTTGAGCGACATCGAGGACCTCTTAGCGATGCTCAAGGAGGACCCGAATGCGGAAATCGAGCGCGAGGTTTCCCAGATGGCCGCCAAGTATCTCAAGGAGTTCGATGCGTACGAACTCCAGACTCTCATCAGCGGCGAGCACGACGCTCGGAACTCCATCGTCGAGATCAGCGCGGGCGCGGGGGGTACGGAGGCCTGCGATTGGGCCTCGATGCTGTTTCGAATCTACGAGAGGTGGTGTCAGCGTCGGGGCTTCAAACTGGAGATCCTCAACGAGACGCCCGGCGACGTGACCGGGTACCGAAACATCGGATTTACCGTCTCCGGGCTCAACAGCTTTGGCTACCTGAAGTCAGAGAACGGCGTTCACAGGCTCGTTCGCATCTCTCCGTACGACGCGAACGCCCGGCGTCACACTTCCTTTGCTCGGGTCGAGGTGTCGCCTGAGTTCGATGAGTCTGAGGTGCAAATCAACCCGGACGACTTGAAGGTGGACACGCTCCGCGCGGGCGGGGCGGGCGGCCAGCACGTGAACAAGACGGAAAGCGCGGTGCGGATCACCCACCTCCCTACGGGAATCACGGTGGTATGCCAGAACGAACGCAGCCAGCACAAGAACCGCGCCCACGCGATGACGGTGCTTCTTGCCCGGCTCAAGGCGCTCGAACAAGCGATCACCGAACAGCAAATTCGCGAAATCAAGGGCGAAGCGAGCCCGGCCGAGTGGGGCAGGCAGATTCGAAGCTACGTTCTCCAGCCTTATACGCTGGTCAAGGACCATCGAACGGGTTACGAGACCGGGAACGTGCAGGCCGTCCTCGACGGCGACATCGACGGATTCATCGAGGCTTTCTTGAGGCAACGGCCCGTCGAAGGGACCCATATCGAGTAAGGATTTTGGAGAGCGCAAGGGAACGAAGCGTTGGAGCGTTCGTGTCGTCTCATTGCGTAGAAGCTGAGGATTGGGAATAACGATGAATTGGCTCGTGGGATTGGTCTTGATCGGGGCGGCGCAAGGTCCGCTGCAACCGCCGCTTGCTCCGCCAGGCGCGACGGAGGAGTTCCTGCGCTCGGTTCTTGAAGTCGAACGCTTGATGGAGCAAGGCGACTTCGCTGCGGCGAGCGCTCGCGCTCAAGCCCTTCCGAAAAAGCAGATCGTGATCGACTGGGATGATTCGAAGGCGCCAGCCGACTTCCGGGGAGAGTTCGCCGAAGCGAGGGACGCGGCGATCAAGGAATGGGGCAAGATGCTGCCCTTCTTCAAAGTGAAGTTCGGTAGGCCTGCCGACGTGCGGATCAGCTTCGAGCCTTCGTTGCCCCTTCCAGCCGGTTCGGACTTGCCCGCGGGCGCCGTACACTCGGTCGCGTATGTTTCGGGCGAGCCTGCGGTTGAGACGGTGATCGGCCTCCAACGCGGCAATCCGGCGCTCCCCGTTGACGCTGTGGATGTCTACAACGAGGTCGGCTTTGCGCTCGCCTACTACTATGGGGCCGGCCAGACGCAACCCAACGGGTCCTTTACGGGCCGATCCGACGTCTCGATGCGCTCGCGGAACAAGCCCTCGCTGTGGGAGATCGGGATCACCAAATTCAACCTCGAACTGGTCGATTTCCTCCATACGAACCTCGAAAAGAAGAAGAGGGTCGCCGCCCAAGCGCCCAGCGTGGTGCTTCAGCCGCTGACGCTGGACCTGGGCTCTACGGTGCAGGGGCAGGACGTTGACTTCACGGTTCAGGCATCGAACGTAGGCACGGGGCCGCTGGCGTTGCGGCTGATCCCGGATTGCGGGTGTTTGCTCGTGACTCGACCCGCGCCGCTCGACGCTCAGAAGTCGGCGCTCCTGAGGCTCAGTATGGAGACCACCGACTTCGTGGGGGACCAGCACAAGAAGGTCTTGGTCTATACGAACGACCCGGAGCGTCCGGTCGTCGAGCTTACGATCAAGCTTCGCGTGAAGCCGGTGTATCGGATCCTCGATCCCAAGAGCGGGCTGGTCGACGCCAAAGCCAGCGAAGGCAAGCACGAGTTTTACGTGGTGGTCGACGATCCGGAGTCGTTCCGTATCACCGACTCGCAGATCGATGGATGGAACGGCAAGGTCTCCATCGAACGCTGGTCGGGAACGATCGCCGACCCTGAACTCAACGAGCCCCCGAAGCCGAAGAAAGGCTACCGTATCAAGGTTCAACTCGATCCTGACATCCCCAACGGGAGGCTGTTTGCGACCGTTTTGCTTCGAACCAACCACGAGAAGTTCGGGATATTGCGGCATGGCATGACGGTGCAATCGGGCATTGTCGCCAGCCCGAACGTCCTCTTTATGGGTGAAGTCGGCAAGGACCCGAAGCGGATGCACCTTTTCGTGTCCCGGCTCTCCAAGCCGTTCAAGATCACCAAGGTCGAAGTGGACAGCCCGTACTTCAGAGTCGAGCACCGTTCCAACGCGAACGGGACGGAGCATCGCGTTACGGTTACGTACTTGGGCAACGCCGAGTTCGGTTTGCTGGCGTCCCAGCTCCGCATTTACACCGACGATCCGCAACAGCCCGTGGTTTCGGCCCTCGTCCGGGCGAGCGTGCAATGAGAAAGCTCTGGATTCTGTTGCCCGCGTTTTCGTGGTTAGCGGTGGGGTCGCTCAGAGGCCCAAGCGAGCCTCAGGAATGGGTCGTGGTGCTCACGGGCGACAACCGGGGATACCTCGCTCCTTGCGGTTGTTCTTCGCCCATGATCGGAGGCGTCGTTCGCCGCGCCACGGCGCTGAAGTCGCTGACCGCGGGGAAGCAAGCGCTCGTACTCGATAACGGGGGTTGGGTCGAGGGCACTGGAAGGCAGGACGTACTCAAGGCAGAGGCCCTTGCCCAGTTGGCCTCGCTCTCGAAGGTCTCAGCGGTCAACCTCGCGCCGAGCGAAGCCAAGTTGGGGCGAGGCCAGGTCCTGGCCCTGCAAAACCTGTCGGGCGGGCGTTTCGTGTCGAGCTGCGTTGCTTCTGGGGATGAACTCGACATGGCTCGGTTTGCCTCAGTTGGACCTTTCTTGATCGGAGGCTTCTCTGGCGACCCCGGCGCTGTCGCATCGCCCCTTGGGCTTCGGCCACTCGCCCTCGATCGGGCGGTCGAAACCTTGATCGAAGAGGCTTCGCAGGGGCGTCTCGTACCCGTATTGATGCTTCAGGGGACGTTGGAACACGCGCGGGAAGTGGCGAAGCAACACCCCAAACTCCGGTTGATCGCCTATCGATCCGGAGGGACTCCGCCCGAGCCCGAGCAAGTCGGAGAAACGCTGCTCGCCTCTTGCGGCGACAAGGGCAAGTACCTCGCTTCGCTCCGCTGGGACGGCAAGAAGTTCTCGAGTTTCCGCGTGACGGCGCTCAACCTCACCCATGCGGACGATCCCAACGCCCAACGCCTCTACCGCTCGTACCTGGACCGCGTTGGCGAAGAGGACCTGCTCGCGAAACTCCCGCGAACGCCGAGCGAAGTGGGGTTCGTCGGGAGCGAAAGGTGTGGGACCTGCCACAAGCTCGCCCACGGCGTCTGGTCCGAGTCGGCTCACGCGAAGGCTCTTGCCACCCTCGAAAAGGTGGGCCATGACCGCGACCCGGATTGCGTGGGCTGCCATGTTGTGGGGTTGGAGTCTAAAGGTGGGTTCGCATCGCGCGAGGCGACTCCTTCGCTGGCGGGCGTGGGCTGTGAGAATTGTCATGGTCCGGGCGGCAGGCACGCGCTCGATCCCTTTAACCACTCTCTCGCGGCGGGTGGGGAGAAGTCGTGCGCGAAGTGCCATGTTCCCGACCACAGCCCCAAGTTCGTTTATGGCGCCTACTGGCCGAAGATTTCACATTAGGCGGTGGAAAACCTGGGGATTGCGTCGAACTTACGGATTTCGTGAAACGACGTATTTCGGCGCAATTCGTCGTTTCTGAGCGATTCCGAGAGTAAGCGCCACTCAAACTCCGGTTTTTGGACGCTTGACGTGGCATTTGTCGGTCTCGGACAATGGGACTGCCGCGCATGGGGCGTCCTGAGAGGACAAGCGGGCAAGGGCCACCCGATTCCACCGGGTTTCAGGTTCTTTTTTGGGGGAGATGGGAAGACAGTTCAGCGCCTTGGGGACCCGTTCGGCGACTTGGGCGACCGCCTGGGACGACGGCTTGGATGAGGTTCGCTTTCCCGGCTCTCAGTTGCCCGAAGACGGTCAATCGTTCGCTTCTTTCGCCGTGGTCCGTACCAACGTCCAAGCGGTCGAGACCGCAATGCTCTTTGCCAACGGGATCGCGACGAACGCGGTCATCGCAGGGCCGAGCGGGTGGGGCAAATCGCACCTCATCGAAGCCGCTACCGAACTGTTGACGACTCAATGCCGCGAGGTCGCGCGGGTCATGCCTGCGGCGGAGTGGATGGCGGGTGGGTGCAAGCCGATGTCCGAGGCCCTTGTCCTCGATCACGTTCAGGACGCCTTGCGGGGGCCCAAAGCCAAGCTGATGCTTCGCATGGCGCTCGAACGCCGCATGAGGTCGAGGCGGCGGACGCTCCTCGTCGCGACGGTTCAGGACGACGCCAGGAGTCTCAGAGCGCTGCTCCCCCAATCGCGCGAGTGGTGCATCGGCCTTTTGTCCGAGCCGACGATCCACGATCGCGCGACGGTTCTGGAGCACGTCGCCCGAACGTTGGGGCTGAGAATCTCGAAGCGGCTGATCGGGATTTTGGCGACCGTTCTTACGGGGACTGGACGCTCGCTGGTCGGCGTCTCCAAGCGCCTTCTGCTGGAATCCGCCGACTGGACCCAAAGGGAGGGCGAACTGCGCGCGCTCGGGCTCCTCGGACCCTATCTCACGGACAACCCGAATTGGGACCTCCGGGACTTGATCCACGAGGTCTGCTACGCGACCGAATCGGTGGCATCACCCGGCAAGAACACCAGAGATTTTGCAATCCACGTAATGTTGCGAGTTGCACAAATCCCCGAGTCGCAGGTGGCGGGCTACTTTCACGCCTCTCCTGCTTCGGTTTACGCCCGTGCGAGCCGACTCCACAAACACATCGCCGAGTGCCCTGAGTGCCTCCACGTTCACGATGACCTCGTCGGACGGGTACTCGACCGGGCTGCCGACTCGTACATCGCCCGATAACGTCGATAAACTGAGAGGTGTGCCGTGGACGTATGGCACACCGATTGCAATTGATCCTTGTGAGTCGGCCTGCAACGGGGCCGAAATGAACGTGAAAAGGCTTAGTGAACTCGGTCTCGTGCCCCATTGGGTGAGCCCTCGACATCGCGTCGATTCGGCCGTCATCCTGGTGGAGGGGCATCGAGCGCGCGCGTTGGGAGTCCTCGAGGGCTACCGCCTTGTGGGGCTCGTTACGCGGCTCGAACTTGCGACGGCGTCGAAAGACGCTTACGTCGAGACCGTCATGTCGCCAGCCCGCTTCGTCGCAGAGGCCACATGGTCGGTCCGGAAGTTAGCCGGTTATATGTCGGAGAACGGGCTCGACCTCGTTCCTGTGGTCGAGGGCGATCGGTTCTTGGGGATCGTCAGCGCGACAGACCTCTTGGAGGAGCTCGGCCGTTCTTATGATCCGCTCACAGGACTCGCTTGGAGCGATGAACTCCGTCAGTGGGGGGTCGAGAGCCTTAAGGCTGGCACCGAGTTGACGGTGATCTTCTGCGACCTCGACGAGTTCGGCGAGTACAACAAGCGTTACGGTCACGTGATCGGCGACCGTGTGCTCGTTCAAGTCGCGGCGTTTCTTCAGTCGTACGTCGATCCCGCCCGCGATCTGCTGGTCAGGTACGGGGGCGACGAGTTCGTGTTCGCAACGCTGCGACCTCGGCCAGAGGCCGTTCAACTGGCTGAGGAGTTCCAATCGGGGCTGCTCCTCCACGATGTTCCCACGGAGTCTGGCTCCTTGATGTCGGTGGGGATCGCCGGTGGGCGCCGAACCGTCGAACGCGAGAACGTCCACTTCATGGCGACGCTCGATAATCTGATCAACACCGCCAGCCGCGAGTCAACCCTCAAGAAGCGCGAAAAGGCGCAAGCAGCGCGGCCTTCGGCCCAACTCGAGGGCGAGGCTCAGACCCCTGGGGCTACGCCCGCCCCCATCCCCACCGCCAAGGCGCCAATGGCGGTCGTGGAGGTCCATGCCGACGACACGCAGGTTCACGGACTGACCACGGTTATCCTCAGCCGAGGCGATGCGCTCATCAGCGGCGTGCAGTCTCGCTCAGGGAGGTCGGCGGTCGAATCGATCGCTTTGGCGACCGCGAAGGCTTTGGACCGGGCGTTCCCCGGCGTTCGGGTCGTGGTGAAGGACGTTCGCCTCATCGAGCGGCCGGGCGGAACGAGGATCGTCGAGGTGGTCGGGACGGCGACGCATTCAGGCGTGGAGTCCGAGATTTCAGGAACCTGCGAGGCTGGCGCAGACGTGTTCCGCGCAGTCGCTCAAGCGACGCTGCAATCCGTGCTGGACCTCTTGGGTTAGGCCAACGGCCTGTGGACCTTCACAACTCTGTGCCGAATCCCCCATTCACGTCGTAATATCCATCTATGGGCGATCGCGACGTCCGTGCCTCTGAATCGATCCTCGAGAGCATCGCTCAGCACGTTCCCGCTGACGATCCGAAGCTAAAGAACCACCTCGCCGCGTTGCGCGAGTCGCTCGAACGCGACGCCGCCCAGCATCGCTCGGACCAGGAGGCTTTGCGGGAGTTCGAGGAAGCCTACGAGAAACTCACCGCTCCTGCGAATCGAGTGGGGGTGCTCGTTTCCGCCGCCGAGGATTCGCGGGCGCTGGTCGCAATCGGGGAGTCGGAGTACGTCGTCAACGTCGATCCCAAGATGGACGCAAGCTCGCTGAGAGTCGGAGACAGGGTACTGCTGAACGAAGCGTTCGCCGTCGTGGGGTCGCTGCCCGACGACCGATGCGGCCCGATCGTGAGGGTCATCGAACCCGTTGGCACGGCGTCGGTTCGGGTGGGGAGCGAAGCGCCGGGAAGCGATTCCCGCATCGTCGCCGTGGCCGAGCGAATCGAGGTTCAAAAGCTCCATGCGGGCGATGAAGTGCGCCTCGATTCCATGGGACGGGTGGCGCTCGAACACCTCCCCAAAAAGGAACTCCGCGACTACTTTTTCGAAGAGGTGCCGGAAATACCGTGGGGAAAAATCGGCGGCCAAACCGAAGCCATCCAGCTCATCCGGGACACCATCGAGCATCCGCTTCTCTTCCCTGAGGTGTACCGGCGGTTTGACAAGAAGCCCGTGAAGGGGATCCTTCTCTACGGCCCGCCTGGGTGCGGAAAGACCCTGATCGGAAAGGCGACCGCCTACAACCTTACGCGGGAGTACTCCGAGCGGGTGGGCCACGAGGTCAAAGAGTATTTCATGTACGTGAGCGGGCCAAAAATACTCAATATGTGGCTCGGGGAGACGGAGCGGATCGTCCGCGAGATTTTCGAGACCGCCCGCGAGAAGGCGAAGGAAGGCCGTCTGGTCTTCATTTTCGTCGATGAAGCCGAGTCCGTGTTGCGGACCCGCTCCGGGGGCAGGTGGCTCAACATCAGCAATACCGTCGTGCCCCAGTTTTGCGCCGAACTCGATGGCCTGGTGTCGCTCGATAACGTGGTGCTGCTGTTGACTTCGAACCGGCCCGACTACATCGACCCCGCCGTCTTGCGCCCCGAGCGAATCGATCGCAAGGTCAAGGTGGGACGCCCTTCCCGCGACGAAGCGCTGCAGATCGCGAGCATCTACTTGCACGAGTCGGTACCGATCGATCCCGAACTGCTCGCCCAGCATCGAGGTGAGATCGATTGCGCAAGGCGCGACCTGATCGAAGGGCTTGTCCGTCATCTTTGGCGCAAAGCTCCGGAGACCGAGTTTCTGCAGGTGTTTTTCCGCAACGGGTCCTCGCAGGTCCTGCACTGGGGCGACCTGGTCTCGGGCGCGCTGCTCAAGTCGATCGTCGACCGCGCCAAGGACTACGCGATCAAGAGGGTGGTTGCAGGAGAGGCGGACGCCGGGATACGCCTGGCCGACCTCGAAGCCGCCGCTCGCGACGAGTACGCCGAGAACGAGATATTCCCGAAGTCCGACACGCAAGAGGACTGGCTGAAGCTGCTCGACTTTGAACCTGAGAACGTGGTGGCGGTCAAGCCGATCGACGCAAGCGGGAAGGCGCAGACTGCACGCAAGACGATTATCTAGGAGACGCTATCAAGCGGCCTCGACGGGGTGGTATGGTGGGAGACGGGGCGGGTCCTTGACAGTCGAGCCGCTCGGAATCCATACTCAAACCCGCCGTCGCCCCACACGCCGGACGCCGGCACCTCAAGCTCGGGCGGTTAGCTCAGTGGTAGAGCACTACAATGACACTGTAGGGGTCACTGGTTCAAGTCCAGTACCGCCCACCACCTTCTTGCATGTCCATTCTATAGAGTCCGGCCGCAGCGAAGACCGTTCGGGATGCTCGGAACAACGTCACGACCACGGTCTACAACGCCCGCAACGATGTGGTTTCGAGGGTGGACGCGCTCTGCAACGTCACCGAGTGCTTCTTCGACCCCGTGGGAGGGCCGACCGGTGTTCTTCACAAAAACGATCCGCCCTTCATGTTTGCGTACGACGCCGCACGGGTGCCACCCCAAACTTGTTTTGGGGTGCTCTGGGGCTAGGGTTGAAAGTGATTGGGTGGCTTTACACGGGTGCCACCCCAAACTCGTTTTGGGGTGCTCCGGGGCTGGGGTTGAGAGCGTTTGGGTGGCTTTGCACGGGTGCCACACCAAACTTGTTTTTGGGGTGCTCCGGGGCTGGGGTTGAGAGCGTTTGGGTGGCTTTACACGGGTGCCACCCCAAACTCGTTTTGGGGTGCTCCGGGGCTGGGGTTGAGAGCGTTTGGGTGGCTTTGCACGGGTGCCACCCCAAACTCGTTTTGGGGTGCTCCGGGGCCGGCGGGTGCAAGGCGCGAAGCAGGCTTCGCGCACTCAATAGCGGGAGGCATCGGGAGAGGTGTAGCCTCTTTGAAGCAGGAGAGCGAATCGGGGGCCTTTCCCGTAGGCGTCTTTCCTGCGGCTCCGATGACGGGAATCGGAGTCTCGGCCCTACAGGCCTAGGGATACGAACCGGATGGCCCGGGTACCAGGCCTTCGGCCTTCGCTCTAGGCTTGCGGCCTTTCAGGCCTAGGGATACGGATCGGGCCATGCTGTCCGTTGCTCGGAGAGTTTCGGCCCTACAGGCCTAGAAATCTCGTAGGGTGGCACGGGTTCCAGGCCTTCGGCCTTCGCTATAGGCTTGCGGCCTTTCAGGCCTACTGGATCGGTCCGGTGGCGCGGGTTCCAGGCCTTCGGCCTTCGCTCTAGGCTTGCGGCCTTTCAGGCCTAGGAAACCGGACCGAGCCATTCCGTTGATCCTCACTCCTGCGCCCTTTCGAGCAGGTTCAGCAACTCGTTGGCGCTGATCACGCCGATTGAACTCGCCAGGATATTCTCATCGGGTGAGACGACATGCAGAGCCGGAATGCCGGACACGTTGTATTGCAGTCCGAGCGAGGCCGGGGCGTAGTCGGTATCTACGCGAACGGCGATGAACCTCTCGAGCGCGTCCTCCACCCTAGAATCCCGGAGCGCTCCGCGGTCGAGAGAGCGGCAAGCCGAACACCATGTGGCATAGAATTCGACGAGGAGCGGCTTGTGGGTCCTTCTCGCCTCCGCAACCGCCGAAAAATAGTCGGTGCGCCAGACGATATTCGAAGGAGGCAGGGGCCGAAAGTCGTTCCAAATCCGCAAGGCCGCCGCCAGGACGAGCGCCCCGAGAAGGAGGTGAACGAATCGAATCTTCTTCACTTGGTGGCCCTCTCAAGTAGGCTCCTTGCCTTGAACGGCGAGGTCGTTGGGAGTTCGCAGGCAAAGTTGCGGCAGACGTAAGCGGTGGGTTTGCCGTCTTGCGCAGAAAGGTCGGAAGTGAACGCAGCGAGTCCCGCCAGTACCTCGGAGTTTGAGGGAGTCTTGAGAAGCACGACCTTCCGAGGTGAATAGGTCGTGCGCAACTGAGCGAGCATTTCCTTCGTCGCGGGGTCGTTCGGCTCGCCCACAACCACCACCTCTTGACCCCCTGCCAGCAGGTCGTGCGCCGTGACCATTCCCAACGAGGCGGTGGGCCGCTGAGCAAGGTCGGCGCCGAAAGCGCGCACCGTCTTGCGGGCTGTCTCTTCCAGCTTAGCATCGCCCGTCAAACGAGCAAGGCGCGCCAGGGCGTAGGCCGCCACGGAGTTCCCGCTTGGGATCGCGCCGTCGTAGGTCTCTTTGGGTCGCGCGAGGAGGTGCTCCGTCCCTTCTGGCACCATGTGAAAGCCTCCCAGTTTCGAGTCCCAGAACCCTTGAATCATGTCCTCTGCCAAGGACTTCGCTTGGCGCAGATAGGCTACATCGAAGGTGGCTTCATACAGGCTCGCCAGGCCCCAGATCAGAAATGCGTAGTCGGTGAGTTGGCCCTCGCCCTTTGCTCGCCCCTTCGCATAGATATGAAGGAGTCCTTGGTCCGTCTTAGCCTTTGCCAGCACAAAGTCGGCAGAACCCTTCGCCAGTTGGGTCCATCGCGGCTCGTCGAAGGAGGCGCCAGCCTGCGAGGCGGCTGCGATCATCAGCCCGTTCCAATCGGTAAGGACCTTGTCGTCTTTGATCGGCGGAACTCGCTTGTACCGCGCCTTGAGTAGCTTCTCTCGAACGGGCTGGAGCTTCGTGTACTCGTCGTGTGAGATCTGCGACAGCTCGAGAATGTTCGTGCCGGTACTCCTGCCGCTGGCTTCATCAGCGTAGTTTCCGTTCGGGCTTGTCCGGAAGGCTCGTTTCGCCCTCTTGGCCTCTTCAGGCGTGAGGAGTTGCTCGATCTCGCCTTCGGTCCAAACGTAATACTTACCCTCGACGCCTTCACTTTCCGCGTCCTGGGCGCTCTGGAAGCCTCCGGATTCGTCCCTGAGGTCGCGCTCGACGTACTCCAGGATCTCCTCGGCGGTTCTGCGATAGAACGGATCGCGCGTGAACTCATAGGCTTCGACGTAGGCCATCACGGCGAGCGCCTGGTCGTAGAGCATCTTCTCGAAGTGCGGCACACGCCAGCGGATGTCCGTCGAATACCGGTGCAGCCCGAAACCGACTTGGTCGTAGATTCCACCCTGACGCATCGCGCGGAGGGTGCGCAGGGCGGCGTCGGCATGCTCCTTCTTTCCGGTTCGATCGGCGGCCCGCAGAAGGAAGATCAGGTTGAGACAAGTTGGGAACTTGGGCTGTGACCCGAAGCCCCCGTATTGCGGCTCATAGCTTTCCATCAACGAATCAGCCGCCGTGGCGACGATGTCATTCGGCAGGTCTCCCGGAGCGCTCCGCTCGAGGTATTGGCGGAGCCCCTCGGCGATCCGGTCCGATTCGCCGATCAATTCGGCTCGTCTGTCCTGCCAACGGTCCCGCACTTGCCGGACCAGGTTCATCAGCGTCGCTTTGGGAAAATATGTGCCCGCAAAAACCGGCTTGCGGCCGGGTGTCAGGATCACCGTCATCGGCCATCCGCCGCTCCCGGTCATTGCCTGAGTGACCGTCATGTAGATGTGGTCCACGTCCGGCCGCTCCTCCCGGTCCACTTTGATGCTCACGAAGACCTCGTTCATGAGTCTTGCGACCTCCTCATCCTCGAACGATTCGCGCTCCATGACGTGGCACCAATGACAGGTGGAATAACCGATCGAGAGGAAGATCGGCTTGTCCTCGTTTTGGGCTCTCTCGAACGCCTCCTCGCCCCACGGGAACCAATCCACCGGGTTGTGGGCGTGTTGCAACAGGTAGGGCGAGGTCTCGTTGGCGAGGCGGTTTTCGTGTTTGGGGTTCATGTTGTGCGAAGACGCCGCTTGGCAGGTTTCTGGCCCCGTGCAGGAACTGGCGAACGACCCTGCAATCAAGGTTGCTGTAACCAGGACGCTCACCTGTGCCGCGCGTCGACTCCGGGCGCCCAGCCCCTCCAACCCGATCATCTTCTTGTTCCTACAGCCTCTCGGCTCCGCATGGCGGCATAATGCGCCAGCTTAGGTTGGGGTTCCCTGGTGCCAGTTCCCGCCCGGCGGGTTGTAGTGAACCGCGTCAGGACGGTTTTCGCGCTCAAATTACTAGGTTTGCGAAGTCTTTTTCGCTCTGACCTATCTTCGCCTTTGATCTTGCTATACAATGGCTCTCGTAAGGAGCTTGGTTTAGGTCCGTGACTGAAGTCGCGCGACCTCTAGACATCGAAAGTGAAAGCTATGAAATCGAGATTACTACTTGCCGGCTCGGTGCTATTTAGCGCTGCCGGACTCGCCAATGCTTCCGGAGTGCTACTCTGGAACGAGTGGGCATATACAGACAACTGGACCCCTGCGATCGCAGCTGCGGGATTCAGCCAGACCACAGCGGTCGATGAAAGCGACTTCGTCGCGAAAGTCGGCCTGGGCGGCTGGGACGCCGTCGTCATGAACATCGGATCGAGCAGCGGCTATGCGAGCGCGGATGCGGCTATCACTGCTTGGATCGTGGGCGGTGGCAGGGCGATCGCTTCCAACTGGGACACTTCCGACAACGCGCTTGCGAACGCGTTCGGCGCAGCCTACACGGGCAACATTAACGACCCGTCTATCCCTCATAGCGGCACCGGCATCTTCACAGGCGTTGCGAACAATCCTGTGATGACCGCCAACCCAGGCTATGGCATCTTCGCGATGGGCCTCTCGGCCACGACGGGTACTGTGGTCGCCAGCTTCTCGGGTGGCGACGGCGCGATCGTGCAGGGCAACGGTGGGCGGACGTTCTACAATGGCTTCCTGCTGGACGCGTGCGCGGATAACGCCGACTACCAGACGATCTTCAAGAACGAGCTTCTGGCGGTCGTTCCTGAACCCACGTCCATGATGGCGCTGGGCCTTGGCGCAGTGGCGTTCCTTCGCCGCCGACGCAAGGCGTAAGCCCGAAGGTCGACCCTTTGACGGCATAACGGCCCGGATTCCCTCCGGGCCGTTTGTTTTTCTCTTGGGAGACCTTCCCATTGAGCGAGGACGAGCGGCTATCGTCATATAGAGGGAGGCCAACCGTACATCCGCAGCCGTCGGCGAATCTGCAAGTTACTCGCTCTGGAACGCCTTTTGTGCGGCCTTCATGAGTACGTCGCCGTTCAGTCGAACCTTGTAATCGGGGTTGCTGTAAGCAAAGACGATCTTCTCGAGTTTGTCGATCAGAAACACGGACGGTACGGGCAAGATGTGGTGGCTTTCACCCAAACAAACTGCCCAGGCTGGAAGTGACTCAGCAATGCTGGGCTCCGACCTCCTTGGGGCGAGGGGCGCAAGCGGCGCCGCACGACTTCGCCCGCCTCCCAAAGAACCACGCTGCGAGCGACATCACGGCGGCCATTCCGAGCAGCCCGAGCTTGACGATCCCACCGACGAAGGCAACCGTCTTGACCTGGAGCGGATAGATTCCGTTTGACTTGAGGTATTCGTCGTTTACGAACCGCTGGCCTTGCTCGCCCTTGCCGGAGAGGAAGGCTTTGGGGTCAGTAATGATCATGAGTTGAGGGTCGCCGATCGGGGTGCCGACTTCGCCGAGCAGTTCGGCCGTCGCCGAGTCGTAAGGCTTGATGCGCTGTGTGAGCGCTGCCTTCGATTCAAGGTTGGACTGGTAGAGGGCCGCGACGATTAGTCCGAGGACGGACATCGCGGCCAGCATCATGGAGATCTTCTTCATGCAGCTTGTGCATTTGGCGTTGTTGATGAGTGTTGCGAGTTTCATTTCTGGCTCCTCTGTGCCCTCGAGGGGCTGCTTGCAGGAGTCGGAATGCCGCAACCGGCGGTGGGAGCGGTGTCGGCGGACACGTTTTGGAGCGATGCCTTGCGGCGGGAGGGCTGAGGCGGTGGGAATGGGTCCGGGGCCGTGTCCCCGAGCACATCTTCCCGCAAAATCGAGGATGCGGCAGTTTCTGGTGTCGAAGTCGAGTTATTATGAAACTGTGAAGTATGGCATCGCGCTTTTCGGACTCCTGGTGTCGGTAGGGCTGAATGTCGGTTGTGGCCAGCCCCTCACTGTCGATGAGTTCGTCGACGCCGCAGGGGCGGGAGACGCGCGAACCGTTCGCAGGGGGCTCGCCGACGAGATCGACGTCGAAGCTCTCAGCCGAGATGGGTTCACGGCTCTGGGGGTCGCCTGCTTTGCCGGCCACACCGAGATCGTCCGTATCTTGCTCGACCACGGAGCAAGCCCCAACCCCGCTAGCCCCAAGAACAACCCTGTGTTTCTTTCCGCGAGTTCAGGCCATGCCGACGCGCTCGAACTCGTGTTGGCTCGCGGTGGCGACCCCGAGCCTGGACCCGAAGTCGACCCGCCGCTTGGTTTCGCAGCCAACGGAGAGGTCGCCGAACTGCTGATTCAAGCGGGGGCTGAGGTGAACAAGGGAACGGGCATGAACAACGACACGCCCCTTCATCGCGCCGCAGCCGAACTTCGCGCCGATGTGGTCGAGGTGCTCCTGAAGCATGGCGCGGACGCTAGCAAGGGGAACCAACGGGGGATTACCGCGCTCATGAGAATGTGGATCACCGAGAGCACGGAGTTCTTGGACGATCCTGCCGAAAAGACCTGGCGAACGCTTCGGGCGCTGCTCGACGCCGGCGCAGACCCAAACTCCCAGGACATTCGGGGAAACACCGCCCTGCATTACCTTGCGCGTAATGTCCACGCGACCGCCGAGATGGTACACGAAATCGTGAAACACGGGGCCAACCTCCAGACGAAGTCGGCTAGCGGACGCACCCCCTATCAGATGGGCCGATACTATGGCCGCCCGCCGGACGACCCCGTCATGGTGGCCCTTCGAGGGGATCTCAGCGAAGAGGCGGCCGAGGCGCAGATTCCCCGGGAGGAACGCCGCTCGATGCCGCCTGCGCTCGGCCGCGCCGCCGCCACGACCCAATAGGCGTCACAATAGAGCCATGGGCGCCCCCATCCGTCCCCATATCTTGCGGCTTCGACCGTACGTTCAAGGCAAGCCGAGCGTTATCTCGCCTGGATCCGACATTGTCAAGCTAGCTTCCAACGAGAACCCCTTGGGACCTTCGCCGCGCGCCGTAGAAGCGATGGCTAGAGCTGCGGAGCGCGCCCACCAGTACCCCGACGGAGGCGGGACGCTGCTTCGAGAAGAGTTAAGTCAGCGATTTGACCTACCGGCCGGACAGATTCTGCTCGGCAACGGCAGCGACGAACTGCTGCGAATGATCGGCGCGGTCGTCTTGGAGTCTCCGGAGGACGAAGTCGTATGCGCGACCCCCACGTTCCTAGTCTATGAGCACACGGCGCATGTGGTCCCCGCCACCCTAAAGCAGGCGCCCCTCACTGATGACTTTCGGCATGACCTGCCTGCGATGGCGGCGTTGATCGGTCCCCAAACCAAGATCGTGTTCCTTGCGAACCCCCATAACCCCACGGGCACCGTAGTCACGCGCGGTGAGTTCGAGCGGTTCCTCGAACGCATACCTGCCACAGTTTGGGTCGTCTTGGACGAGGCGTATTGTGAGTTTCTTAGGGACAACGCCGACAGCCCCACCAGCTTGGACTACGTCCGTCAGGGGAGGCCCGTCGTGGGACTCCGCACCTTCAGCAAGGCCTACGGTTTGGCGGGGGCGAGGTGTGGGTATGGGTTCTTCCCACGAGACCTCGCCGACGCGATCGAGCGCGCTCGGCAACCCTTCAATGTGAACGCGCTCGCCCAGGCAGGCTGCCTTGCCGCGCTCCGAGACCACGAGTTCCTCGACCGAACGCTCGCCAACAACCGTTCCGGAATGCGTCGCATCGAAGAACGTGTGCGCAGGTTGGGAGGCCAGGTGAGCGATTCTCACGCGAACTTCGTCTTCGCCGACTTCGGACGGCCAACCGCAGACCTAGTCTCGGCGCTGGAAGCGAAGAGCATCTATGTGCGGGGCGGCGCGGGATTGGGCTGTCCAAACGCGATGCGGATCACGGTCGGCACTCCCGAAGAGGTGGAGCGCTTCTGCGCCGCGATCGAGGACTGCGCCGTTCTCGGGGGTGCGCGTTGATCGTCGTGCTGAGACCGAGCGCAAGCCCTTCCGAGGTGGAAGCCGTCGTCCAGCGAGTCAGGTTGGAAGGGTTCCAACCCCAGGCCGCCCACGACGGAGATCGGCACGTCCTGATCTTCTCGTGTCCAGACAGGTCGCAGCGACTGCGGGTCTTGGGGCAGATTCGGGCGATGCCGGGCGTGGAGTCTGCGACGGAACCTGCGCGGCCCTACGAAGTGGTGGGCCCCCACTATGAAGGCCAGCGGCGCGAGGTGTCGATCGGCGAGATCGGCTGCGGGGGACGCGAATTCACGGTGATCGCTGGCCCTTGCTCGATCGAATCCGAAGAGAGCCTTGCCTTGACGATCTCCCAGTTGGCGACGCTGGGAGTCAAGGCGGTCCGTGCCGGCGCGTACAAGCCCTCGACCTCCCCTTACGGCTTTCAGGGGCTTCGAAAGAGGGGGCTCGAAATCCTCCGCTCAGTAGCAAGCGAGTTCGGAGTGGCGACGGTAACCGAGGTCCTCGACGCGCGGGACGTTCCCCTCGTGGGCGAATATGCCGACTGCCTGCAGATCGGCGCAAGGAATATGCAGAACTTCGAACTCCTCAAGGAGGTCGGCCGGCAAACCAAGCCCGTACTCCTCAAACGCGGGCCGGGGGCGAAAGTCGATGAGTGGCTCCTTGCTGCGGAGTACATCGCGACCGAAGGGAACCTGGACATCGTGCTCTGCGAGCGGGGTATTCGCACCTTTGAATCCGGCACGCGCAACACGCTCGACCTGGCAGGCGCGGCTCTCGCGCGACTGCTGACCCAGCTTCCGGTTCTTGCCGATCCGAGCCATTCGACGGGTCGAAGAGACTTAGTGGGAGCGATGTCCGTGGCAGCGGTCGGGGCGGGGCTCGATGGGCTGCTGATCGAGGTCCATGCCGAGCCAAGCCACTCAGAAAAGGACGGAGCGCAGACTCTTTCGTTGGAAGAGTTCGAAACTTTGATTCGTCCCCTCAAGGCGGTCGCAGAAGGAGTGGGGCGGAGCCTCGATTCGCTCCACCCCACATCGGCGGCCGCTACATCCTGAAGCGAGCCATGACGTAGCCCCAGAACTGCTCGTCGCTGACTCCGAACGACTTGACGAACGGGCCGGGTTTGAACATCCCTCCGCCCGCCTCCAGGGTCATGTTGTTGCTGATCGTGAACCGCGCGATCACGTCGTACTCAGAGCCGACCCGGCTACCGGACGCGCCGGTGGGATCGAAGAACGAGCCACCCGCGTGGGTGTTGAACGCTCCGCCTGCGCCGTACCACCCGTCCTTGGCGTCGAACAGTTCGAACGTGTGCGCATCGACGGACAGCGAGAACCTATCGGAGAACTGAAAGTCCAGCCCGACCTGGCCGTGAGTCATGTTCTGTAGGCCCTGCATGTCCAGCGTGCCGTACTTGTAGTGGTTCGTCGGGAACAACTGATCGAACGTTCGGTCCTTCGAGCCTGTGAGCGAGCCGCCCGAGGCGATGTTGCCCTCGGCTCGGAATCGAACGCGGTCGTTGATCCAACTGTTGAGTTGGGCGTGCGCGAACCAAGCTTCGACGTCTTTGGCGCCGGAGCGGCCCCACTGGAAGGCCCCTTCCGCCGTCACGCCAAACCGGCCCATCGCCGTCGACCAACGGTGATCGAGCGTGTAGATCGAAGTCTGCGGGGTTGGCATTCGGTCGTTTTTATAAACCAGCATGGTCTCGCCGAGGCTCCAGGTCTTGGCCACGCCACCTAAGTAGCGCCGCCAGTTCTTGGTGGGGTCGACAGCGATCTTGCCAGCGAACAGGTCCCAGCCTTGCGTTTGAAAACGGACGCCGTCCCACGACCTGCCTCCATTGCCCCAATCGAACTCGCCGAGCAAGCGCTGATCGCCCTTGCTCAGTCGGAATCGGCCGATTTGGAAGGTGCTCGCATCGGTGGTCCGCTTCAGGTAGCCCTCGAAAAGGTCGTCGTTGTCGGTGTCGGTTTCGGGGCCGCTCCCGACTTTGAACCGGTTGTCGCGACGCTGCCAAAGGACCCTCATGACGCTGTCGCCTTCGGTGTAGTCGAATCCGAAACGCACGCGCGAAAGCCAGTCGCGCCGGTCGTCGGAAACAGATTCGTCGAAGTCCTTGTCTTCTCGGCGCTCCAGCCGCTGCCGAATCTCGAGAATCGGCTTGAACTTGGGATCGTCGAGCAGAGCAGGAGAAGGGGCGTTGATGCCCGGAATGGGAGGAACGATGATGATCATATCCTTGATACCTCACTAAGCCTTCGCGTTCATCCGCTTGGAAGGCGATTCCCGATCATTCTATCTCTTTCGACAAGAATTGCATAGTCCCCTGCCGCGCGAAGCCCACTTCCTGGGTCTTTTCGATCCTCCGAGGTAGCATCGTGGAAAGATGGACTCCGTTCGCGAGATCGAAATCCTCATTCGGGCCAAATACCCGATTCTCTATGTGACCACCTGGGAAGAGCGGAGGTTGGAAACGGCGCTCCAAGGGGTTTGCTCCGAGCTCAAGAGGAAGCTCCATACCTGGTCGGTAACGCAGGGAATGAGGCCGCCCGTCAATCGGACCAGCGGTCCTCCCAACCCGACCACGCTGCCGGGAGAACTCGAAGCGCTCGCGCTGGTCCATGAGGCGCCTGAGGGTTCGGTGTTCGCCTTGCGCGACTTCCACCCCTACATGAAGGACTACCGAGTCGTGCGCTTACTGCGCGACCTCGCCCATCGGCTGCGCGGGAGGGCTACGACGCTGATCCTCGTTGGACCTATCCTGAGCTTGCCCGTCGAACTCGAAAAAGACGTGACCGTCGTCGAATTCGGACTGCCGAACGCCCAGCAGATCTCGGATTGTCTCGATTCGGTCGTCGCCGCGGTAAGAGATGACCCCAAGGTGCAGTCCAAGCTCACGAAGGCCGACCGCGAACTGATCGTCAAATCGGCTCAAGGGCTGACTCTGGACGAAATTGAGAACGTCTTCGCCCGCAGTTTCGTCGAGAAACGGAAGTTCGATGTCGAGGTCGTGCTCGAAGAGAAGAAACAGATCGTCCGCAAGTCGGGGCTGCTCGAGTACTACCCTGCGGAGCACACCCTCAAGGACGTGGGAGGGATGGAGTACCTCAAGCAGTGGCTCGAAGTGCGAAGGAAGAGCTTCACCGAAAAGGCCAAGGCGTTCGGCATTCCCGTTCCCAAAGGAATCCTGATTCTCGGTGTGCAGGGCTGCGGAAAGTCGCTCTTGGCGAAAGCCGTCGCCGCGCATTGGAGCCTGCCGATGTTGAAAATGGACGTGGGGCGGATCTTTGGCAGCCTCGTCGGCCAGAGCGAAGAAAACATGCGCCGGGCGATTCGTATCGCCGAATCCGTCGCTCCCTGCATTTTGTGGATGGACGAGATGGAGAAGGGTTTTTCCGGGATGGCGGGAAGCGGGGTCAGCGACAGCGGCACTACGGCAAGGGTGTTCTCGACGTTCCTCACCTGGATGCAAGAGAAAACCCGGCCCGTGTTCTTGATTTCCACGGCCAACGACGTTACGAAGTTGCCGCCGGAGATGCTACGAAAAGGCAGGTTCGACGAGATTTTCTTCGTCGACCTTCCCGACGCTGAGGAAAGAAGGCAGATTTTCCAAATCCATCTGAAGAAGCGCAAACGGGACCCCGCGCAGTTTGATTTGCCGAAGCTCGCCGAGCACACGCGCGGTTACAGCGGCGCGGAGATCGAGCAGGTCGTGGTGGGTGCGTTGCACCTGGCGTTTGCGGACGACCGCGAACTCACCATGGCCGACCTGGTGACCGAAGCGAAGTCGATCGTGCCCCTTAGCGTGATGATGCGAGAGGACATCGAAGAACTCCGCACTTGGGCGGCGCTTCGTACTCGTCCCGCCAGCAAGCAGGATGGGGACTGAGTGGGGTTACGTGCCCAAGTCCACCGGCTTCGCTGAGGCCCATTGCCCCCGTGTGAAGTCGGGGATGTCGATGCTTTGACCCCGGTTCGCCACCGATTTCTCTGAGAGGGGCGAGATGCAGGTCCAAGCCGCGGCGTCGTAAACATCCTGATCGAGGGGCAGTCCATTGCGGAGACAATAGATGATGCGCCAGAGCATCACGAAGTCCATCCCTCCGTGCCCGCCCTGATTGGAAGGCAACGCAGCGACCTTCTTCCAAAGCGGGTGGTCGTACCTCTCGAAAAACGGGTTGAGGTCGGCGCCTTGCGTCCACGAATCCGCCGATTTCGTCAAAAGGTGGGCGCCCGCCTCATCCGAACCGGCCGGGCCCTCCAAGACCAGCCGACTGGGAAACCCTCCCCAAACGCCTTTCGTCCCCTGGATCAGGTTCAACCGGTTGTACGGCCGAGGCAACTGCTCGTCCCATTGGACCATGATCGTCTTGCCCATCACCGTCCGCACGATCGTCGTGCTGATGTCTCCACAAACGAACTTCATCCGGTTCCATTTGTGGTCGGGGGGGAAGTTCCGCTTGGCATATTCGGCGCGGACGCGCGAGTTGCTGGAGACGCTCGAAAGGTAATCGAGGCGGTCGCCCCGATTGACGTTCATGTACCAGCAAACCGGGCCAAACCCGTGCGTCGGGTAGAGGTTGCCGTTGCGCTTGGTGTAGTGAACCGTTCGCCACGATCCGGTTCCTCGCTGCACCTCGTGCATCTGCCCTCGAAGGTCATGAATGTAGGCCGCTTCGCCATGCAGCGTCTCACCGAGGAGCCCCATGCGGCACATGTTGAGGACCATCAGTTCCTCGCGGCCGTAATTCACGTTCTCCATCATCATGCAGTGCCGGCGCGTGGCTTCGGAGGTTTCGACCAGTTCCCAGCACTCTTCGAGCGTAACGCAGGCGGGGACCTCGACGAAGGCGTGCTTGCCCGCCTTCATGGCGTCGATGGCCATCCGGGCGTGTTCTTCCCAAGGCGTCGAGATGATTACCGCGTCGATGTCGTCCCGGGCCAGCAATCGCTTGTACTCATCGCTGCCGTTGACGTACACGGTGGGCGCGGGGCGTCCGGCGTCGACGCAGCGCTTGGCGGAGCGGTCGGCCCAGTCCTTGTAAAGGTCGCAAATCGCCTTGATCTCGACGCCCTCGAGAGCGAGCATCTGGGCGGCGTGCCCCGAACCCCTCGCGCCGACCCCGATGAACCCGAGGCGGACGGCATCGAGTTGGGGCGCTGCGTAGCCGATCATGGTCGATTTCTGGGGGCTTTCAGGGATGCGCGGTGTCTTGGGCGAGCCGCCGCTGCCGACCGATACCGAGGCTGCCGCGGCGAGGCTTGCCGCGCCCGCTGCCTTGAGAAACTCCCGACGAGGAACTTTGTCCGACATGGTGGCTTCCATGCTACCAGGAAGTTTGAGCCTTTCAGAAGCTCCTGCCCGTCCGCTACAATCTCCCCATGTCCGTTGCGTTTCGCGGAGCGAAGGACGGGCAGTTCCGCTACTTCCCGCTCTTCGCCCGGTTGCATGGCAGGCAACGCATCTGGCAGTTCTCAAAGACCGTCTTCCCGCCCTTGTGCCAAGGAACGATGTGGTCGGCTTCCATCGCGGAGATATCGAACGGCTTTCTGCAGTCCGGGCAAACGCCGCTTTGCTGCTCGTACACCTTCCGCTTCATCCTGTCGTCGAAGGTCCGCAGGTTCAGGGTCTTTTCGTTGGTCGTCAGTAGGTACTCGTAGATTCCCTTGACGCTTTGCACTTCGTCGTCATCGATGAGTTCCTTGATCCGCGCCTCGAGTGTTGCCGCGTTCAGGTCCTTTCTCTGGCCGTGGTCGCGGTAGAACTTGCCCCAGTCCAGGCCCTTCATCTCCTTTCGGTAGTTCGGGAAGACTCGCTTCACCCAGTCGAGCACCGCCTGATAGTGCTGCCAAAGCTCCTGGGCATCGGCGTCGTGCTGGTGGACGGCCATGCACTTTTCAACAACCTCGTCCT
Organism: Candidatus Nitrosymbiomonas proteolyticus; assembly: GCA_017347465.1. Taxonomy (GTDB): domain Bacteria; phylum Armatimonadota; class Fimbriimonadia; order Fimbriimonadales; family Fimbriimonadaceae; genus Nitrosymbiomonas; species Nitrosymbiomonas proteolyticus. Next base: position 207,574 of record AP021858.1, on the reverse strand, counting down.
TGCCGCCCGTGATCCATTCCAGCGCCCTCTCCAAGAACTCCTGCCGGATGGGGGAGCCGTTGACGTACTTCTCGCCGATCTGATAGGCCGGACAGGCCGTCTTGCTGAACCAACGCTTGGCATCGGCGAGCCAGGGGCCGGTGTAGATCGCGTTGCGAAGCTCCTGGTCGGTCAGCTTCTCGCCCGCGATGTTGATGATCTTGAACCAGTCGAGCTTTTCCTGGTCGGTCCCCTCGCAAATGTAGATCTGGAGCTCGTAGTCCAGGATCTGATTCTGCCGCTCGGCGGTGAGGTTGCCGAAGAAGTAGGGCGTCCTTTCGATCTCGATGGCGAAGTCGCCCGCGACGTACTGGCAGAGGCTGATCGTGCGCTGCTGCCCGTCCATCAGCTCATAAAACTCCCCCTCTCCCCGATGAATGGCGGGGAGAGGGGGTCAGGGGGTGAGGGGTTCTCCGTCTGCGCATCCGAGTTCCCAGCCACCACCCAATACATCGTGTTGAGCGGGAAGCCCTTGCGCACGGTGTGGATGACCTCGTTACGCTGCTTGTCCTTGTAGATGAATTCGCGCTGGTAGGCGGGGCGGATGTTCAGCTTGCCGCCCTCCCCTTGGAGCGCAGTGAGAGGGGGAGGTCAGTGAGCGGAGCGAACTGGGTGGGGGTCTGCGAAGCTGCCCGCGAACCCCCTCTTCCGCCTTGTCGACGTAGCCCTCGACCAGCTCGCGGACGGTGATGTTCTTGAGGTCGATTTTCATTGGTTGGTGACTACTTGTAGAGTGTCAAATCCGAACCACTTGCCACGTTATTCTCGCGCTCGCCGCCTTCGACCGAGACATATTCTAGTCTCCCAACCCCGGAATAGTTCAGTACAAATCGCCCTTCGCGATCGGTCTTGGAAGTTACGAATCCACCCATCAAACCACCAACGTTCCCTCGCACAGTGGCGTTTGGCACCGGACTACCGGTTCTCGTTACTACTCGACCCTTGACGATTCCCATCGTTTCTCCCAGTGAGCAACTAGAACTCAAAGACGTCCTGCCCGCCGAAAGAGCGAGCGACGTCGATGTAATTCTTCACGCCTGCGCAAACCTTCTTTAGCTCTTCTTCCTTTTCAAGAAGGACCTCTAGGCTCTCGTACTCGAAGGCGACAGGCGTTAAGAGGTCGCCAAACTCCGGCACTTTTTTGGCACCCATCATGCCCGCAGCGAGCTCGGTCGGAAGCCATTTCTTCAGGATCATGTAGCGCTCAGCCAATTGCTGTTCCTCAGGTGTTAACTGGACATGAGCACGTAGATTGAACTTCACGCCCTTGTGGCCGCCGAGGAGCCCCTTCATGTCTGATTGGTTCCTTGATACAATTAGCTTCATATCTTGTTCCCCCTAAACCCGCGCAACCCGCGTCGCAGGGTCGGACCATTGCTCCGTCTGCCCGCCCCGGATCGGCCGCACGCGCGACCAATACTGAGTCCCCGGAACCAGGCCCGAAAACACGTAGTCCGACGCCGAAGCCGAAGTCGCCGAGCCCGCGATCGTCGCGAAGTTCGAGACCGAGGACCACTGCACCTCATACGATGCGCCCTCGATCGGCTCCCAATCCAGCTTCAACGAGCCGGGCCTTTCCATAGTAGCCATCAGATCATTGTAACATGAGTGTCGACCAAGGTCGCTGCCAGCCTAGCCCCAAAGGGGCGAGCATTCACCAGCGAAGGGCGAAGCCCTGGTAAACGCACGCCCCAGAATGTCCGGCGGCCTGAAGGGCCGCGATACAATCGACAGACATGCCGCAATCTCTCGCCACTGTCCTCGTCCACGCCGTCTTCAGCACGAAGGAACGAACCCCTTGGCTTACCCCGACGATCCGGCAGGAGCTGCATCCCTATATCGTCGGGGTTCTTGCGAACATCGGATGCCCCTCGATCCAAACGGGCGGCGTCGAGGACCACGTCCACATCCTCTTTCGACTCTCCCGCAAGATGTCCCTCGCCCAAGTGATTGAGAAGACGAAGACGAGCACCTCGAAGTGGATGAAGACCAAGGGCGTCGCCGCATTTACTTGGCAGGCCGGATATGGGGCGTTTTCGGTAGGGCCGATGGAGGCGGACGGCGTGATCGCGTACATCAAGGGCCAAGAAGAGCACCACCGAAAGATTTCCTTCCAGGACGAGCTTCGGGGCATGTTGCGGGAGGCGGGGATGGAGTTCGACGAGCGGTATTTCTGGGACTGAATCGCGGGCCTTCAGCCCGCTGGGGGTTGTCCGGTTCCTATCCAGGGCTTCGCCCTTCGCTGTTGGATGATCGGCCCGTTGGGCCTAAACTGGCCGCCAAGAGTTGGCGGTGATGCCGGCGCTCGCCTGCGTCAATTGGTCCCGGAGGCCGGGCCCATCCCGCTTGATTCTTGCCATAAGAGCTTATTCTAACCCCGACAGCCGAGATTCCTGCCCTGACGGAAGCTCTCGCCGGGGTGACGGGAGCCATTGTCGGGGTCGCGGGAGCAATTGTGAGGGTGACGGGAGCAGTTGTCGGGGGTGCGGGAGCAGGCGGAACGCGGGCAACCGCGGACTTCAGGTGCGGATCAGGAAGGAAACGTCTAGGTGGCTGGCTTCGCCGGTGGCGACTATGTTGTAGTCTTCCTTGCGGGCGATGCCGGCAGCGAGCATGCGCTGGTAGAAATCCTCCATTGAACCTGCGGCAGCCTGAAACTCACTCTCAAGCGCCTGGTCGTTTTGGATGGCTTCGACGGCCTTGGTGATTTCGTTGTCGGCGGTTCTCATAGCGTGCTCCGGTTTTTCGAGTGTAGACAAAACTGTTGACCCATTCTAGCTGCATATTCGTTCAGCGGGTCGTGATATTCGCGGATCAGGGCCCTCATTTCAAGATCGGCGGAGTAGTCGTCGATCTCAAGCCGCACGACGTCCCGCAGCCTGTCGTGCCCGATCAAGCGCCCGTGGGAGTGCCAGACTTTGTTGTCGCAGAGAAGGGCAGCGATTTCCTTGGCCCGAGCCTTCTTTTCGTCGTCGGTGACCTTCTTCCCGACCTTGGCAGGGTCGGTCCGGTGCTTGGCCCAGGTCTTGAACTTGAACTTCACCAGCCACTCTTCGAGCAGGTTGATCGAGAGGTCCCTGGCCTGTTCGTATGAACGCAGAACGGCCAGGTTCTGATCCCTCAAGATGGCGAACTCGGCATTTGTCAACGTGCCTTGGCGACTTTTCTCGATGAGTTCCGCGACTTTGTCAAGATGGCCGAGGGCCGGCACGTACTGTTGGTTGCCTTGAATGGTCACGAGCACTTGCGGGTCGACCGGCCCGAGGGAGGACGAGTAGTCCATCCAGACCTTATCGCCGGAAAGCACGAGAATGGTGCCTGCCGACATGGCGAAGTCGGGGACGACGAACCAGACCTCCTTGTAGTGATGGCGCATGATCTCGACCATCTTCTCGGCTGCCTGCGCACTGCCCCCGCCGGTCTTGATCAGCATGGCGAGGCGGGGTTTCTTGCTTTGAGCGAGGTGCTCCACGAAGTTACGAAACTCGTTGAGGAAGACTTCGTGGATCGGGCCAAGGTACGTCATGACGTTGGCATCCAGCTTCGTTTCCAACTTCTCGGCAGCCCCGTTTAGGATGCTGAGGATGGTTTCGTCGAGTCGGTCGGTGAGGGGCATGAGCTGGATTGTCCTTGCCTGGGAAGCCTATCTTACATTACGAACTGCACAGCCCTTGGGGTGCGCCTGTGCCAGATGAGGCCGGGATGTCGGCGACCTTGCCCACTTCGATCGCATCGTAGTTGTCGTAGGTCGGATACGCCTCCGGCGAATACTGCTTGAAGAGCGGGATGTCCTGGTGGCGCTCCTCGAAGTCCATGTTCGTGAACCAGCCGACGTTGCGGAACTTGACGAGGCCGGTCTTCTCGTCGTAGACCCCCGAAGCGAAGTCGCGCACGTTCTCCTTCGGAATCTCGAAGGTGGCGTTGCCGGCGTTGAAGCCGACGCCGAGCCAGAGCTTGTTCTCTTTGATCAGCTTGAAGACCTCTTTGGTGGTGATCGCGTTCTTCGAGCCGATGATCAGGAACTGCTTGCCGTGCTCCACGAGCTGGGCGACGTACTCGCGGAACAGGGAGAAGGGCGGGTTGGTGACGACGACGTCGGCTCGCTTCAAAACCTCCAGGCATTCCCGGCTGCGGAAGTCGCCCGGCGGATTCATCATAGGGAATCTAGCCACTCCCCATCTACCTCCACGGATTCAACCATGTTGACCTTCACTCCGAGCCCGAGTTCTTTGAGCCGAAGTACAAGCTGCCCTCCATCAACCAGATCAACCGGAGGTGCGCCATCGCGGGTTGCCTCGGCGATCGCCTTTTGGCTAAAGGAACCCGTCGTGGCAAACAAACCCTTGTCCGTGCGACCTTGCATTGCGCCGCGAAAGTCGCGAATCTCTGAAGGAGATACGCTTCCCTGGTAGCGTTTGCATTGGAACAAGACCCTGAAGCTCAAGAAGCCGCTAATTCTGGCGATACCGACGCCGTCAATGCCACCATCTCCGGTCCGACCAGTTACTTCGACGTGAGTAAATCCTGACTCCCGAAGCATTCGCTGGATAAGGCGTTCAAAGGCTGCGGGCTGCAAACCGAGTAGCTTCTGGAGATATAGCTCTTGCCAACCAGCCTGCGGCGGCTCAGATTCCTCTGCCGCATCTGTCGCTTCGATGCCGGGCGTTGCATTGGCGCGGCCCGGAAACTGAGACCTAACAAATGCAACCACTTCCCGTGCGTCGATGGTTTGAGCTTCCACTCCTCTTGCTGTCAGCGACCAGACCCCCCTGCTCGAGTTTTCGAGAAGACCGAACTTCTTTAGATAGGTTCGGCTCCACGCAAGCCGATACGCAACTTCGGAAGTGGAGGTCGTTCCGTGCGGAACATCTAGCACCTCATCGCTGAGTGACATCAGCTCAGCGACTTTCGCATTCACCTCCTCAATAGAGCCCGACCCGCCAAGCAGCTGCAACGCTCGCAACGTTGGCTCGATCATCGAGTCATAGGATGGAACCTGGGGAGACATCGGCGATCTCATGCTAGAGGCATACCGTCCTGATTGGTTGCGCCGTCCTCATTGAGGTCCGGGACCTCGTTGATTTCGACCAGGTGGGCTCCGTCCCATGCGCCTCGCGGACCCCTCACCCCCTGCCCCCTCTCCCCGCCATTCATCGGGGCGAGGGGGTCCAGATACGGCTTCAGCCCCTCCATCACTATCAGCGGGAGTTGGCCGCCGACGATGGGGGAGCCGGCGTAGCTGGAGCGCGTTACAGGGGCCGACATTCCGCCCCTACAGGGCTTATCGGTGGGGGTGGGCCCTGTTCCAGGGCTCCGCCCTTCGCTATAGGATTTCGGCCCGATGGGCCTTCGGAGACGCCTTTTGGACTGTCTTCTGTAGGATTTCGGCCCGATGGGCCTTCGGAGGGGCCTCTTGGACTGTCTTGTCGTGGCGTTGAGTTCGGGCTGACCCGAATTGGCGGCGATCCAGCGCGCCGGGCTGAAGAAGTTGCTCTCGAACGGGTCGTCGCAGTTGCACAGCACGACCTTGCCCTTGAAGTGGTCCTTGTAGTGCTTCAGCTCGTTGGCGATGTCGGCGAGCTGGGTGTAGAACTCGTCCTGCTTGGCCGCCTTCGCGCTGGCGAGGGTGCGATTGCCAGAGGAGGTAGACATTCGCCTATCGCTCATATGGCGTATTATACACGGGCGATGGCTATCCGCCAACCTCGCTTATCCCTCCCGGACAAACGGCACGGCCATCCATGTCTCCGGGGCAACCGGGGCCTCCGGACCACCCCGAGGGGGGGTGAAGCATCGTCTGGCCAATCCCGTTGTCGAGAGCCTTTCCCCGGAGAGGGAGTTTCCCTACCTCATGCGCCGGAGGGCTTGACCCTGCTGACCCAATCGGAATCGATCTCTCGCGCCATGAGGAGTTCCGAAAGCTGGCCGACGTGGCCCTGAAGGTGGCGGAGCGTAAGCAGTTCGTGGTTGAGCTTGGGAAACTTCTTGTACCACGGAATCCCGGATTCCTGAGAGTCGAGGTCGAGGCCATCGAGGGTCGGATCCACCCGCGAGTCCACCCATCGCAGGTACTGGATCATTTCCTCCATTGAGACGGGCTCGACGCCTTCGGGAATCTCGAAAGGATCGAGGTCCCACGATTTGTCCCAAAGCCCCTTGAAGTCCTCGCGCACGCCCATCAGCAGGTTCGTTGGCGGCTCGAAGTCCTCCACGCTCTGGCCCATGTAGAGGTGGGTGAAGTAGATGCCGTGGAAGGCGATGCGCCAGAAGCTCCTCGTGCAGCAACGGCCCGGCGCATCCTCGTAAGGGTCGCTTCGGGACGGCGTGGTCCAAAGGTCGTCCGGGCACTTGGCTACGCAGTCCTCCATCATCGCCAGCGCGGCGTGGTACTGCTCCTTGAGGGCGGATCGAATCGGCATGGGAGCGAGAGTACCGCCTCTTGGCCCCAAAAAATACGGGGTCGTACATTCTGCCTGAGTTGAGCGGTCGAGCGGAGCGAGCGGTCGGCTCAGACAAACCAAGCCACGGACGAACCTGATTGGCTCATCCGTGGTATTTGTTAAAGGAGTGGCCTATTGGCGCCCATTCACTTGGGGGGGTTGGAGTCGATCGGCTGGTTGAGGGCAGCCTTTTGCCCGCGGGAACCGTGGTGGTTCCGAAGCGCCCTCTTCACAATTTCGATCTTCTCGGCGAGGTATGCCTGGTGCTTGCGCCCGTTAGCGAGGTCGTGCTTCTTTCGTTCTCGAAGGTCCCTGAGCTTGGCGACGAGGTCCTCGAAGCTGGGGCCGACAGGAATCTGGCCTTGGGTCTTGGTAAGGTTGGCTGGGTTGCCTGAAGCGGTCTGAGTCTGCGCCGCCGACAGGCAGGGCGCGAAAGCGAACGTCGAGAGCACGGTTGCGAGTGCGAGGGTGCGTAGCATTTTCGGTTTGTCTCCTCGGCCCGTAGGCCATGGTGAGCAGACCGCGCGATGCGCCGAAATGTTCGAGGCCCCTACCGCTCAACGGCCTTCGACGTGAGAAAATTGAGCCCGAAGCGCTTGGACTAGAGTCCTAGGCCCCCCAATCCCAAGCCGTTAGGAGAGAGGTTCGTACCGAGCCCGGAAGAACCTCAAGTAACGCGGCTCATACACCATTCGCAGTCCCTTCGCTTCGTTCCTGCGGTCGTACGTCTCGCACACCGCTTCGACGGTTACGTCCATGTGCGCTTGCGTATAGACTCTGCGCGGAATGGTCAGTCGCGCGAGTTCGAGGGCAGGCCGAATATGGTCGCCCGTTTCAGGGTCGCGCCCCGCGCTCGCGATGCCTCGTTCCATGGACCGGATTCCGCTTTCCAGATACAGCTCGGCCGCTAGAGTCTGCGCGGGGAATGCGTCCTGGGGAAGGTGAGGATAAAACCCTTTCGCGTTCAAGAACACGGCGTGCCCCCCGATCGGCTGGACGACGGGGATGCCTTGTTCGATGAGGTGCTGGCCGAGGTATTCGACTTGCCCTATCCTGGCCCGAATGTGGTCGTCGCAGACGCTTTCGGCAATTCCTTGCGCCATCGCCTCCATATCCCGGCCCGCCAAACCCCCGTATGTGTGCAACCCTTCATACACCACCACGAGGTTGCAGGCCTCTTCATAGAACTTGGGATCGTTCGTAGCTAAGAAGCCGCCGATGTTCACGAGCGAATCCTTTTTGGCGCTCATTGTGCAACCGTCACCTAGGCGACACATTTCCAAGAGGATCTCCGCCACCGTCCGCTCGCGCCACCCTTCTTCTCGCTGCTGGATGAAGTAAGCGTTTTCGACCAAGCGCGTTGCGTCGAAATAGATCGGAATGCCGTGCCGCTCGGTCAGGGAGCGAACCTCCCTCAAGTTGTTCATGCTGAAGGGTTGGCCGCCCGCCATGTTCACCGTGCCGGCGAAACTGACGTAGGGAACGCGCTCCGCTCCAACTTTGCCGATCAAGTCTTCGAGTTTTTGCAGGTCGATGTTGCCCTTAAACGGGCTCAGGTCGTCGGGGTCGTGCGCCTCGTCCACGATAACGTCCACAAACGTTGCCCCGGCGAGCTCTTGATGCAACCTCGTGGTCGTGAAGTACATGTTTCCCGGAACGAAGTCCCCAGGCTCGATCAACGACTTGGAGAGGATGTGCTCGGCGCCCCGGCCTTGGTGAGTCGGGACGATGTAGCGGAAGCCGTAGTATTTTCGAACGGCGGCCTCGAGGTTCTCAAAGTTCTTGCTTCCGGCGTAAGCTTCGTCGCCGACCATCATCCCGGCCCATTGTCGATCGCTCATCGCGCTGGTCCCTGAATCGGTCAGGAGGTCGATATAGACGTCTTCCGAACGAAGCAAGAACGTGTTGTAGCCGGCGGCTTCGAGCGCGGCAGCGCGCTGTTCGCGGGAGGTCATCTGCAGGAGTTCGACGACCTTGATCTTGTAGGGCTCGGCCCAGGAGCGCTTGGGAAATCGGCTTGGCATCGTATCACCGTTCCCGCAGTGCGGGACTGCACAAAGATTGGGGAATCTTCGTTCGGCGCGCCATGATGCGGGTCATATCGCCGGGGGGAGCCAAAGAATCAGGGGCGCTGCAGAATTGCAGTTGGAGGGGGCAAGCGCGCTACCGGCGCTTCGCCTGGTGGAGCCGGCGACAGGATTCGAACCCGCGACCCGCTGTTTACAAAACAGCCGCTCTACCTCTGAGCTACGCCGGCGCCTAGGGGTGAGAAGTTTACACGCCCCAGCTAGCGGGTCGGCAATCCCGGCGGAAGGGCCCACCGGGATCTCAAACCCTCGGGGTTATGCCCGTCGCTTGCGAGTTCGGACGAGGCGCGCGTTGCCGTCCGCGTCGTAACCGATGCGGTATCCAGAAGGGATCTTCGCTAGCGCAACAGCGACGCTGTCGGGAAGGGCTGAAGCGCGCTTCCGACCGCCGCGCTTTCCAGGGTTGAGCGCGGTAAAGGCCTCGGTCGCATCCTCTTGAACGCCCATCGCCACTAAGTCCTTGCCTTCGATTCGGTAAAGCTCAGAACTTGCAGGGAACGACAGGAAAATGTACTTGTCATCCGTGAGCATTCTCACTTGCAGAGGAAGCTTATGCTTCTTCATGCCGACTCTCACGGAAAGAACGCCCGAACGAACGTTCGCTTTGAATTTCAACGAGTTTTTTACGGTTTGCACAGACTTTGCCATTAGAATCCTCAAAAGGGGAGCGCAAACGAGTGTACTCCAAAATTTGACACAGAACGCAACAGGAACTTCCGTAAATTGCTGCCAATTCGCAACTTTTTGCCCCCCAAAGACTATCTTTCGATCAACGAACAATCCACGTTGTCGATCAGCCGAGTAGACCCGAGCCGGACCGCTGTTATCAGTCTGCTATTGCGACTGTTGGTTCTCAACGGTTTTAATGTATCTGCGTCTACCAATGCCAGGTATTCGGGTTCTAATCCCAGACTCTTCCACCACGAAGCGACCCTCTGCAGCGACGTTTCGACGGGCCGTCCTGGAGCGAACTGGAGTTCAGCAGCGAGTTCCTGAAGGCCTTGGAAGATCGCCGGGGCAACCGTGCGCTCCTCTGGGCTCAGGTAGACGTTCCGGCTCGACATCGCGAGGCCGTCCGACTCCCGAATAGTATCGTGAAAGAAGAGGACCACGTCCATGCTCAGATCGTTGGCCATGGACTCGATAACCCGGCATTGCTGGTAGTCCTTTTGGCCAAAGTGAGCAAAGCGACACCCGACGATTCCGAAGAGCTTGGCTACGACGGTAGCGACACCCTCGAAGTGGCCTGGGCGGCGTTCGCCTTCCCAAAGGTCGGACACCTCCGAGACCCTAACCGTCGTCCGCATGGACTCGTACATTTCGCTGACCGAAGGCGCAAAAAGGACGTCCACCCCTTCCTGTTGAGCTAACGAGATATCCCGTTCCTCATTCCTCGGATACGCATCCCAATCCTCCGCCGGCCCGAATTGGAGCGGGTTCACGAATAGGGACACGACCAGTTGATCGCACAATTCACGGGCCGAACGCATCAGCGAGAGGTGGCCTTCGTGAAACGCGCCCATCGTCGGGACCAACCCGACTGCGCCACTTCGGAGGGACCGCATCTCCGAAATCGTTCGCACGACTTTCAAAAGCTATGTTCCTTCGTGGGAAACTCCGCGCTTCGGACCTCGCTTGCATACCGCTCGATCGCCTCGCGAAAGAGAGCATAGCCCTCCGCGTACCGCTTGGCGTGCTTGTATTTCGTGGGGGAGAGGCCCGCTACGTCGTGGAACACTTGAACCTGGCCATCGCATTCGGGTCCGGCTCCGATCCCTATCGTGGGGCAAGGCGCCTCCGCGGTGACCCGACCCGCAAGGGCAGCCGGGACTAACTCGAGCACCATCGAAAAGGCCCCTGCATCGGCCACCTGCCGAGCCGCCGCGAGGAGCATCTCTGAGTCCGATTCGGACTTGCCTTGTACCTTATGTCCCCCAAAAGAGTGGATCGATTGGGGGGTCATCCCAAGGTGCCCCATCACGGGAATCCCCGCGCGGACGATCGCTCGAATCTCGTCGGTATAGGGACCCTCGAGCTTTACCGCTTGCGCGCCCACTCGAACCAACTCGACAGCGGACTCGACGGCAGCGGACGTCGAGGCTTGATATGAGCCGAACGGCATATCGGCTACGATCAGCGCCCGATCGACTACTGCGGCAACAGCCGCGGTGTGATGGAGCATGTCGTCCAGCGTCACCGGCAGGGTCGAATCGTAGCCCAGCATCACGTTGCCCACGGAGTCGCCCACCAAAACGATATCGACTCCAGCTTCGTCGGCAATCGCGCCCGTCACCGCGTCATACGCAGTCACGCATACGATTCTCTCGCGCCCTTTCTTAGCGAGGATCGAAGGCGCTGTAACACGTCCGCTCATTGGCGGCCCATTGTACCGTCAGGCGTTGTACGCCGCCAGCACCTCAGCCGCGTGGCCTTCGGGCTTTACGTCGCGCCAAACCCGCTGAATCGAGCCGTTTTCGCCGACGAGGAAGGTCGTCCGAGCGACCCCCATGTACTTGTTGCCGTAAAGCGTCTTCTCGACCCACAGTCCAAGGGGTTCGATCAAGCTACGCTCCACGTCCGCGAGCAGCCGAAACGAAAGTCCATGCTTCGCTGCGAATTTTGCGTGCGAGTCGATGGGATCGGGGCTTACGCCTAGCACGTTGGCGGTTCCAAAGTCTGGGAGCGCCGCCTGGAACTCGCAGGCCTCGACCGTGCAGCCGCTGGTGTCGTCCTTCGGATAGAAATACAGGATCGTCTTCTGGCCCACCAAGTCGCTACTTGAAACGAGGTTGCCGTCTTGGTCCTGCAACGAGAACTCCGGAAAAGGGTCGCCTTCTTTGATCATCGCAATATCTCCATGTACCCATACGAGGCCAGAAGGTCATGGATTAGCGCGGCTTGCGACGTCGAGCATCAAGGCATGCATCAAGTCCGACCTCGTGACGATTCCCGACAGCTTGTCATCCTCGACGACGGGAAGCAGGGTGAGTCCGCTTCGCAGCATCACGTGAAACGCCTCGCCGACTTCTGTATCGGGCGACAAGCAAGTGGGATCGGGGGTCATATAGACGCTGACCGAACTCGAAGCTACGGAGACAAAGCTGTCATTCGAACCCGCGGCTCTGCAAACGTCGCCCTCCGTCAGCACCCCGACGGGAGCGCGGTCCTTATCGACGATCACGACGCCCGGAAACTGGTAGATGTCCATGGCGTCCGTCGCGTCTCGAACGGTGTTCTCCACCGTGAGCATTGGAATGTGCGCGTGCAGCACCTCGCGGAGCGTCATAGCGAGAGTCTACTTGGTCGAGCGAGTTCGCAACGCTATAATCTGCACGATGCAGGCGCGCTGGGCGATTGTGGGAGGTTCGGGGATCGGGGGTCTCCTTGAGGGACTCGCCGGCCGTCCCGTCCACATCCCCACACCGCTAGGGATGCAACGCGGACGGGAGATCGAGTTGGGCTCAGAGCGGGTCCTGGTGGTCAGCCGACACTCCTTAGGACACAAGACTCCGCCGCACCGAGTCAACTTCGCTGCGATCGCCTGGGCGATTCGGTCGGCCGGCATCCGTCATGTTCTCGCAACGGCCGCAGTGGGTTCGTTAAGGGTGGATTGGCGTCCGAAGACTCTCGCTCTCTGCACCGACTTCATCGACGCATCCGGAAGAAACCTCACGCTCTTCGACACCCGAGTCGAACACGTTCCGTTTGGGTCGCCGTTCCATGAGGGCCTCAATGAGCGAATCCTCGAGGCCGCGGGCAAAGAGCGACTTGCCATCGAGCCGAAGGCCATCTATGTCAACGCGAACGGACCGCGCTACGAAACTCCGGCCGAAATCGAAATGTATCGGCGGTGGGGCGGGGACGTGGTGGGCATGACCGCGGGATCTGAGGCCGTGTGCATGGGCGAAGCGGGCCTCAGCTATGCCTGTCTGGCGTTCGTGAGCAACCTGGGTTGCGGCCTGGTCGAGGCAGACCCGAACCACGCGGAGGTTCTTGAGGTAGCCCACGAGGTAGGTCCCACGATTCTGGCCCTGTTTCAGCGCGTTATCGAACGAGGATCCCCGTGAAGCTGACTCGGCGACGATTCACGTTGGCGCTCGCGATGACCCCTGGAATCGGTGGGGCGTTACTTACGCGCGTGCTCACCCGTTGCGAAGCGCTCCAATGCGATGGCGACTCCTTCTTCAAGCTCTCGCCTCAAGCGCTCCAAGAAGACTTCGGGTTGCCTCCTCGGGTTGCGGAGACCCTCGCCCACTACTCGGACAACGCAGACAAAGCCGACGGCGAGTACTTGGAGAAGCTCGAAGCGAGGGGAGTGCAGGTCGTTACCGCCGCAGACGCCCACTTCCCGGAGGCCCTTTCGAAGTTCATGCCCGACCACCCCGCGCTTCTGTTCCTTTATGGGAACGGCCACCTGCTCAACGCCAAGACCTTCGCGGTTCTGAGTTCGAAGGAAGCGTCGCCGACCGAACTCGACCGGATCGAGAAGCTCGCCGAAGAGGGGATATTGCAGTCCGAAATCCTCGTAACCTCCGCGACGAGGCCAGAGTACCAGCGTTCCGCTGTCGTCCCGCTGAGGTGGGGATCGCCAAGGGTCCTTTGTCTCGATCGGGGCGTCGAGGCGACGCTGGGCGAAGACCTTACGGAGGAGCCGTTCCGCGCCGCCCGCCTCTGGCGCTACCAATTCGACCCGAAGTGCGACCTGGTCGTGAGCCCTTATCGGCCGACGATGAAGTTCGGAAGGGCCACAGCCAAGACGCGGGATTTCTTGGTCGCTGGGCTGAGCCGGAGGATTGACTTCGTTCGGATCAACCCGGGCGGGGTCATGCGGCAGGTTCTCGGCCATGCGCTGGACTCCGGACGACCGTGCCGAGTTTGCCAGAGCGACCCAAACTTTGCAGGTTGGCGGGAGTTGGGCGTCGAGGGGATCGACATTTGACTTGCGCTCGCTATAGGAACTCGAAAACCGACGAGCCGGGGGTAGGTCCCGGCCTGCTTGCGATTCGAGGCCAAAGTCGCCATAATCGATACCTGCGGAGTGGTGTCCGAGTGGTCGAAGGAGCGCGACTGGAAATCGCGTACTCGGTGTTGAGCCGGGTCGTGGGTTCGAATCCCACCCGCTCCGCCAGACTCCCCGCGCTCCCTTACCGACCTGCCCCTCTGCGCGCCCGCAGGGAGAATCATGAGACCGGCTGATCGTCTTTCTTCCGACAATGAGGCTTGTCGGGAGCGAGAGAGGGTGTGGTCTGCACTAGCCGCCTACCTCGAAGAGAACCGGAAGGTCCCGTTTCCTCGGCCTCCAGATGACTCCCCGAGAGCCTCTTTCGATCCGACTCGCGGCTTTCCCTCGCCCGGAGCGCTCACGGGCCCGTTCGGTGGCGTCATTGGAGAGTACCGCTTCGTGTTCGAAGGTGAGGATGACCTCCTCCACCTGCTGTTGATGCGAACCGACGGGGCGGCTCTCGAACGCGAGTCTGCGCTGGAGATCGCTGAGTTCTTGACCGAAGGAGTGCCGAAGTCGCTGAAGTGGCTCCGGCTGGGCCCTAGCTCCCTCAGCCTTTACCTGGGCCACGACCTCCTGCTCCAAGCCATCGGCGCCCAAAACAGCGTCGAAGAGCGCAACAACGGATGATTCGGTACCTGCGAGCGTGTTGTATAGTAAGGGAGCGAGATAACGAAATGGCATTCCGAAGCGATCTAGATGCAGTCCTGCTCGGCGCGTTGGCGGACGGGCCCCTTCACGGCTACGCCATCGTCAAGAGTCTTCAGAAAAACAGCAACGGGCTCCTCAGGTTGGGAGAGGGCCAGTTGTATCCCGCGCTCCACAAGCTGGAGCAGGTCGGGTTTGTCACGGCGACTTGGGACCAGCAAGAGGGCAAACCGTCCCGGAGGATTTATCGTTTGACTCAAGCGGGCCGCGACGAACTTGAACGCCAGCGAACCACTTGGCTGAAATTCGTCAAGAGCATCAATTCCGTTTTGAAGACCCAGTAGCCAGCCTTACTCTACGACCATCCGTCTCATCGAGGCTCAACGTGTATCGGAGTTCGATTGAAGTCTTCCTGGATCGAGAGCGAGCCCAACTCGTTCGGCGATTCGACGAAGAGAGCGTCGACGAGGTTCTCGCCGAGATTCACGCCCACCTCAGGGAGAGCGCCGACGACATGGCTGCTTCGGGGCTGCCGTTGCGGGACTCGGAAGAGATCGCCCTTCTCCGGTTTCAGAACCCCCAGAGGCCTCTGAGCATCGCCTCGCTCATCGCTCGGAACTGTCGGGGGGATCGGGCATGGGCCCCTCCTGCTGTCCTGATTGGATTCCTGGGCGCGGTCGTTCTGTGCATTTGGGCGATCGTGTCGACCCCCGACCACCCGATTAGCTGGACGTGGGCCACGGTCTTCATGCTGGGCGCAGCGGGCTGTTACGGCTATGCGGCAAAGCGAGCGGGCGATTTTGCGAACTTGAAGAACGTCGTAGCCGCCATCGCGTTCACGACAGCGCTCGCGGTGCTTTTCAACCCAACGATCTCAAAGGCCGACCCTCACCCCTTGAGTAGCGCGGGCTCCCTTGCCGGGCTTCTAGCCGCCAACACCTCTTCGACCAGAGCGACATCCGAATGGCTCGCGCTCGACGCTTCCCGTAACGACCTCTTCGGCATTCAGGACGATTCCGACACAGAAGCGCCGTTGGAGTCCGAAGCGGCTCCCGACTCGGGCGTCCTCACCCAAGAGGAGGAATGGCAGGGCAACCTGGAGTCCCGGCCCTTTGGCCTGACCAACCTCGACCGCCCGAAGTTCTTCAAACGTGTGTTCCTCTTCCTGCCCGACACGGCTCGGCTCTCGCTGATGTGGCTGCTCTTGGTGTCGGTGGTTCATGGGGCGGTGGCGTGGCTGCGCCTGGCTTGGCGGCCCGCAGCCCCCGGAGTTCAACTGATCACTTGACGCTACATTTCGCGCCGGTACTCGAAGGCGCTGAGAAGGGTCGCGGAGTCCGCATAATCGAGTTCCCCTCCGATGGGCATCCCGTGGGCGATCCGCGTCACCTTCACTCCGAGCGGCTTGATGAGCCTCGCCAGGTACAGCGCAGTGGCATCGCCCTCGACGGTGGCGTTCATCGCCAAGATGACCTCGCTGACTCCGGACTCCAATCGAGCGATCAACTCCTTCGCTCGAATCTGATCCGGCCCAACGTCGTCCATCGGGCTCAAGACGCCGTGCAAGACATGGTAGGAACCACGATACTCGTTCACCCGCTCGATGGCGGAGATGTCCTTGGGTTCGGCGACGACGCAGATCGAGGCCTTATCGCGCCTGGGGTCCGAGCAGATCTCGCAAATCTCGCCCTCGCAGAAGTTGTGGCAGGACGAGCAGAACCGTAGAGTTTCGACCGCCGCCTTGAGCACGAGCGCGAACCGTTCGGCCTCTGAAGCCGGCCTTCGCAAGACGTGATAGGCGAGTCGCTGCGCGCTCTTGGGGCCGATCCCAGGTAGCTTCTCAAACTCGGCGATGAGATCGGCGAGAGGCTTGGAATACAGCATTTAGAACCCAGAAAGCTTGTCGAGCCCAGGGATGTTCGGCATGATCTCCTTGACTTTGGCGGCCCGCAATTCGACCGCTTTTTCGTGGCCATCTCGAACGACGCTCACGATGAGGTCTTCGAGCGCCTCGATGTCGTCCGGATCGACGACGCTTGGGTCGATCGTGATCTTCTCGATGACTCCTGTGCCCCGGAACAGACCCTTAACGGGTCCCTTGTCCACCTCGATTCGCTCGTTCTCGAGCTCTTGCTCGAGGTTCTGAGCGCGGGCCATCGCCTGCTGCGCTTCGCGCATCGCTCCCGCAAAACCCTGTCCGCCGAACTGCTTAGGTAGTTTCATGGATTCCGATTCCCGCCTTGACCGTCCCCGCGCCTAGCTGTTGGGAAACACCTGGCGCGAAAGATCGAGCAGGCTCTCGCCTTCTGCGGGCAATTCTACCGCCTCGGCAGAACTCGACTTCGCTTTGCGGTTCGCCGCGGCGAAATCCACCTCCCACTCCTCGCCGGCAAACTTCCCGACGATCTCTTTGACCTTGGTGATTCGAGCGGGCCCGTTCGGGCCAGAGGTCATGCTGTCGCAGTCGATCTTGCGGTCGAACTCGATGGAAAGCGTACCGCTCTCGAACCCCACCACTCGAGTGCTCAACAGCTTCTGCGCCATGACTTTGCTGAACTGCGCTTGGATGTGCTCGACGGCGGCTTTCCAAACTTCTTTGGCTCTCGCGATCTCAGGCGGATCGTCAGGCTGAGGTTCCTCCATTCTCGAAACGCCGTCTGGGGGCGCCTCGGCGGACGCCTCCTCGCCTCCGGCGACGACCGCCTTGGTGGGACTCGGCTCGCTCTTTCGGGGTCTTTCTTCGACGGCTTGGGGAGCCTTCTCGGCCTGGGGCTGTGCCGCTCGGGCTTCAGGCTGAGGACGGGTCTTCGCGCCGTCCCAAGGCACTTCCGACGCGAGTCGGATCAGTTCCGATTCCAGCCACAACCTCGGCAAACTCACCATCCGCACCTTGACTAAGGCTTCGCCAATGCTCGAGCGCATCGAGAGGATCGCGTCGCGGCCAAGCTGCATCGCCAGCGCCTTTTGACTCGCCACAACGGCCGCATCGCTGGCGCTGGTCGAACTCAGGCCCCACGCCGAAACCGTCAGATCCGAAAGGCGATACATCAGCGACTCCAGGATGGCTCTGGCGTCACGGCCCTGCCGATAGACGTCCTCGATCGTTTGGACCACCTTCGCGACGTCCGACTCCCGAATTGCGGTGAGGAGGGCGTCGACCTGCTCTTCGTGGACGAGTCCAAGTTGATCGTACACGTGGTCGAGGGTGACCTTTCCTTCTGCCGTGAGCGCCGCAAGCTCCAAGAGGTTGAGGGCGTCCCGATAACTGCCGTCCGACATACGGGCGATGGCTCCCAGCGCCGCGGGGTCCGATTCGATCCCCTCGCTTTTTGCGACGTGCTGGAGCCGGGAGACGATCTCAGCAAGCGACCCCCGTCGAAACTCGAACTTCTGACAACGAGAGCGGATCGTCGGCGGCACCTTCGCATACTCCGTCGTCGCGAGAACGAAGACCAAGTGCGCGGGCGGCTCCTCAATGGTCTTGAGCAGGGCGTCGAACGCCTTGGGCGAAAGGTCGTGAACCTCGTCGATGATGAACACCTTGAAACTCGCTTGCGCGGGGCGGTATTCGATCATGTGCAGAATCGCCTCACGAACGTCGTCCACTCCCGACTCGCTCGCGGCGTCCATTTCGATCACGTCCATGCAGTTGCCCGCGGTGATCGAAACGCAGATGTCGCACTCGTTGCAGGGTTCTTCGGCAGGCCCTTTTTCGCAGCAAAGAGCCTTGGCGAGCATTCGGGCCGTCGAGGTTTTTCCGGTTCCGCGAGGTCCGATGAATAGATAGGCGTGGCTGTAACGGCCGGATTTGAGCGCGTTCTGAAGGGTTCGCACGACGTGCGGCTGGCCAACAAGATCGTCGAAACGTTGGCTTCGGTACTTGCGATAAAGAGAGACGTGGCTCACTGCTCAGTGCCGGATGCCGGGAAGGGTGCGTCGCGCCCCAGTGCGATTTACCGTTGCTACCTTCCGGTCCTGGCGGAGTTCACCGTCCGGTTGCCGCGCAGTTCCCGGCGAACAGGAGCATTGTAGCATCCCCTGCCCGCGAAGAATAGGGCCGACAGGCGATTCCCCTAGGGTTATACTCGCACTATGTTCAGCGTACTGCTTCCCGTGCTGATCGCAATGGGCCCGATCGTGAACGAACCGTCCTCTTCTCAACTCGAATTCTTCGGCGACGACGTCGGAGTTCGCATGACCAAGGTTCCCGTCGCTGGGAATCCAGGAGCCTTCGAGTTCGTCGAGCAGTTCTTCGTTCGAGGAGAGACGGGCAAGTGGAAGGCAGTGCTTTCGAGCCCGACTCACCCGGATGTCGCTCGACTGACCCGTGTGGCGGAAAGCACGCTCCTCAAGCGGACGGGCGCGGGCCTCTTCGCTTCGGCGCCGTCCCATTCGTTCGAGTCGTGCAGCCTCTCGAAAAAGGGCCAGGGCAGTGAGTTTCTCTTGCGCCGCGTTTCCGAGGGAGTAACTCTCACCAAGAGAGTCTGGGCTCCCCAGAAGGGCCGGCAAATCAAGGTCAGCCTGCAAGCGGAGTTCCCCACGAACGGCCAGCGCATCGAGTACTTCCTCGATTCCTATGCCTTCACGCCTGACAGAAAACCGCTCTCGGGGGCCGGAAAACCCGACTCCACGTTCTCGCCGGGGCTTCGCCCGAAAGAGGGGCAGGTCGTAGGCGACCACTTCTATCGCGCCCCCGTCATTTCGGCGCAACGGGGCCCGCTCGCCGCGCTGATCCTGCCCGATCTCGACGTCTTGGCGGACAACCGGCCGATGGCTACGATCCTCGACCTGGACGCCGCAAACGGAGTCGTCGATGCCACCCTGATGAGCTATGGATTCGCCGAACATGAACTTGCAGGGCACGTGTACTTCGTTCACGACGCCTCGATGACCAAACGCGTTCCCAAGACGCTCCTTCTCGCCTATGACCTGGTGCTGGATGGCAATGCAGAGCCGTTTGGGGCCTACCGGCAGGCCGTCGATTTCACCTGGGAGCGCTACGGCAACGCGAACTTTGAGAAGGTCCTCCCGCAGGCCATGCCGTTCGAGGAGTACGCCAAGTTCTGCTATCCGGCGGTGTTCAAGGAGGCTTACGGAAGTAACAAGCTCGGGTGGTTCGAAGTCGAGATCGACGGCCAGGTGTGCGGCGGCGTCCCTGCGGGTTGGGGATTCACCAACGGCTGGGTGAGCTGGCAATGCTGGTTCAATCAGCTCCGCTCGGCTTGGGGATTGCGCTGGTGGGGCAAGAAGCTCGACAACGCCGAGTGGGTGGATAAGGCCGACAAGATGCTCAACCTTGCCCTTGCCGCGCCGATGGACCGAGGCGCAGTGCCCACAACGTACTTGTCCCGCGAAAAGCAGTGGCGCGGGTGCCTGATCATGCCGAGGCAAGACTGCTACTACGACCTCACCAACATGGCCTGGAAGGGGATATGGATGCTCCGCTGGCTCGAATTCGAGGACTGCCCGAGACGTGAGGAGATTCTCCGCCAATGCCGCGAAATGGCGGAGCTCATGATGCGCTTCCAGAACGGCGATTCGTCGTTCCCGACCTGGCTCACGAAGGAGCACGAAGTCGTGCCGATTCTCGATCACAGCGCCCAGTCCGCGCTACCGGCATGGTTCCTGGCCGAATACGTGTCGACTTGGTCGGATCTCGTCGGTCGCGTTGCCGCGGCGCAAAAGGCAGGGCGAGCCGATCCCTTGTCCGAGGTCGAAGCCAAAGAACTCGGGAGGATCGCCGACACCGTGGCGCGAGCCAAGCAGTCCGCGCATCGGGCGGCCGGGTTCCTCGTGACGAACGTGATCGACCAGCAGCGGTACTACGATTTCGAGACTTTCTTCTCTTGCTCACCCAAGCAGTGTCTTCAAGCGAACGGCGCGCTCGACGACGTGGCGATGCACGACGCACACACGCTTTCGCCTCCTCAGAACACGCTTTGCATGCAATGGGCGGCCGAGGCGCTCTGGAAGGTCGCCGACCTAACGGAGGGACCCATCGCGTCTTCGGGAACGCCCAGGCCCCCCTCGTACGAGCTGAGAAAGTACGCCCTGAAGGCGCTCGACATCATGGCGCTCTATCAGAACGTCTGGTCGGTGTCATTCCGCAAGGCTGCTTACACGTTCGGAGGGTTTGGCGTGCAGAATTCCGACGGCGAGTACCTCGACGCACGGCAGGCGCAGTTCGGATGTACGCTTGCGGACTTTGGCGCGACGCTTGGCCGACGGGATTACTTCGAGCGGGGCGTCGCGGCGGCTCGGGCCTCGATGACGCTGATCAACCATCCCCTCCACGTCGAACTCAACCTCTATCCCAACCCCAACTACCCGCCGGGGTTGCAACCCGAAAACACGGGACATGGCGGCACGGATCAACAAAACGGACGAACAGGGTTTGACTGGGGCGAGGGCTCTGGGCTCGCGGCCATCGCTTGGCTGCTTGACAAATACGGGGACGTTTACATCGACGATCAGGAGAAATGGGCCGTGGGAATCGACGGAGCGATCCCTTCTGAGGGGGGCAAGGTCGCCTACGATGCGGTGGACTACTCGGCCCGAACGACCCAAGCGCCCCGGCGACGGATCGAGGTCCGGCGACGCTCGGGAAGCAAGAGCCAAATCGTTGCCGGCATCTACCCGCACCTGATTTCGGCAACTCTTCAATTGCGACCGGGCACGAGTTCGACACCGAACGAGATCGGGATCTCGGCCGACTTCGTGGGGCTCGCGCCTGAGGAGTTTTCCGGGCACTTCGTCGCCGAAGTGGGCGATCGAGCCGTCGCCTACTCTGTGCGTTCGGGACCTGAGCAACCTGGGGCGCTAAGCACGAGTCTGCGAGCCGACTTCACGCCGGATTGGAACGGCAAGCCGGTCCGGCTCGTCGGGAAGTGGCGAGGGCTCGACTTCTCGGCAGGGCCGTGGGTGTTCTACGTCGATCCCGCCTTCGACTTCTCGGATTGGCGGATGCCAGGTTGGGAAGTCCAAGGGAACTTCGCAGAGACTCCGACCTATTCCACGCGGATGAACTTCGGCGTCGCGCCCGGTGAGGCGTTCATCGGCACCTGCGAGAATGGGAAAGGTGGGTACGACGACACCTATACGGGCCGTATCACCTCGCCGCCGTTCCTCCTCACCAAGCCCAAGATGCGCCTGCTCGTGGGGGAGGATCGGGCTCGAACGTCTATGTGGCTCTCGTCGATGGGGAGGGGAAAGAACTCGAAGTCGCGCGGGGGCAGAACTCCGAGCGGATGCGAGAGGTTGTGTGGGACGTTGCCAAGCACCGTGGCAAGAAGCTCCGCCTCTTGATCGTGGACGAAGAGACCGGGGGCTGGGGACACATCAACGTCGGGCGCGTTCGGTGCGCGGATGAGTAGGCGCGTCGCTAGCGCGAACGCCCAGGGAGCTTGCGTTTGCCGGTTCCCAGCCGCCCTTCGCTGACGCCCAAGTACTTTCTCAGAGCGAAGATTTCGTCGCGAGCCGCCGCCGCTTTCTCAAACTCCATCTCCCGAGCGTAGCGCTTCATCTGGCGCTCGAGTTCTTCGATGAGCACCGGCAGGTCAGCGAGGTTGACCGGAGGCTCCTCGATCTTCGCCCCGCCGTCCCCATAACCCGACCTTCCCTCGGCCGTTCCCATCGCGGCCGCCTGAGCTGCGTCCGGATCGAACGACCTCACCGTCTCTCGAACGGACTTCTGGACGGTCTTCGGAACGATGCCGTGCTCTTCGTTGTAGTCGAGTTGAATCTGCCTTCGCCGATTGGTCTCCTCTATCGCGCGCTGCATCGAGCCGGTGAGGTTGTCCGCATAGAGGAGCACCATGCCCTGCACGTTGCGGGCCGCACGGCCGATCGTCTGCACGAGCGAGGTCTCCGACCGGAGGAAACCCTCCTTGTCGGCATCCAGAATCGCTACCAGCGAAACTTCGGGAAGGTCCAGCCCCTCGCGCAACAAGTTGACGCCCACCACCACGTCATAGACCCCAAGCCGGAGGTCCCGCAATATCTCGGGCCGCTCCAAGGAGTGTACGTTCGAGTGAAGGTAATTCACCTTGATTCCGAGTTCGCGCAGGTAGTTCGAGAGGTCCTCCGCCATCCGCTTCGTCAGCGTGGTCACGAGCGTGCGTTCGCCCTTGGCCACTCGGCGCTGCACTTCACCCAACAAGTCGTCGATTTGACCTTGCGTCGGCCGGATCTCGACCTCCGGATCGACAATGTACGTCGGGCGAATGACCTGTTGAACTCGATTGGATTCGTTGTTCGCCTCGAAATCTCCCGGCGTCGCGCTCACGAACACCACCTGGGGGACCCGCTCCAAGAACTCCTCGAACTTGAGCGGACGGTTGTCCAAAGCCGAAGGCAGCCGGAAACCGAAATCCACGAGAACGGATTTGCGTTGCCGGTCACCGTTGTACATCGCTCGAATCTGCGGCAGCGTTTGGTGAGACTCGTCGATGAACACGAGCGCGTCTCGCGGAAGGAAATCGAGCAGAGTGTAGGGCGGCGTTCCCGGAGCGCGGCCATCGAAGTATCGCGAGTAGTTTTCGATCCCGGAACAATAGCCCACCTCGCGCATCATCTCCAAGTCGAAAGTCACGCGCTGTTCGAGCCGCTGCGCCTCGAGGAGCTTTCCGTTCTCCTTGAAGCAGCCGACCTGAAGCGCGCACTCCTCTTGAATTTGCTCGATGACGGCGTCGAGCTTTTCCCAAGGCGTCACATAGTGGGTCGCCGGGAAGACGCTCACGCGCTTGGGCTCTTCCAATACGTCGCGGGTGAGCGGGTCGAACAGCCGAATCCGCTCCACCTGATTGCCAAAGAACTCGACTCGCGTGACGATCTCTTCATCCTTGGGCTGAATCTCCAACGTGTCGCCGCGAACCCGAAACGTTCCCCGGTCGAGAACGGTGTCGTTCCTCGTGAACTGCATCTGAACGAGCTTCTGGATCGCTTGTCGCAGGTCCATTTTCGCGCCTTGCTCGAAGGTAACGACCGACTCCGCGTAGAGGTCCGGCGAGCCCAGCCCGTAGATGCACGACACGCTCGCTACGATCAGCACATCCCGCCGCTGCAGCAACGATTGAGTCGCCGAGTGCCGCAGCCGGTCGATCTCCTCGTTGATGCTGGAGTCCTTCTCGATGTACGTGTCGGTCTGCGGGATGTAGGCCTCAGGCTGATAGTAATCGTAGTAGCTGATGAAGAACTCGACCGCGTTGTCGGCAAAGAACGCTCGAAACTCTTGGCACAGTTGCGCCGCAAGCGTCTTGTTGTGGGCGATCACCAAGGCGGGCCGCTGTGCCTTCGCCACCACGCTCGCCATCGTGTACGTCTTTCCTGTGCCCGTCGCGCCCAAAAGGGTCTGGAATCGACATCCGGCTTCGACACCCTCGACCAAGCCCTCGATGGCGGCCGCTTGGTCTCCCCTGGGTTCGAAGTCCCCCGTCAACTGAAACGGACTGTCGTAGGTGACGATCGACATAAACGTATAAACAATTCTACTGCAACTTCCGGGGGACCGGCGCGGCGAAAGGACCCATCTGGGGGGTTTCGGACCGCTCGCGAAGCGCCTTCCTCACAAAGCAATGAACCCCCGGAGCGAACTCCGGGGGAACAAAGGGAGAAACTAAGATGAGAAGCCTTGGATCAGCGTCGGGAGCGCCGGCGCAACTTGAGCGCAAGCATCCCGAGACCGAGCGCAGCCATGCTGCCAGGCTCCGGCACCGCGCCGAAGTAGGCGTACGGACTGTACACCCCGCCGCCCCAAGTGCCTCCGTTCGCAACCGCCCAGTTGTCCATGTTCAGCGCACCGCTGAAGTAATAGAACCCGTTGAGTTCAGGCCGCGTCGTGCTCTGATTCTCGAAGATGCCGGTGAACCCGCCGGAGATGCCTCCGGGAGCGTCCATGGACTCATACCACCCGAAGCCGTCGTCGTTGGCGGTCAGGCCGGTAACGGTCGCGCTCACGTAGTATTCATGGAAGATGCCCTTCGTGATTTCGCCCGCGCCCCCGATTTCAGGAGCTGCCCAAAGCCTCGGGTACTCGGCGGGATCGGCGTGCATCCCGCCGGTGACGGTGAAGGTGAAACTGCTTCCGTCACCGACGCCGGGAGCTAAGGTACTCCAGCCGCCGGTCCAGGATACGACCGAATCCGCCATGTTGTCGTAGACCTGAACGAAGCCGGTATTCGTATTGTTGGGGTTACCCCACCCGTCGCCTTGGTTGGGATCGAGCGTGAAATACCACGCGGTCATCAAACCGGCGAAGTTGTTGTAATACGAGGGCCTATCCTTATAGAATCCCATCCACACGTCTCGCATTCCTCCCCTCGGATCGGAGGGGTCGGCGCCGAGCACGGTGTGAGGCCCAGATACGGCGTTCTGCTGCGCCATAGCGTCAGCCAGTGAGCCATATCGAGTAACGGTAATGTCGTACCCGAACATATCGGAATCGACGACAAACGGATCCGCAAGCGCGAGGCTCGCCAGTGAGGTGGCCGAAAAGGCCAACATCATCGTGCGCCACGCAAACGCGCGGCCATATGACTTATGATTCGTCATTTCACACTCCTTTTTCGTGATTGAAAAGATGGAACCGAGAAGTGGTTCGCCTAATACGTACTTGTCCGATAGCGTCCATTGTGTGACGGAAAGTTAGTATTCAAAGCTGTAAAGTATAGGAAAGCGACCTGGGCTTGCGACAGAATCCGCAATACTTCGGCGTTGGAAAAGGGGCTCCCAGCGGGTCCGGCCGATGCCACCAGCCCGCAGCGAGGGGGGCGGAATCATCCTCTGGGGCAGCATTTTTGAGGGCCGGTGAGGGGTTTTGTGGCGTTCTTGCGACTTCCCTTGATGGGCGCCCAAATGGGGCGCACCCAATGACTGAAAAGGAGCAACAACAAATGAAATCAATCACTCTTCGGGCCTTGGCATCGATTGGGGTAGCGGCGGCGATTGCCGCGCCCGCCCTCGCTTCGTCGGCAGCCATCCAGATGACGGCCGTCACATCTTGGCATTTATGGACTGGAAAGCTTGGCTGGCGGTTCGTGCCGAACCAAGATATCTGGCTGACCGATCTGGGCAATTTTGACCTGGAAATGGACGGATTCGCGTCCAGCGTCGAGGTTGGAGTCTTCGAGTGGGACACTGACGTGTTGGTTGCCTACGCAGATCTTAGTGCTGGGACTGTCGAAACGCTCGATGGGTTCTTTCGGTACAAGGCCGTGACCCCTGTGCAACTCATCACGGGCAGGGACTACATCATCTGGGGCCACAACGGAATTGACGCTCACACTACGAACCTGCACGCCACGGAAACGTACGCGCCTGAGATCACCGTTCTGGCGAATGGAGCTCGTTACAACGGCTGGGGAGGAGTCTCCGACGGGGGAAACTCTATGGGCTCCTACACGACCTATACCGGCCCGAACTTCAAGTTTTCGACGGTTCCGGAGCCGGCGACACTCGGAACTTTGGCTCTGGGGGCGATCGCCCTCGTCCGAAGGAGGAGCCGTCGCCGCTAATCGGCATTTGCGCATAGAACCTTCATGGGTGGGTTGAGTGCACGGCACTGAAAGGAGCCATCGGGGGCCGGTTCAACGAGTCTGGCCCCCAGCACTTTCCGACCCCGCCCGTTCTTTCTACAAAGGAGACAATCCATGACACGAATCGTTCTCATCTGGGGCGCGGCGCTGTTCGTTACGCCCCTTACGATGGCTCAACTGAACCTCATCGAAATCGGGGGCGTGCCCCAAGCCGGAAACGTAGCTCTGGCCACTCTTGGGGCGCAACCCCATGCCAGCAGCGTGATTTCGGGTTACCCGTTCCACGCGATCTCGGGACTCAACGACGGATGGTACGGAAACAATGGCAACATCAACTTCGGGGACGGGGTGGGCTCCTCGGGAGCGAGCTGGATTCCAACCACGCAAACCGCCACGGCGGGCATCAGCCTGCCTACGCCCGCAACGATCGACCGAATCGCATGGGGGCGCGACAGTTCCTTGACCTGGAACGAGCGCACCTCAGGTCTGTACATCGTCAAAGTCTCGACGGATGCGCTCCCGTTCTTCGACCCCGGCAAGACGTGGCAGGTGATCGGCAGCGTCGAACTCCAAGACTACACGTCGACGGACTCGCTGCGGCACCTCTATTCGTTCGCTCCCCAGGTCGGAGTCACGGACGTCAAGATCGACGTCACGGCTTACGGCCAAGCGGTGTGCATCGAAGAGATCGAGTTGTACGCCGCAGTGCCTGAGCCCGGTACGTTGATGGCTCTCTCGGTCGCGTCAGTTCTGGCGGCTGGGGCAAAGAAGAGGCGAAAAGCGCGAGGTTAGAGGCCCACAACGGCCTCAAGTTGGCCCCGTCGCGGGGAAGGACACAGTCCCGATCGACGGGGCCCGCTATCAGTCGAAACTGCCGCAAGGCGAGTCGGCTTCGGCGACCGCGCTCCTTGCTCTCGCCTTCGCCCTCGACAAGAGACATTCCACCGCCTTGGGGCTCTTCCCGAACTCCCGAGATAGTTCGTGAATGCTCTTCCCCGCGACGTAGTGGCCGATCAGGGCCCTCCGCTCAAGGCCGTTCAACTCGGCAAGGGCCGCGCGAACCACCGACTCATGATGAAGACGCTCAACGACTTCAGGCACCGGGTCATGGGCAAGCGGCCCGTCCCGCCCCCCTTCGATCTCCTCCAGACTCGCGATGCGGTTTCTCTCTTGGGGGCGCTTGGCGGCGAGCGCCTTCCGAAAATGGTCTGCGATCCGGAGCCTCGCGATCGCAAAGAGCCACGACCGCACGCACGCCGAAGGACGGAGAGTCGGCGCAAGTTCCAAGGCGGTCAGAAGCGTATCGGCCGCGATCTCTTCAGCGTCCTCGTATCGAACTCGCCGAAAGCCGAGAACGTAGTTGGCCACGTCGTTGCCGTATCGCCGCACCAAGACGTCGGCCTCGATTCGTTGCCGACCCAGAGGTTCTCTCTCCCAACCCCTCCCTGGGCTTTCTGGCCCCTTGCAAATCGGATGCTTGTTCACCGTGTCCCCCCGTCGCACGGCGGCTCCGAAGGCTTTCCGAAATCCGGGAAACCGGTGCGCTGGGCCGAGCGACGGGGGATAGGATAGGAACTCGGTCGTTACGTAGGCGTGATTCTGCCGTCACACTTCGAAATCGGAGCGAATTCGCTTCGAAATGGCCCGCCAACGTCGGAGCGCCGGGGTCATTTCTGGGGTAGCTGGCCCGAGATGAACTCCCAATCGAGGATTTCCACACGGGACCAACCCATTCCGGTTCCGGCCGTGAAACCCACAAACGCCAACCCCTCGGGAAACAGGGAATTGATCCTCCGCTTCAGTTCGATGGTGTCCGACTTCTGGCTCTTGAGGTTCCTCATATGCATCTGAACCGTATGCTCGCCGTCGTAGGTCACCGTAACCTCAAACTCGGCGTCGATCTCAAAGTCCACGTCGGCAAACCTGCCGGCGATCGGGCTTGCGCCATTCAGGCTCACGCCCCAGTAGATTCCCTTGGGGCCGTGGGCGGCTTCGGGAGCATAAAAGTCAAAGAATACGGCTGCACTCTGCACGATGCCGCCACAGCCGAGGTCCATCCCCCCGGCGCCCAAGGCATCCAGCCCGTCGTCTTGGAGAACAAAAGCGAAACCATCGGCAAGTCCCCCCGGATTCCCCGGCGGATTCTTGGCACGGAACCTGAACTTCGAAGTAAATACACGGGTGTTGACACGCTGACGCCACCAGACGCTTGATGAAATCCCCGTGAAGCCGTCCGAAAGGACCAACACGCCGTTTTCAATCCTGGGTCCCTTGAAGCCCTTTCCGTATGCCTGCCCGAAATGCACCGAGAGGTCCCGATCGCTCGTCCAACCCTTCCCAAAGTCCACTTTCGACGCGGAGGGAACCGGAGTTCCGCTTCGAGAGTTCGCCAGCAAGACGGCGACGGCGATGCTCAAGATGAGCAGAACCGACAGGGCGAGCCAGCCCGAGTGAGGCCTCCTCCTCGATGTCGGTTGAGATGCGGTCAAAGGGACGAGATCGGAGACTGGCTTCGGCAGCAACGACTCGGTCTTCACAAGGGGGCTGGGCTTGCTCAGTTTGGGAGCCTGCCGACTCTCGCTCAGCGCAAGCTCGTAGCCTTCGACGAATTCAAGCGAGGGTTCGACGCCGAGATCGTCCTTCGCAAGACGCTTCCATTGGGCGCATTGACGCTCAACGGCGCTTGAGCGGCCCAAACGCCCCCAAGCGCGCATGGAGAGCAGGTGGCTCTGCTCGCTCAGCTCATCCAATGCGAGGAGCCTGCGGCAGTCTTCGGCGACGTGATCCAGTTCATTGCTCGACAGGGCGTCTTTCACCAGCCAATTCAGCGCCACTTGGAGTTCATCGTCCGCGTGCATTCGAGCTGACGCAACGCTATCGTGATAGAAGCCCCGAAGCAGCGGACCCTGGGCGAGGCCCACAGCGTTGCGGAAACTCTCTCTTGCTTGATCCGGTTCGA
This sequence comes from Candidatus Nitrosymbiomonas proteolyticus, assembly GCA_017347465.1. GTDB lineage: Bacteria > Armatimonadota > Fimbriimonadia > Fimbriimonadales > Fimbriimonadaceae > Nitrosymbiomonas > Nitrosymbiomonas proteolyticus. The sequence goes on along the minus strand of AP021858.1, from coordinate 178,868 downwards.
GAGCGCTCCGGCCCTTTCTCATACTCTCGGCGAAGTCCCCCCAATCCGAAGAGCACACTGCAGAATCGAGGAGGACTTCCTCGGCATCGGAGACAACGACCGCACCCGCTCCGGGGACCCACCGATTGAGGGTCGATTTCAGCACATGGAGCCGCTGCCGAAGTCGCTGCCTCGAGGTAGCCGCGTCGTCATCGGGCCAGAGTAGGCAGATCAACTCCTCCCGGCTCAGCGACCGGCCTAGGCCCAATCCGAGATGCGCGAGCAGGAGGCCCGTTTGCCTGCGCGTAAACTCAAGCTTTCGGCCCTGCGAAACCACACGCAGGCCATCGAACAGTTCGATTCTAACTTCTGTCGGGTTCACGCCTCCTTCAGGACCCTCCTTCCTGATTCATTCTACAACGAGGTTGCGACGTCTCAATGCGGGGAGACATTTCGACGTCCCGAGTTCGCGGGAAAGGCCCTAGACTCTGACTGGAGTGTCCTTCGAGGGTCGAAAGCGGGTGTTATCCCAGGGGTCCGATCCTACCTAGGAACAACCGCTCGTTTCGCCGCACGTGTCGCACTTGAGGCACACGCCGTTGCGGACCATCGTGAACGCCCCGCAGTTGCCGCAAGGGTCGCCCTCATAGCCCTTGAGTCGCGCTTCCCGAATCTGGGCGCTGAGGACATCGGAACGGATCGGAGCGGGTCTTGCGGAAGCTGGCTGCTCTCCCCCGACCACGGCCTTGGGAGATGGCCGCAGCTTCGACTTGGCGGCCTGTTCCACCTGCCATGTCGGCGAGCCTACGCTCTTCGAAGAACCGTTGTCGAAGGGCAACACCGATTGCGAGGTGTCTTCGGGAGGTGCCACGTCGGCGACAAAGCCGCGGCCCGCATGGTCGTCGTGGGCGTAACCCGGCGCTGTCCCCTCGAACTCCTCGCCCTCGGCTTCGTCCTCGAACTCAGGGATGTCCGAAGGGTTGCCCATCGCATCGTGACGAAGGTCTTCGGGCTTGACCTGCACCAGGTCGTACCGGCCCATATACGACATCGCAAGCTCGCGGAAGATGTAGTCGATCACCGAGGTCGACATCTTGATATTGTTGTGTCCCTGGACAATTCCGCTCGGCTCGAACCGCGTGAAAACGAACGCCTCGACGAACTCTTCGAGCGGTACGCCGTACTGCAGCCCGAGCGAAATCGCAATTGCAAAGCAGTTCATCAAGCTTCGGAAAGCTGCGCCTTCGCGGTGCATGTCGATGAATATCTCGCCGAGCGATCCGTCTTCGAACTCGCCCGTTCTCAGGTAGACCTTGTGTCCGCCGATGAGCGCTTTTTGGGTGTAGCCCTTGCGCCGCGTGGGAAGCAGCCGCCGCCTGGCGATGTAGCGGTACACCAACTTCTGCGCCGCCTGAGCGATCGCGTCCTCGCTCGCGTCGTCGTCGCCCATGGCGGCCTCGAGCAGCGCGGCCGTGGCCTCGTCCGAACTGGAGTTGAGGGGCTGGCTCAGCTTGGAGCCGTCCCGATACAGGGCGTTCGCCTTCAGGCCGAGCTCCCACGAGAGCCGATACGCCTCCCCAATGTCGCTCACCGTCGCGTCCGAAGGAAGGTTGATCGTCTTGCTGATCGCGCCCGAAAGGAAGGGTTGGGCGGCTGCCATCGCGCGAATGTGCCCTTCCGCCGAAATACAGCGCGCCCCCCGCTTCCCACACTTGTTGGCGCAGTCGAAGACCGGATAGTGCTCGAGCTTCAGATGAGGGGCGCCCTCGATCGTCATCGCTCCGCAAACGTATTCGCTGGCCTCCTCGATTTGAGGGCGGGTGAAACCGAGCGCCGCCAGCATATCGAACCCAAAGTCGTTGAGTTGGCTGTCTGAAAAGCCCAAGTACTGCCTGCAGAAATCCTCGCCCAAGGTGAACTTGTTGAATGCGAACGAGAGATCAAACGCGTTTTCGAGCGCGCCTTCGATTTTGGCGAGAGCTTCGGCCGTGAAGCCCTTGGCTTGGAGCGATTCGGGGTTGACATGGGGAGCGCCGCGCAGCGTCTTGTGTCCGACGCAATAAGCAACGATATCTTCGATCTGCTCCTCGCCGTAACCGAGCCTTCTCAGCGCGGGCGGGATGGATTGGTTGATGATCTTGAAGTAGCCCCCTCCCGCCAGCTTCTTGAACTTGACGAGCGCGAAATCGGGCTCGATGCCGGTGGTGTCGCAATCCATCAAGAGCCCGATGGTTCCAGTCGGAGCGAGCACGGTCACCTGGGCGTTGCGGAACCCATGCGCTTCGCCCAACGAGGAGGCACGGTCCCACGCCTCGCGGGCTGCCTTGAGCATGTCCGTCGGGCACTCGTCAGGGTCGATCCCGACCGGAAGGACGGAGAGGCCCTCATATTGGCTCGACGGCGCGTTGTAGGCGGCTCGCCGATGGTTGCGAATGACCCGGAGCATCGCGTCTCGGTTCCGGGCGTACCCAGAAAACGGCCCAAGCTCGACCGCCATCTCCGCGCTCACGGCGTACGACTCGCCTCCAAGAATCGAAGTCAAAGCTCCACAAATCGCCCTTCCTTGAGGCCCGTCGTACGGGATCCCCATTTGCATCAGCAACGCGCCGAGGTTCGCGTAGCCCAGCCCCAACGTGCGAAACTCGTAACTCAGCTTAGCGATCTCCGGGCTGGGAAATTGGGCCATGAGCACGCTGATTTCGAGCACGAGGGTCCATAGCCGAATCGCGTGACGATATCCGTCGACGTCAAACTGTCCCGTCTCCGGGTCGTAAAACCGAATAAGGTTGATCGACGCGAGGTTGCAGGCCGTGTCGTCGAGGAACATATATTCTGAGCACGGGTTGCTGGCGTTGATCCTGCCGTCCGCAGGGCACGTGTGCCACTCGTTGATGGTCGAATCGTATTGAATGCCGGGATCGGCGCACGACCACGCCGCATAGCAGACCTGATCCCAAAGGTCTTTCGCCCGGACCGACTTGGCCACCTTGCGGTCGGTGCGCCTGACCAACTCCCACTGCCCGTCGCCATCTACCGCCCGAAAGAACTCGTTCGGAATTCGGACTGAATTGTTTGAGTTCTGGCCGGCAACCGTCATATAGGCTTCACTTTCGTAGCCCGTGTCGTAGGTGGGAAACTCGACGCCCGTGAAGCCCTGCTTTGCAAGTTGGATCACTCGTTGAATGTAGTTGAGGGACACTCCCGCCGCCTTTGCCTCGGCGACCTCTTTTCGAAGCTCGCGGTTCCTTCGTGGATCGAACGCGTCGTCTGGATTGCCGGCGCCCGAGGCCGCAAACAGGTGGCACGATCTCATGATCGCGTTGAGGCGTCGCTGATGAATCTGCGAGCCCGCGACTAGCGAGGCGACTTTCTGTTCCTCCCTGACCTTCCAGTTGATGAAGTTCTCGATATCGGGGTGATCGACGTCGAGGCACACCATCTTCGCGGCCCTTCGAGTCGTTCCACCGGACTTGATGGCGCCGGCCGAGCGGTCGCCCACGCGCAAGAAGCTCATAAGCCCGCTCGATTTGCCTCCGCCAGAAAGCGACTCGTTCTCCCCGCGGAGCTTGCTGAAGTTGGTTCCGACTCCTGAGCCGTACTTGAAAATCCGGGCCTCGCGCGTCCAGAGGTCCATGATGCCTCCCGGGTTCACCAAGTCGTCGGTGACGCTCAGAATGAAGCACGCGTGAGGTTGGGGTCGCTCGTAGGCATTTTTGCTTTTGTTCAGCTTTCCACTCTCAGGGTCAACATAATAGTGTCCCTGCGGGGTGCCTTCGATGCCATACGCGAAGTGCAAGCCGGTGTTGAACCACTGCGGGCTGTTCGGAGCGGCAACCTGCCGGGCCAACATGTGTACGATCTCGTCATAGAACGCGTTGGCGTCCTCGGGAGAATCGAAATAGTTATACTTCTCCCCCCAAAACTTCCAACAACCAGCCAGCCGATGGCAGACCTGGCGCAAGTCGGTCTCTGAGCCGGAAGTGCCGTCCGCCCGGGGAACTCCGGCCTTGCGGAAGTACTTCTGCGCGAGGATATCCGTCGCAACCTGCGACCACGACTTCGGAACCTTGATGTCTTCCATCAGGAACACGGTGGAGCCATCGGGGTTCTTGATCTCGCTCTTGCGCGAAACGAACTCGATCCCCTCGTAGGGGTCGAGGCCTTGAGTCGTAAAGTGACGTTGAATCTTCATGAGTTCTCCCTCCCTGGATCAGTTTTTCTGGGCCGCGCGCGGCCTTGGAAAGAGGCCGCCCTCATTGGCCCCTTGTTCGTCGGCGATCCGGTTCACGATGTCCTGGAACTCCGACAAGGTTTGAAACTCGCGGTAAACACTCGCATAGCGCACATAAGCGACCGAATCGGTTCGCATCAGCTCGGCCATGACCCGCTCGCCAATCGCTTGGGACGAGACCTCGCCCTCGAACTCCTGAAACAGGTCGCGTTCGATGCGTTCGGCTGCCGCTTGAAGCTGGTCGAACGGAACGGGGCGCTTGCGGCAGGCGACGAGCATTCCGGCCATCACTTTCTCGCGATTGAACTCCTCGCGCTCGCCGTTTCTTTTGACGACGTAAAGGCGGGGGCGCTCAGGTTCCTCGAAAGTCGTGAAGCGGCGTCCGCATCGGACGCACTCTCTCCGGCGGCGAATCGCCTCACCCTCGCGGGCGGGCCTCGAATCGAGGACCTTCTGGTCGGCGAATCCGCAGTACGGGCACTTCATGGCTCTGACCGCCTACACAAGATATTGTGCGCAAAGACATGATACACCACTACCGCTTGATTTTCAAGGGGATTTTTCGTGCGACTTTTCGGGCGTTTTAGAAGTCTTTTATTGTTTGCCCGCCGCGCGACCCGCCCCACCAAACGCGCCCGACTTTCCCCCTTGCCAAGCCGCTCCACGGACAATTGCCAGATTCTCTCTGGATTTCCTCGGATTGTGACCAGCAAAAATACCGGAACCTGCCCATGGAAGGCCGCAATGGCTGTTTTTTTCAATACAATCAATGCACGTTCGCGTTCAGACTTGCGTCTAACGCCTGAATGGCGATCGGGTGAATTACAGCCAATTCTTGGAGAACTCTATGCGAAAGTTTGGACTTGTTTGTTTGTCGGTGGTATTTGCAGGCAGCGCTTTTTCGATCCAGCTCTACAGCAACGGCGAGAACTGGGGGCTGTCGACGATCGGTCTCGAAACTGGAGCGACCGCCGGTGACGGCACGGGCGCGCCTTCGGGAACCCAATGGAGCGAGCTCGCGAACGATGGCGACAACGCCAACGCGATCCTTGGGTTTGGGCACCAGCAGTCCGCTGGGAACCGCGTTGCCGACGACTTCGCCATCGGTGATGCCTTCTGGACCGTCGATTCGATCGATTTCTTCGCCTATCAGACTGGCGGCAGCGCGACTGGTTCGTCGATGAACTTCCTGAGCCTCCGAATCTGGAACGGCCGGCCTGGCGACTCCGGTAGCTCGGTCGTCTGGGGCGACACCACCACGAATGTGCTCTCAAGCTCCACGTTTGCAGGAATCTATCGAACAGCGAGTTCGACGCACCCTGCGGGGCTCGGCATCCCGCCGGACACCACGAGACCCGTTTATCGCAACAGCGCAAACCTTGGCGGAGTGGTCTTGACGGCGGGCACGTACTGGCTCGATTGGCAGACCGGCGGCTCGCTGAGCAGCGGCCCCTGGGCTCCTGCGCTCGTAGCCTCGGGCCGCGGGATCGCCGGGTTCAACGGGCGGCAGTTCCTGCAAGCCGCAACGAGTTGGCAAGACGCTGAAGATCCGGGCAACCCTCCCACGGCTGGCGCTGTGGTGCAGGACTTCCCGTTCATCGTCTACGGCAGCCCAGTACCTGAGCCCGCAACGATGGTGGCGCTTGGCCTTGGCGCAGCGGCTCTGATCCGACGCCGACGCAAGTAAGACCCCACCCCGCGAAAAGAGAAGGAGGGGCCGCATCTCCCTGGAGATGCGGCCCCTTTTTCTCTTTCCTAGTCCGGCGCGGCCCCTTCGCCGAAGGCTCCCCCCCCAGAATTCGTGATTTGCATCGCCCGATCGATCCCTAGTGTTAGCAAGGCGACGCACGACTCCACAGCCCGCACGAGGACCTCGCCGACGATCGAGCGCTCTTCGGGCAGAAACCGGCTCAAAACGTGATCGGCCGTGTCCCCGGCCTCCGAACGCCCCACGCCGATCCTGAGCCGAGCGTATTGGTTCGAGCCGAGCGATTGAATGATCGACTTGTGCCCGTTATGGCCGCCAGCCCCCCCTTCGGACCTCATCCGAATCTTCCCCAACGGCAGATCCACTTCGTCGGCGATGACGAGCAGCCGGTCGAGGGGCAGGCCGAACTCGCGAATCAGAGGCGCAACGGCCCGGCCACTGAGGTTCATGAAAGTCATCGGCTTGGCCAAAACGACCTGGACGCCTTCGATTCGCGCTCCCCCGAAGATCGACTGGTGCTTGGAGCGTTTCAGCGGGGCGCCGTACCGATCCCGCAACGCATCGATCACCATGAAGCCGACGTTGTGCCGCGTTCCGGCATACTCGGGACCGGGGTTCCCCAGACCCACAAGAAGCCACTCCACAGGAGCGCTTGGCTGACTCCTCCTTCGAAACACGAGACGATCTTACCGGGTAGCCGCGACTTCGGCCTGTGCTTCCGACGCCGAATCGAGGGGTTCGAGGCTGCCGTTGGCGAGAAGCACGAGAATCAAACCCCCGAGCACGACCCGGTAGGCGACAAAAACCCACGTGCCGTGCTTTTGCAGGAATCGAAGGAGGAAGGCGATCGAGGCATACCCGCTGATGAGAGCGGCGAGCGAGGCCACGAGCGAAGGCGCAAAGAGCTCCGCTTTGCCGGTGAGAAACAGGTCTTTGTGCTCTGCCAGGTTGAAGAGCGCCGCGAGCACGATCGAAGGCACCGACAGCAGGAACGAGAATCGGGCGGCAGTCGGCCGGTCGAGCCCCGCAAAAAGGCCCCCCGTAATCGTCGTTCCGCTTCGACTCGCGCCAGGGATCAGTGCCAGTGCCTGCCAAAAGCCTACCCACAACCCGTCGCGAAGTCGCACGCCCTCCAGCGAACGATCCCTTCGTCCCACGATCTCGGCGACCATCATGAGGAGTCCAAGGGCGATCAGAGCGATGGCGATCACGTACAGCGAGCGAAGCGACCCTTCGATGGAATCCTTGAAGAGCAGCCCGAAGATCGCTATGGGGATGGTTCCCACGACGATCGCCCATCCCATTCGCCACTCGAGCGACGAGCGGCGGTGGGGATCCCGCATTCCCGCAAGCCATCCGAGAAAGAATCTACAAAGATCGCCCCAAAAATATACGATAACGGCCACGATGGTTCCCAATTGGATGACCGCCGTGAAGGCTGCGCCCGGATCGGGCCAACCGACGAGCGAAGGAACGATTCGGATGTGGGCCGTGCTTGAAATCGGCAAGAACTCAGTAAGTCCTTGCACAATGCCGAGGGCAATCGCCTCGACTAACCCCATGGACTCTCCGGCTCACACTCGATGCCCAAGAACGGCAGCACCACGCTACGGATTCGCTGGGACGCGCGGCCGTCTCCATAAGGGCTTCGCGTCTTTGCCATCTTGGCCCGCGATTCGGGGTCGGAGAGGAGTTCACGGCTCGCTGTGAGGATCGACGCTTCGACCGTTCCCACCAACCTGGCGGATCCTGCCTCTACCCCTTCGGGCCGCTCTGTGGTGTCCCTCAAAACCAGTACGGGCACGCCAAACGCGGGCGCTTCTTCCTGAACCCCACCGGAGTCCGTCAAGATCAGGTAGCTCCGCTGCATCAACTTGACGAACTCGCTGTAGTCCGGAGGCTCGATGAGCTGCACCCGGTCGTGTCCCCCCAGTCGGCGCTTGAGGGACTCGCGCACCTGGGGGTTTCGGTGCATGGGCACAACAAGCAGGGTGTCCGGAACCTCGTCCACGATCGTCCGGGCGGCGCGAGCGATCCGGTCTTGCGGCGCGCCCCAATTCTCTCGCCGGTGCGTCGTGAGTAGCACCACCCTTCCCTCAAAGTCCGGGTACCACGTTTGCTCGCCTCGCGCCGCCACATCGAGGACTGCGTCGATCCCGGTGTTTCCGGTAACAAAGATCGACTCCTGACAATATCCTTCTCGGAGCAGGTTGTTCGCCGCCCATCGCGTCGGGGCGAAATGGTGCTTGGCAACGAGGCTCGTCGTTCGCCGATTGAACTCTTCAGGGAACGGGTTGGAGACCGTTTCAGTGCGAAGACCGGCTTCGATATGGCCGTAGGGGATCCTTCGGTAGAACGCTGCCAGGCTCGCGCAAAACGTAGTGGTCGTGTCTCCCTGGGCGAGGATGTAGTCGGGCGCAACGTCGACGATCACTTCGTCCAAGCCCGCAAGAACCCTTGCCGTCAGTTCGGCGAGCGTTTGCTCGTGTCGCATCACGGCGAGGTCCACGGCTGGCCGCAACCCGAACGCTTCGAGGGCCTGCGCGAGCATCTCACGGTGTTGCCCCGTGGATACCAAGACCGTCTCGACCCGTTCGTGCTTTCGAAACTCCAAGACCACAGGGGCGGTCTTGATCGCGTCGGGCCGGGTCCCGACCACGAACATCACCTTGGGCTTACCCATACAGCTTGACCACCACGAGGATCGCTCCGCTCAGAGTGAGAGCCGCTAGGTAGAGAACCCAGACGGCCTGCCGCTGGGAAAGCCCTTTTTCGAGAAGGGAGTGGTGGAGATGGCGTTTGTCCGCCTGAGTGATCGGGCTCTTGTTGAGAATGCGGCGAATCACGACGATAACTGCGTCGATGATCGGCACTCCGAACACGAAAATCGGTACGAACAGCGCCACCGCAGCCGCCGTTTTCCACGCGCCAACGATGCTGATGCACGCAAGCAGGAACCCAAGGAGTTGCGCTCCGCCCGTGCCCATGAAAATCTTGGCAGGGTTATAGTTGTGCTTGAGAAACCCGAGAGAAGCCCCCGCAATCGCGGCCGCAATCAGGGCCACGCGCGGCTGCTCTCCCACCACCGAACCGATGGTAGCGGACTCAGGGTTGAGCGCAAGGACCTGAAAAACCTTTTGCGTGGCCATGACGGAGAGGGTTGCGCCTGCGATGGCCGCGATCCCCGCCGCGAGCCCATCCATCCCGTCGATCGTGTCCATCGTCTTGGTGATCACGAAGATGTAGATGGCGGTGATCGGGAACGCCAGCCAACCAAAATCGACCCAAGTTCCCCCACCCGCGAGCAGGGGCGTCTCGATGCCGGCGATTTGGACCCGTCCCGCGCCTCCGTTGAGAAACTGCACCGCAAGGCCGATCGCTAGCAGGAAGAGCGCCTGAACCGAAGCAGGGAACTGGTACAAGTCGTCGAGCGCCCCCATCACAACGATCAGCGCCCCCAGCCCCGCCATGCCCAATAGGTAGCTGGGGTAAGGGTTGTGAGGGTAGGCAAGTGGCAGGACGACCGCGAGCGCGACGACGATCGCGCCAAAAATCGCAAGACCGCCCCAGCGTGGCACGGGCGCAGTGTGGATGCGGCGGTCATCTTGGGTCGGGTCGTCCATGACCCCTCTTTGAATGGCGACCTTTCGAACGAACGGTGTGCTCAGCCAACTCACGAAGAGCGCAATCACAAGGGTCAGAAGGGGCGCCCGGTAACCCTCGAGGAACCCACCTCCGGCGGCGAGCATAGTGTGCAGCGGCGAGATCATCGAACCACCAGATCGACGTCCTTCAATTGACCTTCGCTGAACACATGGACCTGAAGCTTGGACTCGCGGAACAACTCCAGCGAGAAGTCATCCGGATAGTCGCCTTCATAGATCACCCGCTCGATGCCCGCATTGATGATCATCTTCGCGCAGGTGTTGCACGGCTGGCAAGTAACGTACATCGTCGCGCCTTGGCACGCAATCCCGATCATCGCAGCTTGCAGGAGGGCGTTCTGCTCGGCGTGGAGTGACCGAATGCAGTGCCCAGCTTTCATGCAGCCCCGAGGCCAGTCATGCTCGGGACCGCCGTCCGGGCAGTGTTGCAGCCCTCGCGGCGCGCCGTTATATCCTGTGGCGAGGATTCGTCTTTCACGAACGATGACCGCACCGACCTGCCGCCTGGGGCACGTCGCCCTGGTCTTGACCAGGTGCGCGATCTGCATAAAGTAGTCGTCCCAACTCGGGCGCTCCGCCATCGATTAGCTATTATGGCTGAGCTTGCGGGTACGAACAACTGTTTGGCGGCAAGGTCTCGCGCGGAGGAATGAGACGGGGCCCGGCGGAACCCGCCAGGCCATCCATCTTCCGTCTCGGCTCGCTACCCAATGAGGGCGCGGAGCATCTCCAAGTCCTGGTGATCGACCACGTCGTCGTGGTTCATGTCGGCGATCCGATGCCACCCGGGCGGCAGAATCACCACCTCAGCGTCTTCGACCCACGGCCTAAGCAGATCGAAATCGGCCATCGTGAGCGCCCCATCCAAGTTGAGGTCGCCGTGGATGAACAACGTCACGCTCGCCGGCGCCCAAGACTCGGAGTAGGCGCCCCCGTCGGTCGCCTGAACCATCACGTACCACTTCCCAATCGGAAGCGTGACCGTGTTCACGTTCACCTGGCCCATGTAACCGTAAAGGTTCTGGTATCCCGGAATCTCGATCGCTCCGCTCGGATCGTCCTTGCTGGGGGTGAGGAACAGCGACACCCACTTCGGGTCGCCATCCGGGTCCGAGCCGTTCCAGTGAACGGGGAACGTCTCTTCCGCATACTCGACGTACATCGTAACCGAGGGTTCGGTAACGACCACGGTTGGGGGCGCGTTCGCTCCGGGCACGACCTCAAGCCGGTAATTCGGGTTGCTGGTGCTGGTCGAGTTGTACACCCTGACGTAGTACGTGCCTGCGGGGAGCCCCCTCAAGTTGATCGTCTCAACGTTGTGGCTGTTCGTGGAGGTCTGAATGACAGATCCCGCCGCGTTGAGGAGTTGCAGGTTGAGGTTGCCGGTCCTTAGGTAGCCCGAAGCGATTCGGATGTAATCGCCCTCTTCGGAAGCGTGGAGCCTCAATTTGAACCAGTCGTCGTCGTTCATCGAGAGGTCGTGAATGACCTTCGGCGTGAGTACCAATCCCAAATTGGCGCTATTCGGCGCGCCCTCCGGCAAGGCGTCCACTTGCGCTCTCGAATCGTTGTTCTCGTAGGCATCATCGACCGTGGCCGGAACCGGGCCGATGGTGAACGGGATCCCGGCGACGTTGTTCGTTTCGTCGGCCTCCAGGACCAGATTGTCCGGGTCCACCTCGGCCTCAAGCCAGTAATCGCCGTCTGGCATGCCTACAATGTCGATGTATTGATCCGTCAGGCCGCTACTGTAAATGTCCGCGCGACCGGGCCGGAGACCCTGAATCTGACCACAACTGCTGTAGGACGGCGGTGTGCCGTAGCCGGGCAGCGAGCTGTTGTAGGTGAGAAGTTCGAGGATGCAGAAGCTCGTTTTGTCTCCCGTTCGCACAATCTCACCGGGCGTCCCATCGGGCAACAGTTCCCGAAGGTGAAAGACGGTCCAGTCGTTGAAGTGAATGTGTCCGTGAGACGCATGGTATACGAACCAACCGGCCTCGCGGTCGTACCAACCGCCGTCGTCGCGAAAGACCCTCTGGTAGACGCGCTGCTGGCTGCCAACGATTTCCCCGCCGCGAAGCTCCAAGCGGCCGGGTCCGTAATTGACGGTTGCCGTCGAAATGCGAATGGCGCGACGACCGGCGGGCGGCTCGCTCGATGAGGTCGTTCCGATGTACGCCTCGCCCAGATAATCCCCCCAAACGCCCATGTCCGGGAGCACGTCGACCGCGAACATCGTCCCTGCCAACAACAAACTCAGCATCGATTCCTTCCCTCCTGGGCGTCCTCGTCGGAAGGCGCCCAATTCATACTTTATCATCATTTATAGAAACCTGCCCAGTTTTCTGCGACTGGGTAACCTCGCTTCATGCCTCAAGTCCCCTTCGACAAGTACATTCGCTACGAGGAACTGACGCGCGCTCTGGAAGCCTATCGCGACGAATTTCCTGATTGGGTCGAACTCGGAACGATCGGGAAATCCCATGAGGGCCGCGAAATCTGGATCGTGACGCTGACCAACCGCGCAACCGGGACCCCTGCTGAAAAGCCCGCCTTCTGGTGCGACGGAAACATCCATGCGTCCGAGGTCAGCGCTTGCACGGCCATCCTCCGCCTCATCCATACGCTCTGCACAGAATACGGCTCGATCCCGGACGTCACCCACGCGCTCGACACGAGAACGTTTTACTTGGTGCCCAGGCTCAATCCCGACGGCGCGGAATGGGCCCTCGAAACCCCGCCGCGAATCATTCGCTCTTCGACCCGGCCATATCCTTACGAAGAGGACGACTATTACGGCATCGAAAAGAAGGACTTGGACGGGGACGGTAGGGTGCTGTCGATGCGGGTGCAGGACCCGAACGGCGCGTGGAGGGTCTGCGCGGCAGACCCCAGACTGATGGTTCGCCGAGGCCCGACCGAGCGCGAGGGAACGTTCTATCGACTTCTTCCCGAAGGGCTGCTCCACAACTGGGACGGAATGACGATCCGGCAGAGGAAAGTCAAGGAGGGTCTGGACATGAACCGGAACTTCCCCAGCGCGTGGCGGTTGGAGCATGAACAGTACGGCGCGGGACCCTTCCCGACCAGCGAACCCGAAATCCGGGCCGCCGTGTCGGCCATCTGCGAACGGCCCAACATCTGCGGAGCCGTTACGTTTCATACCTTTAGTGGGGTTCATCTGAGGCCCCCGAGTCGAATGCCCGACGACGATATCCCCGCTGAGGACCTCTGGACGTACCAGAAGCTGGGCGAAAAGGGCAAAGAGATGACCGGCTATCCCGCGATCAGCAACTACCACGAGTTTCGGTACCACCCAAAGGAAGTGATCACCGGAGTGTTCGACGATTGGATGTACGAACACCGCGGGGTCTATGCTTGGACGACCGAAATCTGGTCGCCTCAACGCCAAGCGGGCATCACCGACTACAAGTACATCGATTGGTTCCGGGAACACCCCGAAGACGATGACCTGAAACTCATCAAGTGGTCCGACGACAAGCTGGAGGGCAAGGGCCATGTCGATTGGAAGGAGTTCGAACACCCCCAACTCGGCAAGGTCGAAATCGGGGGCTGGGACTTCGCGTTTGCCTTTCGGAACCCGCCGCCCCAGTTCCTCGAAAGCGAAGTGAAGCCGTTGGGGGACTGGGTGATTTGGCAGGCGCTTTGCTCGCCCAAGCTGGAGTTGCGGGAGACGCGGGTCGAGGCCATTGACGGTTCGACCGCGCGAGTTCGAGTCGCCGTCCAAAACACCGGGTGGCTCCCCACGAACGTATCGAGAATCGCGGCCGATCGCAAGCTCTGCAGAGGCGTGGTCGCCGAGATTCGGTGCGCCGGACACGAGGAATCGGGCGAGGGAGCGGCCTCTCCTGAATGGCTCATCAGCGGGCTCCTTCGATCCGAAAGCGGGCAACTCGTGGGGCGCAATCACATTTCGGCCAGCGGTTTCGGAGGCGCGAGCAACCCCACGGACGATGTAGCGGTTTTCGAGTGGGTCTTGCGCGCAGGGAACGCCTATGAGGTTCGGATCAGCCACGAAAGGGCGGGCGCAATTCAAGTCAAACTTGACTTAGAAGCCCAGTAATTCTGCGGGTGATCGGGGGATCGGGGCCGGATTCCGGGCAACATATCGTACAATGGTCGAAGTGCCAAAAGGCCGCTTGGCGGGTTGCCGCCTTGGGAGGACACATCAGCTATGACGCATCTGCTTGCCGCCGCGTGGCTGGCAATGGGCGCGATGACGCCCACGGACTCGGATCTCTTGCGCGTTCAGCAATCGGGCAAAGCCTCGGTTTTGTCGCTCGGCCGCGCCGACGCCTTTCATGTGACATCCGCTAAGGTGGAGTCGCCCTACGCAATTCGGCTTCCAGGGAGCGACACTCTGGTCGCAAGCTGGACGGAGCGTTCGGGGCGGTCTGCCAACGCTTATTTCGCCATCAGCCAGGACGGCGCGAGCGTCGATCGGGTCGCCGAGCAACAGACCACGATCGAGACCCTTTACGGCTCGTTCGATCCGTCCCAGGCTCAAGCGCCGGTCCATCCGTCGCTCAAAGCGAAGAGCGGAGCCCAAACGTACTTCGTTCAATTCGTCACTCAACCTTTGGAAGAGTATCGACAGGAGATTCGGCAGGCCGGAGGAACGATCTGGACGTACTTCCCCCATCAGGCCTACGTCGTTCGAATGGACGCGGCGGCTAAGTCCCTCGTCGAGGCGATGCCCTTCGTTCGGGCCGTAGCGGCCTTCGACCCTGGGCTGAAGCTCTCGCCCGAGCTTTCGTCAGCGTTGGTTTCCGGCAAGTTGCCTACCCAGCGCTATTACATTTCGGTGTTCAAATGGGGACCCGACCACAAGGCTGCGGTCGCGCTCCAGATCGAACTTCTCGGTGGAAAGGTACACCCGACCGAAGACCCCGGGTACCTCATGCAGGCGACGCTCGACGCGGCGCAACTGCGCGCGGTGCTCAGCATGGATGAGGTTTGCTTCGTCGACCCCTGGAGCCCGCCCCAAGACGACATGAACGTCGTTCGGCAGGTCGGCGGCGCGAACTTCCTTCAAACGACGCTCGGGTTTACGGGTCAGGGCGTTCGCGGCGAGGTCATGGACGGCAACGTTCTATCGACGCACGCAGATTTCCAGCTCAACCCGATCCTCTTTCACTCGTCGGGCTCCGGTTCCATGACGCACGGCACCCCCACGACCGGCATCGTCTTCGGCACGGGGACCGCCAATCCGACGGGACGTGGGATGTTGCCCGCGGGCCAGCCGATCTTCGCGGGGTACCAAACCTTCGGAAACCGTTTCACGCATACGCAGCAGCTCCTTTCGGGCCCCTATTACGCTTGCTTCCAATCCAATAGTTGGGGCAGCACGCTGACGACTCTGTACAACTCCGTTTCCCAAGAGATGGATGATATTCTGTTCCGGAACGACATCACGATCTTCCAATCGCAGAGCAACACCGGAAACCAGAGCTCCCGGCCTCAAGCCTGGGCCAAGAACATCATCTCCGTTGGAGGCGTCTACCACCTCGGCACCGAATCTCGCACCGACGACCGGTGGAATGGCGGCGCGAGCATCGGTCCGGCCAGCGACGGACGCATCAAACCTGATTTGGCGTTTTTCTACGACCAGATCTATTGCCCGTACTCGACCAACAGCACTTCCTACACTTCGAGCTTTGGAGGAACGAGCGCCGCGACGCCGATGACGGCGGGGTATGCAGGACTGTTCTTCCAGATGTGGCATAACGGCATCTTTGGGAACCCGGCGACCGGAGCCACCGTGTTCGACAACCGGCCCAAGGCGCCGCTCGTGAAGGCGATGCTCGCCAACCGAGCGTACCGCTATGCGTTTTCGGGAACGACCGCTGACCTCTCGCGCTACAAGCAGGGTTGGGGGACCGCGGACGTCACCAACATCTACAACGCTCGCAACAAGATGATGCTGATCAACGAGCGAGACGCCCTGATGAACCTGCAGACCAAGACTTACAGGGTGTGGGTGCCGGCGGGTGAACCCGAGTTCGTCGCTTCGATGGCGTACCTCGATCCGCCTCAGGTCCCCAATGCCACGATCCATCGGATCAACGATCTGAGCCTGAAAGTCACAGCGCCCAACGGCTCGGTGTATTGGGGCAACAACGGGCTGACGGCAGGAAACGTTTCGACGGTCGGAGGGTCAGCCAACACCCGCGACACGCTCGAATGCGTCATCGTTCCGAGCCCCCAAAGCGGAGTCTGGACTGTCCAGGTGATCGCCTCAGAGATCAACCAAGACGCCCGACTCGAAAGCCCGGAGGTCGACGCGGACTTTGCCCTCGTCGTGACCGGTGTCCAATACTCGATGGCGCCGGAAAACGTCGTCCAATACGCGGGAAGCACCCAGAGCGGGTCGGCTTCTGACTTGCCCACCAGCAATAACAGCTACTGGCGGATGCGGGGCGGGAGCGAGTTCAACGACATGACGCCGGTCGCAGCGGTCAGGTTCGAGAACACCGTACCTGGCGGCTCGCTCTCCGAACTCCGGATTCGGGTCGAAGCTAGGACGGCGCAGTCGGGTGTCACGGGGGCGCTGCACCTCTTCGGAGGTCAGAACGACTCGATTCGGTCCTTCCCTCTGGGCGCGGTCGGCTCCTCAGATGCGCAGGTTGAAGTCGTAGTCACGACAGACCTCGCGCAATTGATTCACGCTGACGGCAAGATCCGCGGCATCGTCGTCTGGAGGCGCGCGAGCAGCTTCTTCGACGTGTTCGTCGATCAAGTTCGGTTCGAAATGCAGCCGTAACCTAGCGAAACGAAGGGCCCCTTCTCACTCGCTGAGAAGGGGCCTTTTGCTTGGATCGAGTCTGCCTGCCAGCCAGGTCCGAAAGGTACAATCCGGCGGATGGCAACCCTCCCTCACGACGTCGCCGATCGGTCGCTTGCCGACTCCGGGCTGAAGCGCATTGAATGGGCCGATCAGAACATGCCCGTGCTCGAATCGATCCGCGCGGAGTTCGAGCGCTCGAAGCCGCTGGCCGGACACCGAATCACCGCTTGCCTGCACGTGACAACCGAAACGGCCAACCTACTGCGAACGCTTCGGGCGGGGGGTGCGGAGGTCGCCGTTTGCGCGAGCAACCCCCTAAGCACGCAAGACGACGTCGCCGCGGCGCTGGTCGAGCACTACGACATGCAGGCTTTCTGCGTCAACGGAGCCGATTCCGCAACGTATTACCGGCACATCAACCAAGCCCTCGACATCCGCCCGACGATCACGATGGACGACGGCGCGGATACCGTCGGAGTCATTCACAACGAGCGGCGCAACCTGATCGAAAGCATCGTAGGAGGCACGGAAGAGACGACCACGGGGGTCATTCGACTTCGGGCAATGGCGAAGGACGGAGTCCTCGGCTACCCGATCATCGCCGTGAACGACGCGGACACCAAGCACCTTTTCGACAACCGATACGGCACCGGGCAATCCACGCTCGACGGCATTCTTCGAGCGACCAATATCCTGCTCGCCGGCATGACGGTGGTGGTTGCGGGGTACGGCTGGTGCGGGCGGGGCGTCGCGCTTCGAGCAAAGGGCATGGGCGCGCGCGTGATCGTGACCGAGATCGACCCCACCAAGGCGATCGAGGCCGCCATGGACGGCCACAGCGTCATGCCGATGGAGGAGGCCGCTCCTTTGGGCGACCTCTTCATCACCGTCACAGGCAATAAGAAAGTGATCGCTCGGCAGCACTTGGAACGGATGAAGCACGGCGCCATCGTCTGCAACAGCGGACATTTTAACGTCGAAATCGACATCCCGACCCTTGAGTCGATGGCGCGTGAAAAAGGGCTCGCGCGTCCGTTTGTCGAGAAATACACCCTCGCGGACGGCAGGGCCATCTACCTGCTGGGAGAAGGGCGGCTGATCAATCTTGCTGCCGCCGAGGGACACCCCGCGAGCGTGATGGACATGTCGTTTGCCAATCAGGCCCTTTGCGCGGAGTATCTCGCCCAGAACGCCTCGCGTTTGGAGAGGCTGGTGTACCCGGTCCCGAAGGACATCGACAGCAAGGTGGCGCGCCTCAAGCTGGCCTCGATGGGCATTTCGATCGACGCCCTGACTCCGGAGCAAGAGACCTACCTTCAGTCTTGGAACGAAGGCACGTAAAGCGCGAGCGAACTCCAGGTCGTGCCTTGCGGGAGTCTCAGAAGGTGGACGGTTTTTGAGTCGTCACGACCCTGTCTTAGGCTGCAACGTGTCCTGCCAGGCGCCCCGTGTCTAATCCGCAGAGCACTCCGGGAAAACGAACGAGATTCCCCCTCGCCCGTCCGTGACCAGGGGGTGAGGGGTTCTTTCCGGGTGCCCGGGACAGCCGGATAAGTCGCGCCGTTTGTCCGGGAGATCAGGGAGTTCATTTCAATCCCGCCGGGTGCCACCCCAAACTCGTATTGGGGTGCTCCGGGGCCGGGTTCAAAGCGTGAAGCAAGCTTCGCGCACTCAATATCGGGGCGCTTCGGAAGAGATGTTGCCTTTCGGAGTGAATGACCCGCCCGAGCACCCTTGCAGCGGATCTACGGCTCTGACGATGGGATTCAGGACCTTCCCCGGACGAACGGCATGAACCCTCCGCCGATCGGAGCCACCTGCCGCTTGGACCGCAGGATCGCTTAAGGGGAGGCTGAGCATCACCCCAAAGCAAGTTTGGGGTGGCACCCAGATTGGATCAAGTCATCATGGCGCTCACCTTTGCCACCTCGCGGGCAACCTCAATGTCAAGGTTTCTTGAACGGTTTGCGCTTCCTGGGGTCGAGCAGGACCTCATCTCCTCGACCCGCTTCGAGCATTTCCGCAAAGCTGAGCAAGAGACGGCGCGCCTCATCGAGGTTCTCGCCTTGTACCCACTCAAATTCTTTCGGCGAGTAGGGCCAATTCTCGCCGAGTGGAAAGCCACCGGAAGCTCTAGCCCAAGTTTGGATCCGCTCCAAGAGTTCCATGATGTCCGGCGGAAACGGACGAAGCCCGTAGATTGTGAAGTCACTCAGTGGATTGTCGTGGAGTCTGCCGTTCGGCATCGGGGTCAATCCTCATTGATTGTACTTCGAGTTCGTTACGGAGACCGAGGACTCCTGCTAAAGTCCTCGATATAACGAGGTAGGTAGAACTTCCTACCCGGGTTTGACCAGCGAATCGGAACGGGGATACCTCGAAAACCGCGTCGGATTCGGTCTCGTTGTGGGCAATAGAAGATCGAACCGCACCGCAGATGGCCCTGCGACTCTTGCGAGCGGATCGGTCAAAGGGGAACGAGAGGCGGGCCATCGGCGCCGCCCCTCGTTCGGGTCGCGGTAGGACTCAGAAGTCCATGTCGCCCATGCCGTGGTCGTGGCCGCCGGGCATGGGGGCTTTCTTTTTCTCGGGCTTTTCGACCACGAGAGCTTCGGTGGTCAGCACCAGGCCCGCGATCGAAGCCGCGTTCTGGACCGCAGAACGGGTCACCTTCGCGGGGTCTACGATCCCCGCCTTCGCCAGATCGACGATCTCGCCCGTGACCGCGTTGAGGCCATGGCCCGCCTTCGCTCCGCGAATCCGCTCGACGACGACGCTGCCTTCCAGCCCCGCGTTCTCAGCGATGCATCGCAAAGGCTCTTCGAGAGCGCGCCGCACGATGTTGAGGCCGGTCAGCTCGTCGCCTTCCGCCTTCACCTTTTCCAGAGCGTTAGCTGCGGCGAGCAGGGTCACCCCTCCGCCCGCCACGATGCCCTCTTCGACTGCCGCGCGGGTGGCCGAAAGCGCATCTTCGTACCGGTGCTTCTTCTCTTTGAGCTCGGTCTCGGTGCTCGCTCCGACCTTGATGACCGCCACGCCGCCGCTCAGCTTGGCCAATCGCTCCTGAAGCTTCTCGCGGTCGTAGTTGCTGTCGGTCTTCTCGATCTGCGCCTTGATCTGGGCGATTCGGCCCATCACCGCGTCCTTGCTGCCCGCGCCTTCGATGATCGTGGTGTCTTCCTTGGTGATCACGATCTTCTTGGCCCGGCCCAGCATATCGACGCTAACGTTTTCGAGCTTCGTTCCGAGGTCCTCGCTGATGAACTTGCCGTTGGTCAGGACAGCGATGTCTTCGAGCATGGCCTTGCGCCGGTCTCCAAAGCCTGGGGCCTTGACGGCGGCGATTTGGAGCACGCCGCGGATCTTGTTGAGCACGACCGTCGCAAGCGCGTCGCCCTCGATATCCTCCGCCACGATCAGGATCGGCTTACGCGTCGCGGCCACCTTTTCGAGGAACGGCAGGAGGTCCTGCGCGGAACTGACCTTCTTCTCGTGAATAAGAATGTAGCAGTCCTCAAGGATCGCTTCCATGCGCTCAGGGTCGGTCACGAAGTACGGTGAGATGTACCCTCGATCGAACTGCATTCCCTCGACCACTTCGAGGGTCGTTTCGCGCCCTCGGGATTCCTCGACGGTGATCACGCCGTCCTTGCCGACCTTCTCCATCGCTTCCGAGACGTGGGTGCCGATTTCGGCGTCGTTGCCCGCGATCGTGGCGACGAAAGCGACCTGTTCCTTGTCCTTGATCGGATTCGAGAGCTTCTTGATCTCCGAGACGACGGTCTCAACCGCCTTGTCGATGCCGCGCTTGACGGCGATCGGGTTGCCGCCCGCGGCGACGTAGCGCAAGCCCTCGCTGACGATCGCTTGGGCGAGAACGGTCGCTGTGGTGGTTCCGTCTCCGGCGACGTCGTTAGTCTTGCTGGCGACCTCTTTGCAGAGCTGCGCGCCCATGTTCTCATAGGGGTCTTCGAGCTCGATCTCCTTGGCGACGGTGACGCCGTCTTTGGTGATCGTGGGGCTGCCCCACTTCTTATCGAGGACGACGTTGCGGCCCTTGGGGCCGAGGGTGACCTTCACCGCGTCCGCCACCTTGTTGACTCCGCGCTCCAGGGCGCGGCGGGCGGTCTCATCATAAAGTAGTTGCTTTGCTGGCATTGTGTTTTCTCCTTGTGGTGGATTGTTGGTGTGTTGGATTGTTGGCGTGTTGGCGTGTTGGCTTGTTGGTGTGTTGGATTGTTGGTGTGTTGGATTGTTGGTGTGTTGGATTGTTGGTGTGTTGGATTGTTGGTGTGTTGGATTGTTGGCGTGTTGGATTCATTCGTCGCCGTACGAGGCCGTGTCCTCGCGGACGATCTTGGACTCCAGCCAAGAGAGATATGCGTTCAGTTGCTTACCGAGTTTCACATAACCTTCTCTCAAGCTCTGCGCGCGGGCCGCATTTCCGAATCCGAGTCGCCTTGCAGCTTCGAGTTGCGTGAGGAGTTCGTACGTCGACCCTCGGGCATACCTCATGAACTGGGCTTGTCCCGGACCTCGACTTCGGCCCCACCCCTCGGCAATGTTCGACGGAATTGAAACGGCCGAGCGCGTGAGCTGACTAGTCAGCCCGTACCGCTCCGCAGAAGGGAACTCCTCGACCCAGTCGTAGACTTCGACAAGAAGGTTCATGGCAACTTGCCAGATTTCAAGGTCTTCGAACGACTCGATCTTCTCGGTCCGATTCATGGGCGGCTCGATCGATCCTACGCTAAAGTCCAACATGCCAACGAGCGAATCCGCGGATGACTCTCCTACCCGAGCACCGCGTAGATCTGATCCTCGTCGAGGATCGTGTACTCTTCGCCGTCGATCGTGACCTCATTGCCTCCGTACTTGCTGAAGAGCACTCGATCGCCGGATTTGACCGTGAGCTTGTTGCGCTCGCCGTTGTCGAGAACTCGGCCTTGGCCGACCGCGATCACCTTGCCCTCCTGGGGCTTTTTCTGCGCCGTGTCGGGAAGGTAAATCCCGCCGACGGTCTTCTCTTCCTTGTCGAGCACCTGAACGACGACCTTGTCGCCGAGCGGTTTGAGTTTGGACATGGTTGGGTTTTTTCCTCCTGATGGAATAGTTGATTAGCAGTCCTTGCTTCGGACTGCCAATTTGTACCTTTCTGCGAAGTGGAGTGTCAAGGGGGTATTGGCAGACATCGCGGCAGATTGCCATTTTCCTGCGCCCCAATCGGGTGGCATCGGCTGGGGTTTTATGGGGGCGCTTGGGAAGACAAAACGGGGACCAAGGGTCGAAAGCCCTGGCCCCCGCTTTCGCGCCGGCGGCGAGAGAACTGGCGAGAAGGTCGCGTTAGAATCGAAGGATGTATCCGGCGCTCAGAAAGAAGTCGGTGTGCTGGAATCCGATCTGCAATCGGAAGCTCGAATCGTGGACGTAGCGGAACCCGCCGTTGAAGTTGCGCGTATCCCACTCTCCCACCAGGCTAAACTTCTCATCCAGCCAAAGCTCACCGCCGCCAAAGACTTGGTCTTGGAACATCCCGGTCCCGGCGCCTACGTGGCCCCGCAGCCCGATCGCTTGGTTTTTTAGCCGGTCGGGAACGACCAAGTCGGCGGAGGCCACCACGTAGAGGGTCTGTTCGAGCGCGTCGGCGGCATCGATCACTCCGACCCCCACTTCAAACCACTTGAAGTTCTCGGGGATGATGTTGATCTTGGCGTTCACGATCCCCTTGTTCGACTCGCCCTCGCGGTCGATAAACGCGCCCCCGACCTCGATCCCGTCGAAGACCCCCCAATTGGCGGAGGGCCCGCGAAGGTCCTCACCGAAGGCGGTCCCAAAGCTCAAGGTATTGCGATCGGCGACATAAGCCGTCGGGATCACGAACAGTCCGGTCGGTCCGTAGAGCGTGTTCATTTCGGAGACCGGCTGTGCGGTCCGCCTCAGCGAGGGGCCCGTTTCCGGCTCCATCGGGGCAGCGGCGAGCGTGGCCGCGAGAGCGGGCGCAATGAGTGTCGTCAACGTCGTCGGCATCGTTTCTCCTCCCTGTCGTGCATGATTCGGGTGTTTCAACAACTATACCGCCGGCGTTGCTTCGGATTAGCAACTGCCGGCAATCAGAGCGCAGAAGTTCGTCTTTGGAGAACTCGAAAACCTGCGTCGAACAGGGGTCTCAGGGCGTCAGAATAAGAGCGGCCCTCGCGGCTTGCGCACCCTTCTCATGTCCCAGAGATTCGTCCATTTGCACAACCATACGGAGTTCAGTCTCCTCGACGGAGCGAACCGGATTCCGGCGATGGTCGGGCGCGCCAAGGAACTGGGGATGGACAGTTTGGCGATCACCGATCACGGCGTGATGTTCGGCGTGATGGAGTTCTATTGGGCGTGCAAGGATGCCGGGATCAAGCCGCTGATCGGGATGGAGGCGTATGTCGCTCCCAACGGCCACAAGAAGCGTTCGGGAAGGGAAGACAACGACCGCGCCCACCTCCTGTTGTTGGCCAAGAACCTTGAGGGCTACCGAAATCTCTGCAAGCTGGCGACGGTCGCTGCGCTCGAGGGCTTTTATTCCAAGCCGCGGATCGATCATGAGTTGTTGCGGCAGTATGGCGCGGGTCTGATCGGCACGAGCACGTGCCTCAGCAGCGAGATTTGTCGGGCGCTACTTCGGGATGATTATGTACAAGCGAATTACCTCGCTGGCATGTACAAAGAGATATTTGGAGAGGGCAACTACTTCATCGAGCTGCAAGACCACCGCCTCGACCAGCAGGAGCGCATTCGGCCCCAGCTCCTGCGACTCTCGAAGGAACTCGACATTCCTCTGGTCGCCACCAACGACGCGCACTACCTGTGTAAGACGGACCACGACTCGCACGAACTTCTGCTTTGCATCCAGACAAACGACGTTTTGTCAAATAGCAAGCGCATGAAGTTCAACACAAGAGAGTTCTATCTGAAATCTCAGGAAGAGATGGAGGCCCTCTTTGCAGACGTGCCTGAGGCGATTGGGAACACGGGATATGTGGCGGACATGTGCGAAGTCGAGCTCGCGTCCAACCGGGCGGGGATGCCGCTTCCGGAGTTGCCGGAAGGTGAGACTCCAGGGTCGTACTTGAGGAAGCTCGCAACGGAGTCTCTGCCCGGTCGCGTCCAAGAGTGCGATGAAGCGGCTTGGGAGAGGCTCAAGTTCGAGCTCGACGTGATCGAGAACACGGGTTTTGAGTCGTACTTCTTGCTCGTGCGGGAGTTTGCGAACTACGCGCGCGAGCAGGGCATCCACTATGGGGTGCGGGGCTCTGCAGCGGGCTCCCTCGTTTCCTATGCGATCGGAATTACGGAGGTCGATCCTCTCCACTACGACCTCACTTTTGAGAGGTTTCTGAATCCGGAGCGAGTGTCGATGCCCGACATCGACATGGACTTCGAGGACGCCCGACGCGAGGAGATGATTCAGTACGTTACCAGCAAGTACGGGTCCGAACGGGTTGCACAAATCGTGACTTTTGGGACCATGGGCGCCAAGGCTGCGATTCGTGACACGTCGAGGGTCCTTGGTAAGCCGCCCCAAGAGGCCGACAGGATCTGCAAGTGCATTCCGAACACGCCGGGAATCACGTTGGAAAGGGCGCTCGAAGAAATCGCCGAGTTCAAGCAACTTGTGGCCTCTGATCCGGAAGTGCGCGAGATCGTCGAAAAAGCTAAGTCTGTCGAGGGGCGAATTAGACACTGTGGAGTCCACGCAGCCGGGCTCGTGATTAGCGGCGAACCGCTGGTCGAATATGTCCCGCTGTACCGCGGCAACGAGGGCCAGCCCATCACGGCGTTCGAGATGGGCGTTTTGGAGAAGATGGGCCTCCTGAAGATGGACTTTTTGGGCCTCTCCAACCTCACGGTGCTCGCTCAGACCGTCCGAATCGTCGCCGAAACTCGCGGAGAGCATCTCGACATCGGCAGCATCCCCTTAGACGACGAAGCCACGTTTGAGATGCTGGGTAGAGGCGACACGACGGGAGTCTTCCAACTCGAGTCTCCCGGAATGAGGCGTCACATTCAGGAACTTAAGCCGCGCAATGTGAAGGAGCTATCCGCGATGGTCGCTTTGTTTCGACCTGGACCCATCAAACACATTCCGGAATACATCGATGCAAAGTACGGTCGCAAGAAGCCGGAGTTCCTAGACGATCGCATGCAGCCCATTCTGGAAGAGACTTACGGGGTGATCGTCTATCAAGATCAGGTGCTAAAGTCGGTTCGGGCTGTGGCTGGCTTCACCCTTGGAAAGGCCGACCTCTTGCGCAAAGCGATGAGCAAGAAGGACAAGAGTGCTCTCGACGCTTTGCTCGAGGATTTCCTCAAGGGATGCGCGGCCAACGGCGTGGAGCAAAGGGTTGCGAAGAGGATTTGGACCCGGCTTGAACCTTTTGCGGGCTACGCATTTAACAAGGCGCATGCGGTGTGCTATGCGATCTTGGCTTATCAAACGGCCTATTTGAAGGCGCACTATGCTGTAGAGTACATGGCTGCCCTCTTGGGGGCCTACATGGAAAAGGAGGATCGGGTCATAACGCTGATCGATGAGTGCCGGAGGCAAAGAATCCCTGTGCTGCAGCCCAGCATCAATCGGTCGGGGATTAGCTTCGGTGTGGAAGGATCGGCAATCCGGTTTGGGTTGGCGGCGATCAAGGGCGTCGGAACGGGAATGGTGTCGTCGCTCATCGAGGAGCGAGCGGCGAACGGCCCCTTCCGACACCTCTATGAAGCTGCCGAACGGCTGAAGCCAATGGGAGCGACGAAGCCCGTGCTCGAGGCGTTGATCAAGGCAGGTGCGTTGGATGAGTTCGGCCAAAATCGCTTGACCCTTTTGGGGTACGTAGATGGCGCCATTTCGTTTGCCGATTCCGCGAATCGCGACAGAAACGCGGGGCAAGTATCGTTGTTTGGCGAGGGCGAGCAAGTCGCCGATGTGGTTCATTACCCGGAGCTTCCTGAAGCGGAACCGCCTGACAGGGCTCAGCTTACTTCCATGGAGAAGGAAGTGCTCGGAGTTTATGTGTCCGATCACCCGTTGCGGGGTTACGAAAGGCTCTTGCCGCAGATGTCCACCCATCGCTGCGGCGCCATTACGGAACTGGACGACGGTACGCCGGTGCGTATGGCTGGCGTCGTTTCCAATGTACGGACTCTAGTCACGAAGCGAACAGGCGAGAAAATGGCGTCGTTTCGATTGGAGGATTTTTCGGGCCAGGTGGGGGTGATCGTGTTCGCAAAGACTTTCGCAAAACTTGGGGTCCAAGTAGAGAACGACACCGTTGTGCAGGTAGAGGGCGCCGTCATGCACCGCGAGCGGCGTAACGGCGGCGAGAAGGACATCGAGGTGAGGTTGGATCAGCTTCAAAGGCTGGACCCCCCGCTCGACTTGGACTTAGCGAGTCCAGATTCGATGGCGGGGACCGTGGTGATTCAGATCAGCCGTGCGACCGAGGCCGATCTCAAGCGGCTCAGTAAACTGCTGGCAGATCATCCCGGCGACTATGGTTTGCGCCTCGACGTGCTTGTGGGGAAGCAGGTTGTGCCGATTTTTCCGGCATTGACAGTCGATCCCCAAGATGGGCTGCTTCGCAGAATCCCCAAGGCGGTGCCCGGCGCGGAGGTTACCGTCATGTCGGCGGACGAATCTAAGGCTCTGGCTCACCGGACTTAACAAAACGAACGGAGGCGCTGCGGCGCGAAGGTTTCTGGTCCTTTGGCCCAAAGACGAGCCTCTCAGTGCCTGCCGTCCGTAGGCAAGTATAGTGAAACTATGAGAGCCTTCCTCCTTCTTCTGTTGCTTGCGGCCAGCGGTGTGTCGGCAGCTCAATCAAGCTTCCCCCGAACGCTGAACTCCGACATGGTAGGGCTCTTGCAGTTCGAGGCCGTGCAGAAAGAAGTCAAGCTGAGTGAGAGTCAGAAGAAGAAGATCGACAGCCACTTCGCCTCGCTCAAGGCGCAGGTCGATCCGATCATGAAGTCGGACCCGAAGACGGAGGCCCAGCAAGAGGCGGCTCGAAAGAAGATTCAAGCGGCGTCGGAGACCTTCCATGGGAAGGCGCTCGGGGAGCTTTCTGCCTCTCAGAAGAAGAGGCTTCGCGAAGTGACGCTCCAGTCCCTCGGAGCTGTTTCGTTTCTCATCGAAGAGGTCGCCAAGGAACTCGGTCTCACCGCGCAACAGAAGTCGCAGGTGACGGCGGCCCACAACGCCTTCCGATCCCAAGTCGATGCCCTTCAAGCCAAGCGGCGCAAGGAGTTCGAGGCTGTTCCCAAGCCAAAGGACTCGAAGGACGAAAAAGCGGTCAAAGCTTATGTGGAGAAGGTCCAAGCTCTGATGGAGAAGCGCGCAGCCGAGGATAAGAAGACCATCGAGGCCGCCAAGAAGGTCGCCGAAGGCAAGATGGTCGCTGTACTCACGGTCGGCCAGAAGGCGACTTGGGCGAAGATGCAGGGCGCAAAGTTCAATCCCCCCAAGTCCGGCTAGGCCAGAGGTTTCGACAGTAAACTCACGGCATGTCTATGCCGTCGTCGATGCGTCCCCTCGAAGCCCGTTGGGTATCGATTTCCGATCCGTTTTGGCGGGCGCGGCAGGAGGCGATCTTCGATGTGGGGCTCCGAGCGCAGTTGGAGCAGATCGAGTCGACCGGTAGGCTTGAGAACTTCCGACGGAGCGCTCGGGGCGAAAGTGGCGGCCACCAGGGGAGATATTACGACGACAGCGACGTCTACAAGTGGCTCGAAGCAGCCGCCTACGCTGTTCAACAACACCCCGATCATCCGATTCGACCCTGCGTCGAAGAAGTGGTTTCCATCGTCGCAAATGCACAAGAACCGTCAGGATACATAGACACTTTCTTTCAGTTGATGCACCCTGACAAGAAGTTCACCAACCTATCCGCCCTGCACGAAATGTACTGCATGGGCCATCTGATCGAGGCCGGGGTCGCCCACAGGCAAGCCTTCGGGGACTCGGGGCTCTACGGAGTTGCGAAGAGGGCAGCGGACCACATCGCGGCGACGTTCGGACCCGGCAAGCGGGTTGGATTTTGCGGGCATGAGGAGTTGGAGCTTGCGCTGATTCGGCTCGACGAGTGTGAGTTGGGCGTGGGGGCCAGGGGCGAGTATTGGCATCTCGCCAAGTGGATGGTCGACCAGAGGGGGCGCCGGCCGTCGATCTTTGAGAACGAGATCGCAGACGCAGAAGCGATGAAGCTGAGCCCCTGGATGCCTCAAATGGTGCGAAACGAGGGGAGCTACAGCGGCGAGTACCTTCAGGACCATGCCCCGGTGAGCGAGCATTCGTTTGTGGTCGGACACGCCGTTCGGTCGATGTACCTCTACGCCGCTGCCTCCGAGACGTGCGATCTGGGCGACCCTACCGAGGCGGCCCTTCAGCGGGTTTGGGATAACTTGACGACCCAAAGGATGTACATCACAGGGGGAATTGGGCCCGCTGCCCACAACGAGGGGTTTACGACGGATTACGATTTGCCCCATCGAACGGCTTACGCTGAAACCTGCGCGGCGGTTGGTTTGGCCCTTTGGGGTGAGCGAATGGGACGGCTCACCGGAGAGGCCCGCTACTGGGACGTCGTCGAGCGCGCTCTCTACAACGGGATGCTGAGCGGCGTTTCTCTCAGCGGCGACAGGTACTTCTACACGAACCCGCTCGAAAGCCACGGCGAGCACTCTCGAACTCCTTGGTTTTCGTGTGCCTGCTGTCCGCCGAACGTCGCGCGCCTGATCGGATCGATCGGGAGCAGAATCGCTTCGGTTGGCCGGGGTCCCGAGGGTTCCACGTTGTGGATTCACCTTCCCGTCGCTTCTCGGATTTCGACGCCGAAAGAGGAGGGAGAGGCCCGATTTCAGATCGGAGGCGCCTATCCGAATCCCGGCGTCGTGACCGTTCAGTTCCAAGGACCAACGGGGGCGCAGGTCGCGGTGGCGCTTCGTGTGCCCTGGTGGTGTGAGAGCGCGTCCTTCGCGTGGAACTTCGAGCGGTTCGAGCCGAAAATCGAGCGGGGCTATGCCGTGATCCGCCGCGAGTGGAAGCAAGGGGATACCTTGAGCGCGGATTTCTCCGCCGAGCCGAGATGGTACGTCTCCAACCCCAAGAACCTCTCGGCCTTGGGACGCGCTTGCCTGATGGTGGGGCCGATTGTCTACTGCCTGGAAGAAGCGGACCTGGGCGCCGCACCGCACCGATTCGTGGCCGACGTAGCAGCGCGCCCCCAACTGTGCGAGTCGAATTCGATGGGGCATGGGCTCTCGGAGTGGTGGGTGAAGGGCAGCTTGGAGAATCTCCCAGACGGAGCCGACCTTTATGCGCCGCTTGAGAAGTCGGATATTTCGCCCGTTACCGCCCGATTCATTCCCTACATGGCCTGGTGCAATCGAGGAGCCAACGCCATGCAGGTTTGGGTGCGCAAGGAGACATGACCCACCCCCAACGATACTTGACAATGCCGTATACTCAAAGGACCCCATGACGTTCTTATCTGGACTTTTCGGACGAAGGAAGCCAACTCCGTTTCTGGAGTCTGGGCCGTTGCTCGATGAAGTCCGCGATGCGATGGTGGAAGTGCAGGCGTACGCAAGGTCACATGGGGGGCGGATCGAATTGATCGGCGTCGATGAGAAGGGCAACGTTTCGGTGCGATTTCGGGGGACCTGCCGAGGTTGCCCGCTCTCTGAAATCACTCTCCGCAATGGGATCGAGCAACGCCTTCGGGAATGGGTGCCGGGCGTCCGCTCGGTGATTCGCCGCGATTGACCTTAGCCGCCGTGGGCGTTCATGTAGGGGCTCCATTGGGAGCTTGGCGTGTGGGTGAGGTCGGCCATCCGAGCCAAGAACAGGCCCACGGCATCGCCGAAGTCCGCCAAACCGATTGAAGTCTCCTTTGAGGTCGCCAACGGAGCGACTCGGCCCACGCACCCCCAGGCGATCAACCTCTCCAACTTCACGCGTTGCGGCTGATCGGCGGGAATCGAAAGGACTCCGTCGTCGAACTCGCTCAGCCGAGGGGTGAACTTGAACTTCGGGCGGCACAATTCGAACAGCCGGTCCAATTCGTCGATCACTTGATTCCGAGTGGCGGCCGAACTCGAAGCTCCGCTCTTGAGCGGTACCGCTGCGGAGTCTACGAGGACGACGCGCCGCAGGGCCGTCTCGACCTTTTGAAACGTCGTCGCGGCTTCGAGCGTCGTGGTCGGCTCGGCTAGGATCTTGGGATCGATCGACTCGGTGGGGCGATGCGAAAGCCCGCCCTCCTGCTCAGCCACCATCGCCATTTCCCGCTCCGAGGGTCGCAACGTCGGAAGTCCGCCGGTCGGGCCTGTCTCTTGGGCGGCCGGTCCTTGCGGCTGTCCTCCCAGGACGAACGAAGCCAGAAGCGCGACGACCCCAACCTTGGTCAAGGACGACCGACCTCTTTGCCACGTCGTTGGGTTCATATTGTGCTGACCGCGCCGCTCAGGCGAATGGCCTCGTAGGATTCCAGTGCGCGTCCGGTGCCTGCGGCGACACAGTGTAGCGCATTCTCGGCAACTCGAACCGGTATGTCGGTCACGCTCCTCAACAGCCGATCGAGTCCCCTTAGCAAAGCGCCTCCTCCCGTAAGGACGATCCCCCGTTCGATGATGTCGCTGGCGAGTTCAGGCGGGGTGACTTCGAGGACCTGGCAGAGCTTCTCGGCGATTTGACGAACCGGTTCGCTGAGGGCCTCTCGAATCTCCTCGCTCGATACCTCGACGGACTTCGGCAAACCCGCGACCATGTCTCGGCCCCGGATCTCCATTCGAAGCTCTTGCTGGAGGGGATAAGCGGACCCAATTCTGATCTTGATTTCCTCAGCGCTGGGCTCGCCGATCATGAGGTTGTAGGCGTTGCGGATGTGCCGGATGATCGCCTCGTCCATCTTGTTGCCGCCGATGCGGATGCTTTGCGAGAGCACGATCCCACCGAGGCTGATGACGGCGACGTCGGTGGTCCCGCCGCCGATATCGACGACCATGTTGCCCCCGGCCAATGCGATGGGAAGGCCCGCGCCGATTGCGGCGGCCATCGGTTCTTCGATCGTCATGGCCTCGCCGGCTCCCGCCGCGATCGCAGCTTGAATCACGGCGCGTCGTTCGACGTTCGTCACCCCGCTGGGCACGCAGATCAGCACTCTGGGCTTGAAAACGACCCGCTTTCCGACGACCTTTTCGAGGAGGTACTCCAGCATCTTGAGGGTGGTCGTGTAGTCGGCGATAACCCCGTCTTTCAGAGGCCGGATCGCTTGGATGTTTCCGGGAGTGCGTCCCAGCATCTCCCGCGCTTCGTTGCCGACGGCCAGGACTTTGCCGTTCGAGGTGTTGATGGCCACCACGGTAGGCTCCTGCAACACGATGCCCTTGCCTCGACGATAGACAAGGATGTTCGCTGTGCCGAGGTCGATTCCGATTTCGGGTACGAGTTTCAAGTTCTTAGGGCCGTACCTCGGAGTGCTCCAGGATCGGGGATTCCGAAGCGGGAATGCGCTCGATCACGGCTCCGAGCGACCGCAACTGGGACTCGAAGTCCTGATACCCACGGTCGATAAAATGAACGTTCCTTATGTAGGACTCTCCTTCAGCCGCTAGGGCCGCGAGGCTCAGGGCGGCCCCCGCGCGCAAGTCGCTCGCTTCGAGATTCGCTCCCTTGAGATGTTCTACGCCGGTGATGACGGCGGAGCGCCCTTCCAACCGGATTTTCGCACCCATTCGATTGAGTTCGGGGACGTGCCCGATCCTGCTTTCGTAAATGGTCTCTTCGACGACGCTGACTCCGTCGGCCAACGTGAGTACAGCGGCCATGGGCTGCTGCATGTCAGTCGGGAACCCCGGGTAGGGCATGGTCTTGACGTTGATCGCGTCGAGTCTGCGGTCGGAGGACACGCGGATCCAGTCGTTGCCTTCGACCACCTTCGCACCGGATTCCTTGAGCTTGCTGGTGAGAGCGGATTGGGATTCGGGAAGGATGCCGTTGACGGTGACCTCGCCTCTCGTGATCGCCCCTGCGAGCATGTAGGTCCCCGCTTGCAGCCGGTCACTTGGGATGTGAAACGGCCGGCCATGAAGCCGGGAAACGCCGGTAACGGTGATGATGCCGGTCCCCGCGCCTTCGATCCTCGCTCCAAGATTGTTGAGGAACTCGGCGAGCACGACGACTTCGGGTTCGATCGCTCCGTTATGAATGACGGTGACGCCTTCTGCCATCGTCGCCGTCGCCATCAGGTGTTGGGTCGCTCCCGCGCTGGGGAAGTCGAGGTAGAGGTCCGCGCCCTTCAAGCCGTCGGTTCGTCCCACGTACTCGCCCATGTCCAGGTCGATGACTGCGCCCAGCCGCCCCAAACCGTTGAGGTGAAAATCCACGGGCCGAGCGCCGATGCGGCAGCCTCCGGGAGCTGGGATCGCCGCATGGCCCAAACGCGCCAGTAGGGGACCCAGCAGATAGAACGAGGTTCGGATTTGCCGCGCGACCTCAGGATCGAGCTTCGCGGGGTGGATCTCGCTGCAGTCGATGGAAATCGAATCTCCGTTCCATTCGACGCGCGCGCCGAAAAGCTCCAAAAGGTCCGACATCACGCGGGTGTCGCGCACGTTGGGGACGTTATGAAGCACGACCGGGTCCTGCGCGAGCACGACCGACGACAAGATGGCGAGAGAAGCGTTCTTGCTTCCCGGCACGCGGAGCGACCCGTGTAACGGCCGCCCGCCTTCAATTCTCAAGATGTCCACAGATACCCTCCATCCTTGGTAGGTAGTGCAAACACTGTATCACGATGATCCACGAGTTGCCAAGTGTACCGAATCAAATTGTCGATTTCCTCTCGTTGGGCGGGCCGTTACGACTCGACGGCAGGTTGGGCGGCGTCGGGAAGGGTGGCAAGTCGAAGCCGGGAGTACGCCAGTTCTGCGAGGAACTCCAGGTTCACGACATCTTCGCGGTTATAGGCGATCAGCGTTTCGAGAGCGCGGTCGCTGCCTCGCTCGAATCGCCTCCATAGCCTAACGGCGTCCCAGCCGGACAGCCCGGTGGTGTCTTCACTACGCGCCAGCCCGAGCGACGCTTCGATCTTCTTGAGGCCTCCTCTCAGGCCGAGCTTCTTGAGAGTCGGGCAGAGATCGAGGTGGATTTGGTCGAATTCGACGCTGGGAAATTTACGCTGCAACATTGGAAGGTCGAAGCCGGAACCGAAGAAGGTCACGATCATCTTGTAGTGTGAGATCAGGTCGGGAAACTGGGAAAGGTCTTCGTCGCGCACGAGGCACCGGAACTCGAGGCCGTCGTACAACCCGACCATCGTGATGCTGTCCCCCGCTTGCCCTCCGTCGGTCTCGATGTCGAGATAGACGCAATCGTCGCGGAAGTCCGGGAAGGCTCGCCACGACTCAGCAAGCCCCAGCGCCCGCTGGAAGTACTGATGCGTGCCGGATTCGAGGTGCCTCTGGCTCTCTGTGAGGACCTCGACCGCCTTTGATGGAGAGGCCGTCCCGATCGAAAACCGGCCGGGATTGTCGAGATACTGCCCCCACTCGAGACAACCGCTTTCCCAGAGCGCCCTTTCGGCGATCCTCCCGACGCCGGGGATGTGGATGAATGTGTTCTTGAGCAAACCCTACTGCGGCGCGTTCGAGGTTCCGCCGCCGCCCGATCCGGCGCGGCTCCTGGGAACGGGCGTGCCGGAACCGTAAACGTCGTCACGGGGGACCGTGACCGTCATGCCGAACGTGCCCCAATGCCTCTGATCGGTCGGGTCGTCGAACCAGTACTTTCCGGTTTCCAATTTCTCGTCGAACTCGCCGTAAAGCTGCGCGACGCCCGTCCCGCGCCATGAGGCTTCGAGATCGCGCCCAAACCACTGCAGCGCCCGCAAAGTCCCGAGTCCCACGATCTTTCCTCTACCGAAATAGGCGACCTTGTTGTTCGCGTCGTATTCCTTTTGTAGGTTGCCTTCGACGACGAGCGGCGCCCCCTCGTAATGACTGAGCAGAGCGGTGCCGCTGAAGGAGATCTCGAACCTCCCCCGGAAGGTTCGCATTTTGAAGCTTCCCAACCGGCTCGACATGTGGAGGTTGCCGAAATCGGGGTCGTTCATGTCGATGGGCTTGGATGGAGTCTCCTCCGGGGCGTCGGTGGGCACTCGCTGCGCCACAGCCCAGAATGCGCCCCCCAACGAGAGCGCCAAAACCCCAATCCCCGTCGCCTTCAGCAACCGCATGATTCGTCCATTGTATCCGACAGGCACCTGAGTTCGCTTTCCTTGCGGGAACCTCCACAATCCGCCAACACCGGCAGCCGCCTTTGGGTTCCATCTGCTACAATTCGAACTGGAGAGACTCATGAGTCGAACAACTGGAAGCAAGCTCGGTTTGATCGTTTCCGTGATTGTGGGAGCTCTCGCAATCACTGGGATGGTCACCGCGTTCTTGATGAACGCAAGCCCCTACGTTACGATCGCTGAGGCAGGCACAAAGAGCGGCAAGAACCTGCATGTTGTTGGGAAGATCGACAAGGCTTCGCTCGTCAGCGACATGAAGGTTCGCCAGGTTCGGTTTACGCTCCTCGATGAAGAGGCGAACTCCATGCCGGTCGTTTACCACGGCCCTCCTCCGGCAAACATGGGCGAGGCGAGCCAAGTCGTGGTGATCGGCGAAATGAAGGAGGGCGCATTTCACGCGGAACGAATGCTGATCAAGTGCCCCAGCAAGTATCAAGGACAGCAAGGTTAAGTTGGACGTTCCCCCATTAGATTTGCCTGTCGCGCCGGGTTGGGCGCTGCAAACCGGGTCCCTCGGTTCCACTTTGGTGTGGGTTTCGGTCGCGCTGTTTCTCGCTTCCGTCCTCGGCTGGTTTCTTGCGCCTTGGGTTTCGTGGGGCCGAAGGGTGGGGATCGTCGGCCTTTGGGCCGGGACCGTCGCGGTGTTGGGGGTCTTTGGCAGCTTGGCCGCGCTGTTCATCGGCGACCAATTCGAATACGCCTACGTGTACGGCCACGCCGATAAGCTCAACACCATCCCCTACAAGATCGCCGGAATCTGGTCGGGGCAGGAAGGGAGTTTCTTGCTGTGGGCGACGACCGCAGCTCTCTTTGCGAGCCTGATCGCGACGGGTACCGGGCAATACCGCCGCTGGTTCACGATCACCTGTTCGCTGTTCCTCGCCACGCTCATGGGGATGCTCGCGTTCGAGTCTCCTTTCGTGTTGAACCTGTTTGGCGGTAAGCCGTACATCCCCGAAGACGGAGTGGGACTCGCGCCGGCGCTTCAGAACTACTGGGTCATCATCCACCCGCCGACCATCTTCTTGGGGTTCGGGTCGCTGCTCGCCCTGTTCGCCTTTGGGGTCGCTGCGATGGCGACGGGCGATCTCGCCGATTGGACCAAACGCATCCGCCCTTGGGCGATCCTGTCGCTCTCGTTCTTGGGTCTGGGGCTCGCGATGGGCGGGCTTTGGGCTTATGAAACCCTCGGATGGGGCGGCTTCTGGATGTGGGACCCGGTCGAAAACACCAGTTTCGTCCCTTGGGCGATCCTCGCCATCTTCGTCCATGGCGTGCTCGTGCAGATTACGAAGGGCAAATGGATCGTGAGCAACTTGCTGCTTGCCGGCCTGCCCTTCATCGCCTTTCTTTACGGAACGTTTCTGACGAGGTCGGGCTTCCTGGGCGACACCAGCGTCCACAGCTTCGCCCAAATGAACAACACAGCGCTCTGGATGTTGATCGGCGGAGGCGGAGGTTTCACGCTGGGTTATCTCGTGCTGTGGGCGTGGCGCTGGCGTCGGCTGCGAACTGCCGAAGGAGGCGAACCCCCGACCTCAGGCATGCACCGGGAAGCGGCGTACCGATGGGGATCCGTGTTGCTCGCTTGCTTGGCGATTGCGACGGCGGTTGGAATGAGCGTTCCGTTGATCCAAAGCCTGTCGGGCAGCCAGCCCAAGGTCGTCGAAGAATGGCTCTACCACAGGGTCCTCGTGTGGTTCTTCGTTCCCACGATGATCCTCATGGCGCTGGGGCCGCTCATCAGTTGGCGGGGCACTGGGTTCAAGAAGCTGTGGGAGAAGCTGTACGCGGTGATTTGCATCACGGTCAGTGCGGCGGGATTCCTTTTCCTTGCGATGGTCTTGACGGGCCGTGGGCGCATCGATCTAAGCGGCAAGATCGATATGCCGTTCGGAACGGCCATGTCAGCCCCGGTTTGGACTCTAATTCTAGCGGGACTCTGTTTGATGGCGGTCGTGTCGAACGTCTGGCGGATGTTCGAATCGACTCGCGGCATGAAGATGTCGATGTCGGTGTTCTTGTCTCACATCGGCGTCGCGATCATGCTCGCTGGCCTGATGGTGTCGCGGGGCCTCGAAAACAAGGTCGAATTGACGATTCAAGAAGGCGCGCCACAGAACGCCCTCGGCTATCAGGTCGCCGTGAAGGAGCACACTTCCGAACTCACCGACCGGAAAAACAAGGTGGTGTTCGACGTGACCTCTCAGCGGCACAGTTTCGTCGCCAGGCCGGGGTTCTACTACGCGAACATGGGTGGGGAATTCCGGCCCATGGTGTGGCCGCACATCCAACGGGGGTTTGTGAACGACATCTACTTCACGCTCCACCCCATGCAATTCAACGCGAGCGAAGTCACGCCCCTGACGCCGAACCAGTCCGCAAACTTCGAGGGCTACCGATTCACGTTCAAAGGGATCGAGACGGAGGGTGAGGCCGGATCGACCGATACCGTGTTTCGCGCGAGGCTTACGGTGACGACGGCGGCGCACAGCTTCGACATCCTTCCGGGCGTCAAGTTGACGGAAACCGGGACGAAGCCGGAGCCCGCCGTGTTGGACTCCGACTACTTCGTCACCCTCGAAAGCGTCGATCCTCGGTCGGGCGCGGCGAGCATTCAACTCCAGTTCGTGCGGCCCCTGTATTTCGTCGAAGTGTTTTACAAGCCGATGACGGGTTTGGTCTGGCTTGGGATTGGAATCATGGGAATCGGTGGCATAATGGCGGCTTGGTACCGAAGGTATCGGCCCGCTCGGAAGTTGCCCGGCCAGCCTGCCGGAATCCCCGAAGAGGCCTCTGAAGTTTCGGAAAAAGAAGATGCGCTTGTTGCAGCTCCTTAAGGCAAAACTTCATCACGCTCACGTCACCTATGCGAACCCCGAATATGTGGGAAGCATCGAAATTGACGGTGAACTGATGAAGCGCGCCGGGTTGCTGGACGGAGAGCTCGTTCAGATATGGGCCGTGGACCGACCAGCAAGGCTTTCGACCTATGCCTTCGCGGGGCCAAAAGGGGTGATCGGCCTCAATGGGGGCGCGGCCCATTTCTTCGAGAAGGGCGATCGGCTCGTGATCTGCGCGTTCGCTTGGACCGACGAAGTGATCGAACCCACGATTCTGCTCCTCGACAAGAACAACGAGGTGGTCCGGGAGATGAAACCTTACAGTGTCGTCGGTTGATCTCGCCAAGCTGCTCGATGATTCGGGCGCGGTGCTGAAAGGCCACTTCATTCTCACCAGCGGACGTCACAGCGACACCTACTTCGAGAAGTTTCGCGTGCTCGAAAACCCCGCGGTGCTGTCGGCCCTCTGCGCGGAAATCGCCCGGCACTTCGGACCCTTTAAGGTCGATCGAGTGGCCGGCCCAACCACGGGCGGAATCCTGATCGCCTATGAAGTCGGGCGTCAGATGGACTTGCCAGCCCTTTATGTCGAGTCTGAGGACGGACGCAAGACGCTACGCAGGGGGGCCAGCGTCGAGAGGGGGTCCCGTGTGTTGGTGGTGGACGACGTGTTGACGACTGGTGTTTCCGTACGAGAGGTTTGCGAGGTGCTGGGCGAGTACGGCGCAGAGGTCGCAGGTGTGGGCGTCTTGATCGACCGAAGTGAGGGCGAGATCGACTTGGGCGTTCCGCTGTTTGCCGCGCATCGGGTGAGGGCGACATCGTACGCCCCGGACGAGGTCCCCGATTGGCTTGCGGAGATCCCTGCCGTTAAACCGGGAACTCGGAAGTAGCCGGCTTTCAAAGCAAAGTCTTACGGTGCATCGCTACGTGCCTGTAAACTCACAGTGGCATGAGCGACGGTTGGACCCTGCTCAAAGATATCGCCCTTGTGTTTGCCGGGGCAGTGCTGCTTGGGGCGATTTTCGAGCGGCTCCGTCAGGCGGCGGTGGTCGGATACATGCTCGCGGGCGCGGTTCTGGGTCCGGGGCTCCTTCGCGTCGTAGAGAGCGTCGATGCGGTCCATGACCTCGCCGAGCTCGGCGTGGCGCTGCTGCTCTTTACCATCGGTCTCGAGTTCTCGTGGCGTCACATTCGCAGGCTCGGGCGGGTGGGCGTCGGTGGCGGGGTCGTTCAGGTGACTTTGACGACTCTGCTGGGTATCGCCCTCGCCCCGGCACTTGGGCTCGAATGGCGCTCGGCGTTCGCGGTGGGCGCGGTCGTCGCTCTCAGCAGCACGGTGGTCGTGCTCAAGCAGCTTCGAGATCGCGGCGACCTCGACGCCATCCATGGACGCATCGCGCTGGGGATTCTGTTGGTTCAAGACGTCGCGCTGATTCCCCTTGTGCTGCTGATGACGATGCTGGGCGGCGAGCATCAGGCGGGTCTCCAATGGCAAGAGTTGGGGGTCATCGCCGCTCAGATATCGCTCGTGGTGCTCCTCTCTCTGATCGCGATCAAGTACTTCACGCCGAGAGCCATGATCTCGCGAGCGATGGGCCGCAACCGCGAGCTTCCGGTGCTGGTCTCGGTGACCGTTTGCATCGGTTCGGCATGGGCGGCTCACCGGATCGGAATCTCGCCCGCGCTGGGCGCATTCCTCGCGGGGATGCTTCTGGCCGAAACCTCGCACGCCGTGACGATCCGAGCCGACATCGCCTCGGTGCGAACTCTGTTTTCGACGCTGTTCTTCACTTCGATCGGGATGCTCGCGGACTTCGGTTGGATCGCGAGCAATTTCGGGTGGGTGGCGCTGACCGCAGTGGGGATCGTGGTGGTCAAAGTGCTTATCGTCCTAGCCAGCGTGCGGCTTTTTGGCATGACGATGCTCTGGGCTCTCAGCACCGGGATCGTTTTAGGACAGGTGGGAGAGCTGAGCTTCGTGCTGATCCAGGTGGGGAGATCCCAAGGCTTGCTTCCCGATGAAATCGCCCAGTTGCTGGTGTCTTCGAGCGTCCTGACGCTCCTCGTGACCCCCTACCTCGTCGCGTTCGCGCCTTCGTTCTCGCGGAAGGTCACCAAGCGGCTCCTGCCCCCAAGGAAGTTCGTTTCCGAGGAGATTCGGGCGACCAAGCGCCTGGAAGAGATCAAGGATCATTTCGTGGTGATCGGTTTCGGCGAAGCCGGGCGTGCGGCCGCAAGGAAGATCGAGGCAGCGGGCGCGTCGGTCCTGGTGCTCGATGTCAATCCGCGGTCGGCAAGGGACGGGCGAGGCACGGGTCTTAGGTTCGTGGTGGGCGACGGGACGAACGACACCGTACTCGAACACGCCGGGCTGAAAGGCGCCTGCGGCGCTGTTGTGGCGCTTTCCGACCACCAAAGCGCCGTGCTCGCCGCCCACGCCGTTCGCAGGGTCGCGCCATCGGTGCCTTGCGTAGTCCGGGCGAGATACAACCTGTACGCCTCCGACCTCGAAAACACCGGAGTCGATGGGATCGTCGACGAAGAGAATCTGGTGGGCGAAAACTTGGCGAACGAGGTCCTGAAAATCACTCAAAACGAAGACGCCGACTAGCTGTTGCGAAAGTTTCGGCCGCGAAAAGCCGTCGGCAACTTGAGTTCTGCGTAAGTATCCAGAGCGTACCGGTCCGACATACCTGCGACGTAATCGATCGCGCCTTGAATTCCCTCGAACCCAGGCGGGAGGTTGCCTGGTTCGCAGTAGTAGAGGAACAGTTCCCGAACGAGCGCCTTGGCTTTCGGGATGTCGCTGTATCGCTTCGGGTACTGGTGGTAGACGTTCTCAAAGAGCCACTCCTTGAGGAAGTTGGTGGCTTCGAGCATCTGGGAAGAGAGGCGGATGACCGGACGGTCCAAACTGCTCTCGACGACGTCTTCGACCATCGCGCCGACCCGCTGCCCGTGCGTTTCGCCCAGGTGCCGGACCTTCCCCGGCACCTCCGTCACCATTCCCGCCCGCAGGGCGTCGTCGAGGTCATGGTTGAGATACGCAACGCGATCGGCGATCCTCACCACCGCGGCCTCCAGAGTCGATGTGGGATTCCCGTCGGCATCTGTGAGGTCGAGCCTTCCCTTGCTGTGCCCCGCGATTCCGGCCAACGTTTCGTGGGTCAGGTTCAGGTTCTCCAGCACATCGACGACGCGAAGCGATTGCTCGTAGTGCCGAAAGCCTTCGGGCACTTGGGGGTCGTTTCGCTGGGCGCGAACCTCCCGAATGACCTCGTCGAGAGCCGATTCGCCTGCGTGGCCAAAGGGTGAGTGCCCAACATCGTGTGCGAGGGCGATGGATTCGATCAGGTCCTCGTTGAGCCGCAACGCCCGGCCGATGGTTCGGGCGATTTGCGCGACTTCGAGCGTGTGAGTGAGGCGGGTTCGATAGTGATCGCCCAGCGGGTCGATGAACACCTGCGTCTTGTGCTTGAGCCGTCGGAAGGATTTGGAGTGGAGCACCCGGTCGCGATCGCGCTGGAAGCAGGTTCGGACGGGGTCGGGCGCCTCGCCTCGTTTCCTGCCCTCGCTTTGGCAGGCAAGAGCCGCGAAAGGCGAAAGCCATTCCCGTTCACGTTCTTCAATCCGTTCGCGAACGCTTGTCATGGAGAATTCTCCCTCCTGGGCCTCCTCCAAGCTCGAAACCTCCACTTCAGCAGCGTCCAAAAGGCGTCGGGAGCGTCGGTCCAGCGAATCTTCTTGCCCGCCGCTTTGGACCGGGGCTCATAGTCAATGGGAACCTCAAGGATGTCTCTTCTCATCCGGATCGCCTTAGCGGTTACCTCAGGGCAGAACTCGAACCTCCTGCATGAGAGGTCCATGTCGAGGAGCACCTCCCGTCGAAACGCCTTGTAGCACGTCGCTTCGTCGGTGATTCGGCGAAAAAACAGGAGCCTAACGGTCCACGCGAGCAACACGTTCACGACCTTGTTCGGCAAGGCCATTCCTTCGGGAAATCCCTGCGTGAAGCGAGAACCGTACACCACGTCCGACTCTCCTTGGAGGATCGGGCGGACGATTTCGGGGATTTGCTCCGGGGCATATTCGAGGTCGGCGTCTTGAATGATGACCGCCTCGCCCCGAACGTGAGGAAGGGCCTGCCGAATCGCGCTGCCCTTTCCGGTCGGACGCTCGTTGCGGAGGACGAGGATTCGATCCTCATAAGGGGCCAGCACGGCCGCTGTGCGATCTGTACTCCCGTCGTCCACGACGATCACTTGAACCGAAAGGGGAAGCGCGAGCATCCGTTCCACGACTTCGCCGATCGTGGCCTCCTCGTTGAGCGCCGGCACAATGACGCTGACCTCAGGCTCGGCGGATCGGCTCATCTTGCCTGAGGATACACGATCTGATCACCAGCGCCCACGAGGGGGTTCGACGCTAGACCTGGAGCTTCAGGAATCCTAGCTTGGCCCCACGCCTCCAAGAGCCCGTCGTGAAGGCTGAACTTCTCCACGCGGATCGCGCCCAGCAGTTTGAGGTCCCGATCGAGGTCGACGACCGGGTTGAGCGTATCGAGCAATATCTGTCTCGATACGGCATCGGTCGAGAGCCCGTCGAACCAGATTCTTGCATCCGTGAGCAGAAACCTGACGCCCTCCTCGACCGCAAACCGCGCGATCACTTCAAACTTCGAGTCGAAAAGCAGGAACTCCCCACGGCCCTTGACGAAAACGTGCTCCTTTTCGAGCCTGACGCTGACCTCCTTGATTTCTCGAAACTTCTTGAGGATGAA
This sequence comes from Candidatus Nitrosymbiomonas proteolyticus, assembly GCA_017347465.1. Taxonomy (GTDB): domain Bacteria; phylum Armatimonadota; class Fimbriimonadia; order Fimbriimonadales; family Fimbriimonadaceae; genus Nitrosymbiomonas; species Nitrosymbiomonas proteolyticus. The sequence continues at coordinate 137,524 of AP021858.1, read as the reverse complement.
GGTCTCAAGGGCGTCTTCCTCGACTTGAACCCATCCCACGCCGATCCCGCTCTGACTGAGCCTCACTTTGCCCTCGCGCCGCGCCAGCCCGAAGTCGAAGCGGCAATCGGGGATCGACGCCGTGAGCTTGCGCACAGGAAGCCCTGTGAGTTCGAAGTCCTCGAGTTCGATTTCCAAGCTCCCGATCGAGCCTGACTGGGGTCGGAAGGGCTCTGTGTGGAGGGGCAGCCCGTCGGTCGTGAACTGTCTGGCCTGAAGCACGACCTTCGAGAGCCGCCCCTGCGCAGCCCCGATCAGGGAGGAGAACTTCGTACGGACGGCCACTTCCTTGGCGGGTCCGGCGAGCTTGGCAGCGATGTCTTCCGCCGCCAACCGCTCGAAGCGGCGCACTTCACCGGACCCCACATGGAAGAGAAGCCCCAGCGCAGCGCCCCACGCGAGCAAATTCATGCCGCCATGCTACCTGTGGGCTTCTCAAAGCGTAGTTCTCTACGATGGGTTCGAGCCACGACTCCAATTGCCGAGACGATTTCGAGGCCCTTACGCAGGGAGTGGCCCGGCATCAGGAGGGTTCGGTTGCGGTCGGTTTTCTCGGGGGTGAGGACCACCTGAGTTGGCTCCAAGGCCAGGTGACGCAGGACCTCAGGGACTTGCAGGTCGGCGCGGTCGTTTGGAGTTGTCTCTGCACGCGGTCCGGGATGCTTCGAGCGGTGTTGCGCGTCGGTCGAACGGTGGAGGGCTTGCTCTTGGCGTCCGACGCTGACGGTCTCGATGCGATCGAGGACCTCGTTCGAGAGTCGGTTTTTCTCGAAGACGTAACCTGGTCGCGCCACCATGCCCCCGCTGCCGCATTCCTTCGGGGTCCCGGTTCGGACCCGCTCGTCGAAAACCTCGGAGTCCCGGCCGGAGCGAGCGTTTTGCGAGGCACGCTAGGAGAGGGCAACGCGGTCGCCATCCGGTTCGAGTTCGGCGGACTGACGGGTTGGGACCTCTTCTCCGAAGGAAGTTTCGAAAGTGATTGGGGCGAGCAGTTTGGCGGTTTGCCTCCCGTTCGGTCCGAGACTTGGGAGGCGGTTCGGATCGCGGCCGGAATCCCGACGAGGGGTGTGGATTGGGACGAAAAGACCCTTCCGCCCGAATTGGGGCCCCAGTTCGAATCCGCGGCCATCAGCTACGCCAAGGGATGCTACGTGGGCCAAGAGGTGCTGATGCGAATCTACGCCCGCGGCCACGTCAATTGGATTCGCCGAGGGCTGTTCTTGAGTTCGGAAGTCGAACGGGGCGCGAGGGTTCAGGACTTGCAGGGCCAAGATATCGGGCAAGTGCTGTCGGTAGCCAAGTCTCCGGCCCATGGCTGGATCGCTTCGGCTCGCGTGCGGAGATCAGCAGCCGAACCCGACAGCCGGGTCAGAGTCGTCTCCGGCGATTCGCAGGTCGGGGGTGTCGTTACGGACTTTCCGTTCCCGCTTCGCCCTGCCTCTTGAGCTTGGCGGCGAAGTGCGCGCCAAGAAGCACAAGGAACGTGATCGCCGAAGCTACGACCAACACGAGGGTCGGATACACCTTGAACTCGTTCACCAAAGACATTGAGAAGCGCCCAAGGACGGCGAGCGCGACCACGCCCCCGATTCGGTAGCCCCAGGCCGGGTGGGTCTTAGCTAGGGCAGCAGCGCCGATGCAAATGAGCCCTGCTCCGCCGCCGGCGATCAGGGACGCAGGGCTCTTCGACGCTGCAACGAGCGCGAGCACGAGCATTAAGAGGCCGTAGATCAACAGCAATCCCTGCAGCTTATTCACGCTGAGAAGGCTACCAGCAAGGGACCGCTCAAGTCAGGGTCGCTAATGCGCGGTTGCGCCCCGTTGGCCGAAATGAGCCATCCCAAGCCAAGGGAGATGGCGGAGCACCAGGCCGCTCAGCTTGGCGTGCTGCTTGAGGGCTTCGCGGCATTCGTCGCATTCGGCGAGGTGCTGCAAAACCCACTTCGCGTCGTCTTCATCGAGGTCGTTCTCGATCAACGCGTGCAACAGGTCGCGGACGTCGGCACACGACTCCTCAGCCTGATAGGGTTGGGTTGATTCGGGGAACATGCTGGATCAGTTGTGCTTCACTTTGTATTGACGCTAGAGGTCCTGACTGTGACGCACGAACATACCAGGTCTGGCACGATGCGGGAAGTTTCGCAAAATCCATCAACCCCGTCACAATCGCCGACCTCGATTTCTGGCATGGCGAACCGTACCGCCCAAGCTGCGGCAGGGCAATTTCACCTGGGTTTTGGCAAAGCTAGTACATTTGCGAGCCACTGTTGAGCGTCCATTTGATAGAATCCAACTGGGCGTCTACGAGCGCCTGCGATGGGATGTGCGCCGGCACCTGTGATGAATACTGGAAATCGGAGTTTTCCGTTCCCCAAGCGTCACAGTTTCAGGGTTTGGCGTCAATCACCTATCGGCTGAATAGAAATCGCGGTAGTTGGCCTTGGGCTTTCCGGGGTCGATAGACGCGGTTCAACGAAGTCCCGAAAAGGGGTCTTCGGGTTCCCCTGCAAGGGGATGTGCTAAAGGAGTACGGGAGAATGGGAGTTGAGGTTAGCGACGCTGCGTCTGTCGATGTCGATACGGAACAGTTGATTCCGGGTTACTTGTCAGGCGACGGCCCAATCGGCGATCTCCTTGCCGGAAAGGTAAGGGAGGCGCTGAACCGTATAGTCCGCCGATACAATCTCAAGCCCCAGGACTACGAAGAGATCGTCCAAGAGACGATGCTTCAGGTTTTCGCCCGCATTCCAGAGTTCGACCAATCAAGGGGTTCGTTTGAATCGTGGCTCGTCGGCTTTCTGGCGAACACGGTCCGAACGCACCGTCGGAGGGAAGTGAGAGTGCGAATAGCTGATATTCCGGTGGACGAGGTTCAATCTCTGTCGTATGAAATGGGGGCTTTGGCCGGGGAGCGTGAGGCTCTGAAGGCCGCGATCGATACCCTCGACGTTCTGGATCGCGAGTTGCTGCATATGCGCTATTCGCTCGGAATGTCGTCCGAAGAGATCGCCGCGAACAGCGATATGAACGCCCCGCAGGTCCGCAAGCGGATCTCAAGGGCGATGGAAAGGTTGCGCTGCCACCCCAGCATCCAGGGCCTGATCCTTTAGAATCTGGCTTGGCAAGAACGCGCCTTTTCGAGGCTCGATTCGTAGCGCCCCAGGGCCGGAAGGCCCAAGCGGCGGGCGCTTCCTCGGCTGTGCCGAACCCAGCCGCCGCGTCGAGTGTGTCCTTAGCCTCGTGCTTCACGCCCCACCCCCGAGCACCCCAAAGCAAGTTTGGGGTGGCACCCGTGGGAAGTAGACGTATTCCACGGGATGGCCACCCGCCGGTTTATGGGATTGATTTCTGGGGTAAGCCACGAGTGACTGCAATTGGTACGGGGTCGGCCGTGGCTGAGAGCTGGCTCGCGGCGTTGTAGACCGTGGTAGTGACGTTGTTGCGAGCATCCCGGACGGTCTCCAGGAGCGAGGCCTCCGGCGCCTGGAGGAGGGTCCGCTCGGGGTTGGGGTGTGGCCGACTTTGAAAAGCGACCCATGTGTCCAGAACGGACAAAGGAGGGGATGGGTGCGGGGATAGGATTTGAACCTATGACCTCCGGGTTATGAGCCCGACGAGCTACCAGACTGCTCCACCCCGCGGTGCGAACGAAAACTATACCCCGTCGGGCTTCGAACTGTCAACGTGAGGCTTGCCGCGGACGGCCTGAAACTCCTTCACCAGCTTCAGGATCGAGAGGGCGGTGAACATCACCGTCGCAAAGCCCTCGAGCCGCTTAGCCGAACCCACGAGCGCGGTTTCCACGGACCGCACGATGTTCGCCGTTCCCGAGCCCACCGTGGTGATCGTCGACTTCGCCTGCGCAGAAGTTGACTCCAGGTTGGCCGTGAGGGCCTCGAGATTGGCGCTGATGTTGTCGACTTTCGGCTTGAGTTCGTTGACGACCGCGCTCAGCCTGAGGAAAAGCGCCGTCATGGCAAGAAACGCCAGCACTCCGATCCCAAAGAAAGCGCCCGATATCACCAGCCACCAAGTAGGTATTTCGTTCATGGCTTCACCCGGATTTCGACCTCCACAATACCTGAAGGCGGAAGGTCGAGCCGGTGGCGGAGCGCCCCTTCTGTAAGTCCGATTTCCTTGCCGCCCACCTCGAACCGGCTCCCCCAAAGGCCGGCTACCGTGAGCGTGCAAGTCGTTGGGAACGGGCTGGGGTTTTCGACTCTCACGGTGGCGTGGCGCTTCCTTGCATCGACGTTGGCTTCGAGGATCCTCCCGTAATCGCAGTTCAAATCGCACCCTAGCTGACCCATGTGAATTCGGCGTCCCAAGCCGTCCCACGGGCGGATCGCGTACCCAACCTCATCGACGGCGAACTGCCCACCGAACGAAAACACACCGTAGCCTGGGTGGGGAAGGACATAGGTGGCCGCGCCGCGCAGGTATTCGTAAAGCGTAAACCCCATGTCTCCGCTGTAGGGCGCGAACCCCCGTTGCCTCGACGCAGGGTCGTTGCACACGCCCATCGACGCGCTTCCGTCCTCTCGGACGAGACCCCAGGGGGCGATGATGCCTCCGAACGCCATCCGAAGCAAGGAGTCGGCCGCTTCAAACGCGCCCCTCAGCACCCCATCCAGAAGGCGAAGCGAGTTCGCGACGGTCGAGTAGCCCAACGAGAGTTCAGCGCGGTCGAGTTGGGTGGGTCCGGAAGCGAAGCGAGTTTCGATCGGAAGGCGCTGGTCGGCGCAGTAGGTTTTCCAGTCGGGCGCCAGCGAGCGCGCGGTCGCCGATACGTACAGGCAGAGTTCTTCGACGTAGGTGTCCGCAAGCCGGCTGGCCGCCCACCCGATGCGATCCGGGACCGTCGGCTCCCAGCCAAACTCCACGAGGTCGGCAAGCGCATTGCGAAGAATCTGGTGGGCGGTGTGGTCTAGTTCCTGCTTCAGGCCGAGCGCGAGGTCCCCCTGCCCCAAGCCCTCGAGCCTGGAAACGAGCGCGTCGAGCCACCTTAGCCCCCTCGACGGGATCAAATCGTACTGGAACAGCGCCTGGAGCGTCCGAACCGCGAGTTCGAGGTAGACCTCGGGCGGCTTCCGAAGCGGGGCGCCGGTTCCAGCGCATCGGCCGAGTGAGTCGTAGAGGAGCGTCAGAAGCACATAAGAGTGCGCGTTGCGGAAGTTCGTCGACGCCGAGAAGAGGTCGGGGAACGCCGAGCCGACGGCGAACGTGCCTGGGTTTTGGAGGTCGTCGAGAACGAACTCCTCCACAAACGCCTCGACGATTTCGATTTCCCGTGCGTCCGGGTACAAGGTGTTCTTCTCGGCCAGAAAGAGCGCGTCGCTCAGGCACGATTCGACCGTGAAAGGCCTCGTGAATTCGTCGTGCCCCGTGACTTGCTGCCCCGTTTTGATGTGGGTGGGCACGATCGCTTTATGAAGCACAGTGTCGGGGCCGTGGTGAACCTGGCGGCTCGCGATCCATTGCGCCCGCTTCTTGATCAGGCTATCGATGGGCTCAAGGAACAGCACGTCGGCGTGGGCGAGCCTGCCCTTGACGTCTCGTTCAAGCACGCGGCAAGGGCCAGGGGAACGCGGCTTGACGAAGCAGAACCCTCCGTTTTCGTCGGTGTCAGATTCCACCGAGGCCGGGGCGCTCGCATAGAACTCGGCCACCTCCGGCCCAGTGACCTCGATCGCGACCCCTACGGAAGCCGGCACAACCGCCGATGGAAGCACGCGCATGGAGGGTTGGCCGCACTGGCTGAGAAGTTGCTGGAGTCCGTCCCCCGGGTCGGCGCTCGAAGTCGCGAAACACGTTTGAAACGTTCGAGAGTCTCCGGGTTCGAGGATAAGGGATTGCGGGTTGCTCTGCCACTCGCTCCAACCCTCTCGTTCGACTGCGGCCCGGCTCAGGAGATAGACGACGGGGATGCCCGGCCACCTGAGCGGGGTCGAGAGTGACCCCGGAACGCTGCTGATCAGGTCCCACGTGGTGTCTTCGCCGGGAAAGATGCACAGGCTTGGAGATTCGCCGCTGAGCCTCGTCGCAAACAGGTAGCTTCCCGCGCCCCCTGCGTGCCGGTGGATCCTCACGCGGTCGTTGGCCATGCCTTTGCCCGAGGAATCCATCCCCCTCGCGCCCTCGAACACGTTGATGAGCGCAAACGGAAACGCGAGCTCCCCAATCTCCACGCTGACGCGTCCGCGGTTCGCGACCCTGACGTCCCACACCAAGTACGACCTCGGACCTCGGACTTCATAGAACCGACCTGTCACCCGGAGTTCCGGCAGCAATCCGAACTCGTACTCGAACTCGACTTGGGCGTTGTCGAGTTCCTCGTGGGGCGTCGCGCTTTGATTCCGGTCCAATACCCATGGTTCGTCGGGACGCAACCGTGCCCCGAGCAGAATCGAGCCTGGGAGGTACCTATCCGATGCCTCCTCGCCGAACGTGAGCGGGTTCAATGAAAACTGGAACTCTTCGCCCTCTTCCGGCAGGTCAGGGTCTCCGGCCCACAGTCGGAGCATCCGACCGCCTGTGCCGAACTCGATCGACAGATAGGACGTCGTAAGGTCGACGCGATCGAACGGGTCTTCCATGGGGGCGCAGGGATATTACCAGAGGAATGGATGCTCGCTTCAGGTCGTCACATAGTAAAGATGGGGCACGGACACGTCGCTTTGATCGGTGCGGGACATCTGGCGGTGTCGGTACCTGTGTTGGCGTCGCTAAGCAGCTACTTCGGCGAGCGGCCGATGACCCTGACGCTGTTCGATCCTGACAGTGAGAAAGTCGACTTGGCCTTCCGGCTTGCCCAAACGGTGTTCACGTGCGCGAAAGCAGAGCACGCTCTGGCCGTGACGGATTCGTTGGACGAACTTGCGGGCGACTTCACAAGGGTTGTGTACTGCGCAAACGCCCGGTCGGCTCGGATGGTCAACCGTTGGGCAGGGGTGGAGGCGACCTGCACCGATGGAGCTTCGATCGAGCAAGCGGTCGCTTACCTGCACGCGCACCTTATGAGCACGGCATCGAAAGAGGGGACGCCGCTCGTCTTGAGCCTGCTGCCAAGCGAGGTGCTTTTGCCTGGGCTGAAACACAGCCGGATCGACTGGCCAGAGGCCTGGATCGACGATCACGACGGACGGCTAGCGCACCAGGTGCTTAGATGGGTGAGGGGCGACGAGCCTGTTTTCGAGCTCATCCAAGCGTACAAACGCTCACCCTTTCTCAGGTGGCTGGACGCCGCGCAGTGATCGCCTCTCAGTACCGGTAGATCGCGGCCAGTTCGCCCCGTCCAGGCATTTCCGCCGCAGGAAGGGCGTACACCGCGCCGCCTTGCGCCAAGGTCTGTACGGCGCAGAGGTCGGTGAGGTCCTCGGAGCCCCCCAACTGAACCGCGTGCTGCTCGGTGTCGAACTCACCGGCGACTTCGCGGTCGAGAGCCACGAACAACGTATCGACCCTGCCTTCGAAGCTCCGCGCGACGACCTCATCGAGAGCGGCGGACGCGAGCCCGGTTCCGTTCAACTCGGCGAACTTGGCCTCCGCGTTCTTCCGACTCTGAGCGAACACGGGAGCGATTTGCTCCCAGGCTTTTTCCAGAACCTCCTCGGGGGTCGAACGGTCGTAGTTGCCTTCGAACTGAGGGTCGATCAACCCTGGGAATTCGTTGGTCTTGCGGTAGATCGGCAAAAGGTAGTCGACTCCTCCGAGGATCAGAGGAAGGGGCGCAGAGTTGGCATATCGGGTCACGGCTCTATCGACGCGCTCGAAGTATTCCCGCAACTCCTTCTTCTGCTTGTCCATCCCGGTCTCGTCGCCCGTGCCAAAAAACATGGCCGCCCGCCCGCCTGCGCCGCCGGACCCAGCGGAGGTGTGAAACTGGAGTTGCGACTCCGGATCGTGTGCGGCGAGCGCCTCCGCCATGCTGGTCGGCATCTCAGGGACTTCGAGCGTGTGAATCTGGTGACGGGTCGCCAGATACATCTGAACGAGGTTTTCGCTGAGAGTGAGAATATAGAACGCGCCGTCTTTGGCAAAGTAGGGCAAGAGCGGCTTGATATGAAACCTCGTGCCCACGACGCACTTCTCTTCAAATCCGACAGGGAGTCGATACCCCTCGGCCTGTCCTGGCGAGAGGAAAATCGCAAAGCCGTCGGAGGCGTGGACCCAGATGTGGTCGTCGTCCAAGAGAGCCCGTGCCGCTCCGAGGACTTCTTCGATCTCATTCCACCTCAGGCCAAGTTCAGAAAGCTCTTGCTCGGCTTGGGTGAGGAGGTTCTTGAGGTAGATCGGCCCCTGGAGGGTCTCCCGCCCAGCGCGGGCCGTAGGTAAGTAAAGGCTGACGAGACGCTCGGCCTTCGCGCTTCGAATTCGATCGAGTTCGTCGCGAGTCATTCGGTCCTTCCAGTTCATGATTTCGCCTTCCTGTTTGTGGGTTTGAGAGGTGAGAACCTCAACAACTGAAAATCGTTCTCCCCTGCATCGGGTCCTCGGTGGCGGGAAGCAGCGGCGACCCAACTCGGGTAGCCCAATTATGGCATCGGCGCACTCGATCTGGCCGGAGTTCGTCCCCAGCGCGTGTTTCTCATTCCCTGTCGGGTGCAGTTCGGTCCCTTCCTCGGACTGGCTGCGCCTGGGGGACAGGCAGGGGGAGGGAGCCATGAATCGGGGCGCGATAAACCAGCGTGTGAAACGGAACCAGCGAGCCCGAAAGCTGCGCTCGGAAATGTAGGCCAGCGGAGGCGACTCGAATGGATATCTGCGTTAGGGCAATTGGAGTGGGGGCGGCGCCCAGCGCAGGGGCCTGCCTGCTCGCGGAGTGAACTGACGCCAGAATTGAGGTGGCTCTGGCGAGCCCTATCCATACAGCTTCGGATCTTTGCGCCAGTCCTTATCCTTATCGTGTCCCATCTCTCGCACCCTGGGCCGGCGCTCGCGGAGAAGAACGGACTCGATGCCGAGGTAGTAACCCTCTGACATCGGATTGCGCCCTACGCACTCCAGCCTAAGAACGTATTTGCCAGGGTCCGGCCAGAAGTCGAGCAGGTGGACCTCCCGATTCCTGACCTCGGCGGAATAAAGATCGATTACTCCCCCTAGTTTGACTCCTGGACGATCCTCTGATCCCGGCGGAATCAGGTACGCCTGATACCGTCCAAAGTCGTACGAGGTAGTCAGGTTGAGCAGCAAACGCAGAGGCTCCTTTACCTTGACTTCGAAGGGCACCTCGATCCAGGCACCCTCGGTCGAAGCGGGTTTGTAAAGAACTTGAGGCTTAGGGTAGAGGTCAAGTTGCTGGGATGCCGATGAGCCTGCCCCGTGCGTGTGGCCGTCCCTTGCGTAAGCCGCGATCCGCTCGATAGGCGGGAGTCTTCGTTCCGCTCCCGAAGGCGCTCTTGCGGTAAACGTCGAAGGGCCCACCTGATACCAATAGGCAACGCTCGAATAATCGTCCTGCCGCTCGTTCCAACTCATCGACCTGTAGTCAGGGTTCTCGTCGGGAGAGATCCACCCAAAGTGCTCGAAGGTCACCTTGATGCCTTTCTGAAACACGATGGGGTCGTTGATGTGCCACCGATACGCGCTCGTGTGCCCGCCGACAATGCCCCATTGATCGAAATACGGCACGCCGAAGTACGGAGTGCTGGTCGTTTTGAGGCCCCATGCAGAAAGGAAGTAATCCTCCGTGCCGGTACCCCAAATCGAGGGCTCGGCCTCGCCGTCGATGTAGATCTTTTCGTCGCCTTCGCCAAACCATGAAGGACTTCGGGTGCGGACGGCCAAAGTGACGCCGACCAAGTGGCCCTTGCCTTCTGTTTCCAGAACGAGGTAATCTTTGCCTTGTTCGACCGGGTATTCCTGCCGGTACTGAGCATAGAAATAAGGCGTATCTTGGGGGAGAGAGTCCAACTTGATCCAATCAATGTTGTAATACAGCAGGTTGATGTTTTGCTCCCCTTGGTTGACGATTTCGACGCGCGCAGACTTGCGAAACGGCATGTGCCAGAACGAGTTGTAGGAATCGCCGTCCTCAACGATGATCGGTAGGCTGATCACCTCGCTCCTTTTGCCAAAAGCGTTTGCGAAGAAATCGCCGACCGGGGCCTCGACAGCGGGTTTCTCGTTCCCGTCCCAGTAGATTCTCAGCAGCATATCTTGGTGCGACGCGGAGCCGTTCGGCGCCCATCCTTGAGGTTCGGGGCCGAGAAAGGTGATCCAGATGTGGGTGATCACGCCCGGTCCCTCGACGTCGAGCAACGTGTGAGTCTCGCCCGGCGGAACCCGGAAGTTGTCGTAGTTGCTCTTTTCTTCGAGGTCGCCTTTTGGCTTGGCTGTGCGGAGGTACTTCCCATCGGGACCTTCGCGAAAGGTTGAGGTAGACCTCATGCTTCGGCCGGGTTGCGGCCGGGCCAAGGCGCCAAGCCCCATCGTGGGCTGTTGTGGGTTTTGCATGGCTTGAACTCCGAGTACGACGAAGAGAAACGTTGACGTGAGCATAGATCACCCATCCGAGTGGAATCACTCATAAGACGGCCGTCTCGCGCAGATCGGCGTTTTCTTGGACCAGATCCGCCTAAGTGGACTATTTTGGAATGATGGAGGCGGCCTGTAAACTCAAGGCGCCACGGGGTTTCCATACGGGCGGATCGCCGATGATTCCCTGAACGTTTTCCTCCAAGACCACCCTGTCGAACGACCTGGGAACGACGAAGAATCCGTACGCCGCAACCCGCACGCCGCCGCCGTCAGGCCCAAACGTCTGGTAGGTCAGTTCGTCGAATCGAAGCCTCAATCCGCCGTCTGTTTCGTGGAGCGTCCCGACCACGCCGCGCGAGTTCCACCCCTTGCCCTGGAAGATCGCGATCACGCGGTAGGCTTTGAAGTCGACTCGGAATCCGCGTTGCTTCTCGGAGGTTTCGAGTTTCCCAGAGTGCCTGTGCCAAAGCGCGTCCCATTCGGAATGAGAGGAGATGAGACGGTACTCCCTCGTCACGACCTTGCTGTCGGAGCCGCGAAGGGTCATGTAGGGCTTGACTTCGACCTCTTGACTGAGGCCGAGCGCCGCAAGAATTGACGAAAACAGAACTCGAAACAGCATCTTTCCCTCGTTTGCCCGGTCGTCTCGTTGTCTGGACGTATCGCCGAATGGACCCGTTACGGCGAGTCTGAGCTCCGATTCGTGCCGAACGCTGGCGGGCAGAAAGGGGACGACCGGGCGTTCGACCCACGAATTCATGGGATGGGTGAGGAATTGCGGAAGTTCTTCGTACTGCTTTGAGGCGACAACTGGCCCAACGAGAATGAGTACTTTCGAACCTGAAAACCCACAACTGTCCAACGGGGCGATCGAGACGCTCGACGACCCCAGAAACGGTCTGGTCTATGTCGATCTTGAGGCGATCAAGATCGACCCTGCGGCCGTCGACAAGGCGCCGGGCGAGTTCGCGCTCAAGCACCAGGTTCTGCCGTTGTACGTCGAAGAGGGGATTCTCATCGTCGCAGTCGCCTCGATGGCCTCTCTCGCCGCCGTCGACGACCTTGGGATCCTGTTGGGAATGCCGGTGCGCCCGGTTCGCGCCGACCCCAGCTTCCTCCGCGTCAGGATCGAGGAGAGGTTCCTCGAAGGGATGCTGGCCGGTCTGCACTCCGACGAGGCGGGTCCCACCGAATTCGATGACACCGTCGATCTTGCGGACCTCCAAAAGATGGCCGCCGAAAGCGCGGTCGTCCAGATGGTGAACCTCATCTTTGCACAGGCCGTTCGGGACGGCGCGAGCGACATTCACGTGGAACCTTATGAGCGCGAGGTGAAGGTGCGCTACCGCGTCGATGGAATGCTCCGCGACGTAATGAAGCCTCCGAAACGGATGCACGCGGCGCTCATCTCCCGCATCAAAATCCTCGCGGAAATGAACATCGCCGAGCGGCGGCTGCCGCAAGACGGCCGCATCAAGCTCACGATCGCAGGCAGGGCGATCGACGTTCGCGTTTCGATCGTGCCCACGGTGTTTGGCGAGCGCGGCGTGATGCGCATCCTCGATAAGGGCACGGCGATGCTTGGGCTCGAAGAGCTTGGGATGCGGAAAGACCAGTTGGAGCGCTACCGGCGTGTGATCGAAATGCCTTACGGGATCATCCTGAGCACCGGACCGACCGGCTCGGGAAAGAGCACGACGCTCTATGCCGCCCTCCAAGAAATCTATTCCCCCTCCAAGAACATCCTGACGATCGAAGACCCGGTCGAATACCAGGTCCCCGGCATCGGGCAGATTCAGGTTCGCGCCAACATCGGCCTTTCGTTCGCCAATGGCCTTCGCAGCATCGTCCGGCAGGACCCCGACGTGATTATGGTGGGTGAGATTCGCGACTACGAAACCGCCGAGATCGCGGTTCACGCCTCTCTGACCGGCCACCTCGTGTTCAGCACGCTCCACACCAACGACGCCGCAGGTGCGGTCACGCGGCTGCTCGATATGGGCGTCGAGCCCTACCTTGCGGCGAGTTCGATGATCGGCGTTCTGGCCCAACGGCTCGTCCGCCGGAACTGTCCCCACTGTTCGGAGCCATCCGAAGAAAAGCCGGAGGCTCTGCGAGCGGTCGGCATCTCCGATAAGGAAGCGGCGTCGGCGAAGCTCATGCGGGGAAAGGGTTGCGATAAGTGCAGCGGAAGCGGCTTTCGGGGTCGGCAGGGCGTCTTCGAACTCTTGGTGGTTGACGAACCCGTGCGGCGCATGACCGTCGAACACGCTTCTTCGAGCGTGATCAAAGACTATGCGGTGAAGAACCAAGGCATGAGGACGTTGCTTGGGGACGGCAAGCTGGCGGTCCTCGATGGACGAACGACGCCCGAGGAAGTCCTTCGGGTCTGCCAGAGAGAGGAGTTTTGAGGAGGGGCGCGTTGCGGTTCGAACAGGGGGGTGAGCGTCGGTGACGACGTTCTCCTATGTCGCGGTCGAGCCTTCGGGGAAAAAGGTGTCGGGCACGATCACGGCTCCCGACCGGAACGGCGCGATTTCGTCGATCCTCGCCGAGGGCCGATTCGTACTCGACCTGCGCGAATCGTCGGCTCCGACCCATCCCGGCGCGCCACGCGCGATCACCGGAAGGGCGAGCCGAGCCGACTTGGCGCTGTTCACGCGGCGACTGGCGGACCTTGCCGCTGCGGGGCTGCCGCTCGACCGCGCGATCCAGGTGGTGGGCGAGCAATCGGAAAGCCCGGCGCTGATGAGAGTCGCCGAGGGAGCGCTCGAGGATGTGCGCGGCGGCCTTCCGGTCTCCCAAGCCCTCGCGAAGTTCCCGAAGTTCTTCTCCCCCATCTTCACCGAGACCCTGAGAGCGGGTGAGGCGAGCGGCCAGTTCGCTGAGGTTGCGGCTCGCTTGGCCGACTTTCAAGAGCGCGAAGTCACTCGCCGGAGCCAAATCGTCTCTGCCCTGATCTATCCTGCCGTCCTGACCACCGTCGCGGCGGGCGTGATCGTGTTCCTGCTGACCTTCGTGTTGCCCCGGCTTTCGGTTGTTTTCAAGGACTTGGGGACCGACCTCCCGGCCAGCACGCGGTTGCTGTTGGATTTCACGGACTTCTTGTCGGCGAACTGGATGCTCATCGTAGGCGTCGTTGTCGGCGCGTTCGTGTTTTATCGGGCGGCGGTCCTCTCGGAACAGGGGGCGATTATGAGAGACCGCGTGCTACTGAGGCTTCCGGCGGCCGGAAAGATCGTAGGGAAGGCCGTGATTTCACGGTTTTCTCGGGTCTTATCGACGCTAATTTATGGCGGAGTGCCGATCTTGGAGTCGCTCCGGCTTTCGGGCATGGCCTCGGGGAACAGGCTGATCCAGAGCGTGGCCGACGACGTAGCGACTCAAGTTCGGGACGGCGAGGCCCTCCACCACGCGATGTCTTCGACCGGCGCCTTTCCCCCGGTGCTGACCCACATGGTGGCGATCGGCGAAGAGACCGGGGACCTCCCCACAATGCTGTCGAGGGTCGCCGACAGCTTAGATTTTGAGGTGGATACAGGCGTCCGGCGGATGACGGCCATGTTCGAGCCGCTCATCGTCGTCGTCATGGGCGTATTCGTCGGATTTGTGGTGCTTTCGGTCATGCTTCCGATCTTCGAAGCGCAGAATTTGGTGAAATAATCTGGGAGAGTTGGAGTAAATAACGAACCATGAAATGGAACAATCGTATGCAACAAAACGGGCGGAAGAGGGGCTTTACTCTCATTGAATTGCTCGTCGTGATCTTGATTCTGGCCATTTTGGCGGCGATGATCGTACCGAGGTACTTTACGCGCGTGGACGAAGCCAAGAGGTCACGGGCTTTGAGCGACATTCAGAACGTGAGCAAGCTGCTTCAGGTGTTTCGGACCGATACGGGCCGCTACCCCACGACGGAAGAGGGTCTCGAAGCGCTTCGATCTCAGCCCGCCGACGTAACCGATTGGCGAGGGCCTTATACGGTCAACCCAATCCCGAACGATCCTTGGGGCAGCCCCTACAACTATGAGTTCTTGGGCGATGACACGTTCGCCCTTTACTCGTTTGGCGCGGACGGCGTCGAAGGCGGCGAAGGCAACGACGCCGATATCATCGAAGGCATTGACTAGGCGCGGATTCACGTACGTCGAAATGTCGATCGTCGTTGTGTTGCTTGCGCTACTGGCGACGGCGCTCGTGGTGCGGATGACCGCGGTTCGAGCGGGCGAGGATTGGCGGTCGTTCAAGATGAAGTTCGAGGCGCTCACGAGACGCGTTCGGGAGCACGCGATCGAGACCGCCTCGACCCTCACGCTTCGGTATGAAGACGCCGACCGGCGGATCGTGGCGGAACTTGGGGAGGGCGATACGCGCAACTGGTTCGTGGAGCTGCCCGAGGCCGTCGATGCCACGAGGTTCGTCCACCGATTCGCAGACACGGCAGGTTCGGAGTGGATTGCCGAGTTCTACGGCGACGGTTCTGCGACGCCTAGCGGGATCGAATTTGACACCGGATATGGGGGGGTCGAATCGATCGAGATCGACCCCAACCGCGGATTGGGTAAGTTCGTCGCGGGCGCGCTGCCCGACCGGACGGCCGAGAGGTGGCAGGCGGGCGAGCTCGAACAGAGGGTCGGGCCATGAGGATCCGGGGCTTTACGCTGGTCGAGCTGATCGTTACGCTCGCAGTCGTCGGGCTCGGCATCACCGCGGTGTTGGGCGCCCTGGGCGGGATGATTCGGTCGGACACGATCCTTCGGGAGCGAGAGACTCTTCAGCGACTCGCGATCCAGAAGTTGGAGGAATTGCGGTCGACGCGCGATTACCGCCTCTCCGCGCTTTCCGGAGACCTCGAAGACTACGGGTTTCCCACCTACGAGTGGAGCGCGCAAGTCGATCCCACAGGGGTCGAGAACCTCGAAGCCCTTACGGTGACCATCGTTGCCTCCCCAGGAGGGAAGCAGATGGAAGAGGTGGCCTATGCTCTGATTTATGAACCCCCCGTCGATGCGGGAACCGGGGAGGGTGGACCTTGACTGTGGGTAGGCTCAGTAGAGGTGTCACGCTGATCGAACTGATCGTATCGGTGGCGATCATGGCGATCCTCGCGGCCGGGCTCGTCCAGACCTTTCGCACCGCTTTGGTGGTTCAGGAGCAGGTGATTCCCGCGCAGGAAGAGAGAGCGCGGATCGAGCGGTTCGACGACGAACTCCGGAAGCTGATCGGCAGCAGCTTCTTGAGCGCGGACAGCGTCGTCAGCCCCAGCTATTTCATCGCCTTCTCTTCGGGTTCGGCTTCCGAGCTTTCCGACCTCGGCGACCTGCCCGACATGCTCATTTTCACTTCAACGGGCCTCCAACCGAACGGCGCTTTCATCGGCGCGCAAGGCGACTTCGAGACGCTCAACGAGCAGTACGGCCCTCAAGGAGGGCTCGCCGAAATCTCGCTGCAGACGACCCCCGTGGGTGAGGCGCCCGACGTTTCGGGGCTTTTTGTCCGCGAGCAACGCCCCTCCGATGGCGACCCCTATCAGGGCGGATGGGAGCGCGTCATGAACGAGGACGTCAGCGCGATGGTGTTCGAGTTTTGGGACGGGACGACGTGGACGCCCTATTGGGACACCACGGCGATGGACCCTCCTCGCTTGCCTGCGTCTGTTCGAATCACGTATGTGTTGAGCCAGCGGCCGACCGAGCGAAGGGTGCTGGTCATTCGGCTGCCGGCCAGCGACGTTACGCCTGAGAACCCTGCCGGACTCGGAGGTACGACGCAGCCATGAGGAGGGTTCGAAGAACTCAGCGCGGCGGTGGGCTCGTGTTGGGGCTCGTCGTCTTGACCGGTCTCATCACCCTAGCCGTGGCGTTCAGCGTCCGCGAGCACGCCGAGATGCGTTCGATCCGCAACCGCATCGAGGGTCGGCGGGCCGAACTGCTTGCCGATGCCGGAATCCAATACGCGCTGGGGGTTCTCGCCGACCCCACGATCGACCCGACGCTGATTTCGACGGCCGACGCTTGGTATACGTCCGGAGAGGTGGGCGATCAGCGGTTCCTCGTGGGAAGGGGCGCGTTTCGGTTTGAAATCGTGGACGCCTGCAGTTTCATCAACCTCAACACCGCGGCCGAAGAGCAGCTTTACCGGCTCCCACTCACTTCGGAGCAGATCGACAGCCTGTTGGACTGGCGTTCCGGCGACCTGAATGCCCGTCCGGAGGGAGCGAAAGACGAGTACTACAACAGCTTGGCCAACCCCTACAACGCCGCCTTGAGGCCGATGGACACGGTCGATGAAGTGCTTCTGGTCAAGGGTTTCACGCCGCAGACGCTGTATTCGATCCCGCAGGAAGTTGTGACGAGTCAGTATCTCGTGCAAGGGGGACCCGAAGAGCAGCCGCTAATGATTCAGCTTGCCACGGTCGATTCTCGGTCGCCGATCGGTACTCGGCCTGATGGCCAAGCTAGGCTCGACTTGAACGCCGCTTCGGCCCAACAACTCGCTCAGGTCGGCGTCTCGCAGGGAATCGCGCAAGCCATCGTCCAGCGAAGGAACCAGGTGGGAACGTTCACCGGCTTCGGCGATGTATTACTTCTGCCTGGAATGAACATCAACGACGCGGCCGCCATTCTCGACAATTGCCGCGTCGGCGAAGCCACAACCCAAGTGGGAAGAATCAACGTGAATACAGCATCGGAAGCCGTTTTGAACTCGATCCCAGGCTTTACTCCCGATATTTCGTCTGCGATGGCTTCTCGTCAGCAGAGCGGGGGGCTCCAGACTCTGGGAGAGCTAACGACGATCCCTGGACTCACCCCTGAGGTCCTCGCGAGCAGCATCGACTTGCTGACGCTGGGTTCTCAGACGTTCGTGGTGAGGGTGATCGGGCAATTCGGATCGAGGGAGACGGCTCTCGAAGCCGTAGTCGAGATCGTGGAAGGACAGCCGGTACTGAGAAAGGTGCGGAAACCTGCGCTGCCTGACGTGTACACGCTCTGGCGTTGGAATCGCGCTCCGACCGCAGACGTGAGCGTTTGGGGGAACTCATGAGCAAGCCCAAGGCAGCCTTGCCCGTCGTCCGCTGGACCGCATCGGCGGAGATCACCTTTTATGACCCCGCGGTGGGCGCGACTCGGGACTTTCGGTCCCTCAAGCAGGCCGCGCAGGCGCTCGATTCGCGCGCGGTCGTGGCTTGTCTCTCGCGTCGCACCGCCTTCATTCGGTCGCTGCGAGTGCCCAACATCTCGCCTCAAGAAGTCGAACGGATGCTGTCGGTTCAGATCGGGCAACTGTTTCCGATCAAGGCCGAAGAGCTTGCGTTCGGGTTCCGACTGACGAACGACGTGACCCCCGAAGGCAGGCTGGCCATTGTGGACGCCGTTCCTCTGGCGACGCTGCGAAAGGTGTTTGCCGATTTCGCCGAAGCTGGGCTCCGAGTTGAACACGTAGTTCCGGCGGCGTTTGGCTCGGCCTTGATGGCGCAAAAGCTGGGAGCGATGACCTGTGCGGTCGTCGAAGTCGCGCCTGAGGGGTTGGCCATCGACATCATCGACAACGGTGAACTCGTCTACAGCCGAATCGCGCCCGCAACCGAGGACGCCGAGACGATCGAAACCGAGATCGCGCGAACGTTCGGCATTTCCGGCGTCCAGCCGGCCGACGTGATCGTCGCCGGCAATCTCGACTTGCCGAGCGCGCAGTTCCGGCCCGGCGAAAGCACCTTAGCCCTGCTTGCGGGCGCCGACATCGACCGCTTGGGGGTCAAGCTGGAGTTGCCCGAGGAGTCGCGGAAGCGCAAGCAGCAAAAGGAGGTTGCGAAGACTCGACTTGCCGTACTCGGGCTTGCAGCTGCGCTGCTCCTTTGCGCCTGGGTGGGGCTCGACTACAGCGATATGAGGGCTGCGGCGAAGAAATCCGATTCGGCGTGGAACTCGAAGACGGCTCGCCTCAAGCGGCAGCGGGATACGCTTCAGAACGGGCTCAACGAGATGCAGCGGATGGCGACACCGATCTCACGCTCGTTCGAACCTGCCCAAACCGCCTCCGACGTCCTTACGGTCGTGGGGCAGGGGACGCCCGACGACCTGTGGCTCACCGGGTTTTCGTTTGAGCGGGGCAAGCCGGTGACGATTCGGGGAACGTCCAAGGCCAACGAGTCGATCTCCGCATTCCTCGAATATCTCTCGGCCCAAGATCGGTTCCGCGATGTCAAGCTGGTCTTCGCCAACAACGGCGTGATCGCAGACACGCCCGTCGTCAACTTCTCCATCACGTTTCATGCCGTGGGCAACATTCCGATTTCGGAAGCTCAGAAGAAGGGGGTGAAGGCGTGAGTCTGAAGGACCTCGCTCACCTTTCGGGCGCGAGCGCGATCCTCGCCTTGGCGATCCTCATCGGGGTCGCCGCGGTGGGGTTTGACCTCTTCTGGCCCGAGCCCGCGCCCGCGAAATCGAAGCTCCAGCGCGCCAAGGAGGAAGCCGAACTGGAAGCAAGCCTTAAGGACCTTCGGGAGCGCCAGGCTCAAGCGAAGGGCCTCATCGCCACCTACGCTTGGGAAGGCGACCCCAGAAAGGTGAGCGCGGACGCTCTCGCTTCGGCGACCGAGATCGCCCAGGAGTGTGGAGTTAAACTGGCCACGTTTCGTCCTCAACGACCCGGCGAAGCCGAAGGAGTGGTCACCCTCGCCTACACGATGTCGCTCGAAGGACCGTTCCCCAACGTCCACGAGTTTCTCAGGCGGCTGGAAACCAAGCCTTCTCGCCTGTCGGTAGTTAGGGTGCAACTGGCGAGCGCCGATGGGTCTTCGGACAAAGTCAACGCGACCGTCGAGGCACGAGCGTATCAAAGCTCGAAGCCCGTCCGCTCGACCGAGGGGCCATTGGCGAACAACCAAGCGGCCAGCGCGGGAACTGGGAGCCTTGCGGAGCAGCGATAAATGGCACAAATGAACCGAAAACTTATCTATGGTGGGCTGGGCATTGTCGTTGTGGCGGCGTGGGTAATGACCTCGTCGGAGCCCACGGCTGGCCAGAAGTCGCGGTCGATTCCGCGGCCGAAGGCAGCCAAGGCCGCTGGGTTCACCGAAGAGGACTACAGCGCGAAGTTCGACCGACTGAACGAGCCCCCTCGGGACGCGTTTATGCCTGTGGTGGCGCGTTCGGGCGGGTCCGCCATCGGGCCGAACGTCGTACCCGCAGAATTCGCGGGCGGCGAGGTCGATTGGGTGTTTACGGGCCGGTTCGTCGAGGACGGAGTTCCGAGAGCGCTTGTGGAAAACAAATCGAGCGGCGAGTGGGTGTTTTTGGGCGCAGGGCAGAGTTGGAAGTCCTGCTCGGTGCAGTCGATTGGACCAGATTCGCTGACACTTCAAGGGAGGTCAGGCCGAACCGCGACGCTGACTCCCGTAACGGAGTACGAGGAACTGACCCCGAGCGGGTCGGGGGCTTTACGTCCTTTCGCTCCACCGGTATCTGGGGAGATCGGGCGAGGAGTTGCGCTCAGGCCTGAGCCAACGGGTAACGATTTTAGCAACAACAACCGTAGGATGGATCAAGATGCGAACGAAGAAGAGTAGGTGGACGTGGATCGCGATTCTCGCGCTGGTTTCAGCGCTGAGTTTCGCTCAGTTCGACTTCGGCGGAGGGACGCAGGGCGGCTCTTCGAAGCCCTGGGAATCCTTCAAGCTCGACGCTACTAAGCGAATCACGCTGGACTTCAAGAACGCGAACGTCGATGCCGTGATCGCGGCCCTGACCAAGGCGTCCGGCGTCACAATCGTCAAGGACCCTCAGCTTACGGGCCCCATCACGGTCACCAGCGCCAAACCGGCCACATTGAACGAGGCGTTCGAGATTCTGAACGCGGTCGTCAGCCTGAAGGGCTTCGACATGCGAAAGGAAGGTTCGCTCCTCATCATCCGAAAGCGCGACACGCGGGGCCAAGACAATCGGGGCCGAAGCGGCAACCCGTTTGAGGGCATGGACATGGGCGCGATCCAGTCGATGTTCTCGGGCAGCCAAACGAACCTCAAGGTGTACCCGCTCAAGTACGCCAACGCCAGTCAGGTATCGAGGGTCGTGAACGAAGTGTTTGCGACGGTGCAAGACCCGATGCAGCAACTCATGCAGATGTTTGGTGGCGGCGGCACGCAAATGAACCGGGGCGGGTTTCAGGGCCGCAACACCCGAGGCGGTTTCCAGAGCTTTGGGAGGGGCGGATCGGTGGTGCGGGCTTCGAGCGACGACTATACCAACTCCGTGATCGTCAACGCGCCTTCGTCCGAGCAACGCCAAGTCGGTTCGCTCATCGAGGAATTGGACAAGCAGAGCGACCTGCCGATGACTCCCAAGGTCTACCGTCTTGAGTTTGCGATCGCCGCAGAGATCGCCCCCGCAGTTCAAAACGTACTGACCGCCACCGCGCCAACC
Source organism: Candidatus Nitrosymbiomonas proteolyticus (assembly GCA_017347465.1). Lineage (GTDB taxonomy): Bacteria > Armatimonadota > Fimbriimonadia > Fimbriimonadales > Fimbriimonadaceae > Nitrosymbiomonas > Nitrosymbiomonas proteolyticus. The sequence goes on along the minus strand of AP021858.1, from coordinate 116,585 downwards.
GGCCGTGGGGGAATCGGGACCGCCAACGTGCCGTTCGAGCAGCGGATTCAGCAGGCGATGCGATTTGGTTCGCCGCAAGCCTCGTTTGGGACCGTTGTGACCGACGCTCGAACGAACTCGATCATCGTCACGGCCACCGAAGAGAACCACGCGCTGGTCGGGAACGTCATCAAGGAGTTGGATACCGAGGTCAAGCTGGAGTCCTCGACATTCGTGGTCTCGCTGGCCAATGCACGGGCTGACGACGTCGCCGGGCTGCTGAGCCAGGCCTTTGGAACGCGCAACACGGGTAACAACGCCAACCGCAACAACCAGTTCGGCCGTACGGGAACGACCCAGTCCGGCAACCGGAATAACCAGAACAATCGGCAGCCGGGCGGCCAGAACACGGGCGGCCGCAATACGGGCGGCGGCCGAAGCTTCGAGGAAGAATACGACCCGGACCGCGAACTGGGCTTGCTCCTCGAGGACCCGAATGCCAACACGGGCGAACTCATGACGCAAGTCATGATTCAGCAAGGCGGCCGCTTCGGTACGTTCGGCGGGCAGCAACAGGGCACTTCCGCGCCCCAAGGTCGGGACGACCAGGGCCGCATCGTCAACACTCGCGATCTCACCGGCCAAATCACAATCATCCCGGACCTCAACACGAACAGCCTGATCGTGGTGACCTCGCCGGATAACGTGGACCTCGTTCGGTCGATCCTCGAACAGCTCGACAAGATCCCCGAGCAGGTGATGATTGAGACCATCATCGTCGAGGCGACGCTGGACTCGTCTTCGAAGCTTGGCGTGGAGTGGAATCTCACAGATTCACCCGCTTTCCGCGATCCGGGAACGACTCAAACCGGGGGCACGGGCTTCGGGCTTTCCACCGCAACTCCGGCGCTGCAAGGCTTTCGGTACACGATCACCGGCGGGAAGCTCACGGCCTTCATGAACGCGCTGCAGACCGATCAGAAGTTCCGCGTGCTCTCGACCCCCCGAATCTTCACATCGAACAACTCCGAAGCCGTCATCAACATCAGCCAGCGGGTGCCCTACGTGCTCAGTTCGCGCGAGGACATCAACGGCAACCTCACGTTCACCTATGCGTTCCAGGACGTGGGGATCGTCCTGACCGTCACCCCGCGGATCACCGCTAACGGCTACGTCACGATGGTGATCGACCAGACGGCCAACGACCTCCAGGGGTTCACGAGCTTCAACGCGCCTATCATCAATCAGCGGCAGGCGAACACGGTCGTCTCCGTTCGCGACAGCGAGACCATCATTCTCGGCGGCATCATTCGCAACACCGTGTCGTCGACGGTCAAGAAGGTCCCGCTTCTGGGCGATATCCCCGTGCTCGGCAACCTGTTCCGATCGACGGACAAGCAGGACGTCAAGACCGAACTGCTCGTCTTCCTGACCCCGCGAGTCGTAAAGGGTGACGAGGACGCTCGGAAGCTCCGCGAAGAGGGGCAGGGCAAGCTCTCAGAAGAGTCGCAGAAAGCCGTCAAGGGCGCGATCCCGCCGAGCAAGCCAACGACGACCACGGGGCACGGGGGCGCGACTCCTCCCCCCGGAGGCGGACGCTAAACGAATTCCCCTCCCTAAGCGGGGGATGCGAGACAGGTAGGAGATGACGACTATGAACTGGAAACGATCAGTGATTGCCATTCTGGCGGTGAGCGCTTTGGCGGCAGCGGCAACGCTTGCACCGGCCCAAGGCGGTGGCCAGGGCCGAGGGGGCTTCGGTGGACAGCGAGGGTTTGGAGGACAATTTGGCGGTTCGGACACGAGCGGCCTTGGACTCCTGAATCGAGAAGACGTCCAGCGGGACCTCAATCTCACTCCCGACCAAAAGAGCAAGCTGCAGGCGCTGCAAGAGAAGTCTCGAGAAGAAATTCGAGCCGCCATGCAGGACATGATGGGAGGGGGCGGTCCTCCCGATCGGCAAGAGATGCAGGCGATGATGGAGAAGTACCAAGCCGCTCAGAAGAAGGAGGTCGACAAGATCCTCACTCCTGAGCAGTCGAAGCGACTTTTCGAGATTCGCGTTCAACTCGCCGGCAACCGAGCGATCACGATGCCCGACGTGCAAAAGGAACTCGGCATCAACGACCAGCAGAAGGCCAAAATCGCCGACTTACAGGCCAAGCAGGCTGAGGCGAATCAGAGCCTGTTCCAAGAGATGCGCGATGGCGGAATGGACCGCGATCAACTTCGAGAGAGGATGCAGAAGAACAACGAGGTTCTCGATGCGGAACTGGGCAAGGTGCTCACCGACGGGCAGCGAGCCAAGCTCAAAGAGATGGCCGGGAAGCCGTTCAAGGCCGATCCGCCAGTCGATCGGTAATTCGGTCCCAGCCTTACTACAAGCTACCGAGGCCGCTCAGATACTCTCTGGGCGGCCTTGGTGCTGGTGGGGAGGCTGGCGGCGCGGGCACCTAAGCTACCGAAGTCGGATGGACTCTGCCGTGCTGCGAAGGTCTTCATGCGGCCGGGGACCCATAATCATCAGGCTGTAACCCCGATCCTGCCATGCAACGAAGTTGAGCGTATCGATCTGGCCCGACTGATAGCCGCTGTAGCCCAGCATCGGTTCGCCGCCTTCGAGCCTTCCCGCGCCTCGAACGACCACGAGAGCGAGATTCCCCTCACGGTCCGAAAGCTGAATCATGGCCACGGGATGCTCCCGGTAGTGCCCCTCGGCGTAAGCCATGACCTTGAGGCTGCCAGTATCGAGCGTTACGGGGGAGCTCCTCACCCATGTGCTCATGTCTTGGGGCTGCCCCTGGCTCGAGGAATACTGCGGAGCTAAACCCGCCACCATCCGAGCCACATCGCCTGTGCGGAGAGCTTGGGGGTTGACGGTGCGATTGTAGATCGCGGTCGAGACGAGGGCCACCACGAAAAGGCCGCTCAACGCCCACGAGAACCTGCCCACAAACGACTCGGCGCGGTGCGTCTTGTCGATTTCATCGAGCCGACCTCGGCACTTCTTCCAAGCGTCCGAAACCTCGGCCTGGACCGCTTTCGATGCGAGCGTTTCCTTGACCGTCTGGACAGATCGGTACTCGGAGGCCGCCGCAGGCGAGCCCTCGACCGCCTTTCGGGCTTCAGCCTTCGATTTGGCGTCCAGTTCGTTATCAGCCAATGCGTGGATTTCGAGCCAATCGCTCATTCAATCGTTCCTTCTTTCAAATAACCTTCTTTTCGCGCATAAGATTCCAGTTCGCGCCTCAGAATCGCCCTTCCTCGCGCAAGTCGGGACCTAACGGTCCCAATCGGCACTCCGGTAGCGTCGGCGATCTCTTGGTACGTCAGTCCTTCGATGTCGCTCAACACCACCGCCATTCGGAAGTCCTCGGGCACGTTGCCGAGCGCCGCCTCGACCTCCTCTCCTACGAGTTGGTCGAACAACTCCCGGTCCGGCTCAAGGCCCTCCGGCGCCATAGGCTCGTAAATGCCGTCTTCTTCGAGCGATGCCGTCGAAGGCGTCCGTTGCTTCTGGCGATACCGATTGATAAACAGGTTCGTCAGAATCCGAAGAATCCAAGCCTTGAAATTAGCGCCGTCGAACCTCTCGAACGCCTCGTACGCCCGTACGATGGCTTCTTGCGTTAGGTCTTCGGCCTCCTCGCGCGAACGAGTCAATCGCAAAGCGGTTCCGAAAAGTGACGAGAACACCCGCTCCGCTTCGCGCTCGAAGGCTTCCCTGTGGTTGCGCCTGCCCCGGAGCATGAATTGGGCGGAGTGTACCTGCCGGTCTATCCAACAACTCGAATCGCCCTTGGGTTCCTGGACTTTGTCAAACTTCCCTGCTTTCGGCGTGGGCGGGTGGGCAGCGCGGCGAAAAGCTGTCAAATATGCCTAAGGGCGCCTTTCTTGGGGGCCAAGGGCGGGGCGACTACGGCCTATCGGGGAAGAACCAGATGCTGTTGTCGGTCGGATTGACGATCAGGGTCCCATTCTGGAAGAGGCGGTTGACCGCATTGCCGGTGTTCGGCGGCGCTCCCAAGAACCCGAAAAGCGTGCTCATCTCCGGCGAAACCACGCTGCCGCCTTCGAGCATCAGCTTGATGACCCAAGGGTCGGCGTGACGCACCTGCAGACGAATAGGCTGCGGCGAAGCCGTTGGGGGCGTTTGCGCCCCACTCCAAGCCGACAGAAGGCAAATCAGCGCCAAGATCGACGTTCTCACAACCTTTCTGACGCGCATTGTCCCTTTCGCGTTTTGTCGGGTTCGAAGGACCGAACTCGCACCGGCGTTTCTCATCCGATGTTCTGGGGAGCGTGTCGAAGGTGATGCGCGAGGTCGAACACGAGTTTCAGTTCCTCGTCTCCGATTCGATCGCGGATTTCCGAGTCTTCCCAGACGGACGTTCGGAAGTCCACGCCATCCCATGCGCGCGCGGCGTGCTGCTGTGCCTTCTTATAGGCATCTTCACGGGATAAACCTGCGCGAATCAATGCGACCATCAGGTGCTCGCTGAAGACCAAATCACCCATTCTCCTCAGGTTGGCGTCCATGTTCTCAGGCAAAACCACCAGTCCATCGAGGATTCGTGAGAGCCGCACGAGCATGAAGTGAATAAGTTGAAACGTATCAGGCAGTACAATTCGTTCGAGCGAGCTGTTGGAAAGGTCGCGCTCATGCCACGTCATCACGGACTCGAGCATCGCGTGGGCGTTGCCGCGAACCACTCGTGCCAACCCGCAAAGAGTCTCCGAGTTCCACGGATTCCTCTTGTGCGGCATCGCGCTCGAACCCGTTTGACCTTTGGCAAACTCTTCCTGGACCTCGAGGATCTCCGTGCGTTGAAGGTTACGGAGTTCGGTGGCGATGCGTTCGACGCTGCCGGCCAGAACCGCCAACGCGCAAAGGAGGTTCGCATGGCGGTCACGCGCGACGATCTGCGTGCTGTTAGGGTCAGGTTGGAGCCCCAAACCTTTGCAAATCCTGAATTCCATCGCCGGAGAGACATGGGCGTGAATCCCGACAGCGCCAGAGACTTTGCCGACGGCGATTTCGCCCTTCGCCGCTTCGACCCGATTGCGGGAGCGATCTAACTCTTTGCTCCAACCTTGTAGTTTATGTCCGAACGTAATCGGTTCGGCGTGGATACCGTGCGTGCGGCCGATGCAGGGTACGCCTCCGTGTTGCTTGAATAAGTTCAAAATCGAAACTTGAACGTTTGCGAGGGAGTTCTGAACGAGGTCGCAAGAATCCCGGAGCATCATCCCGAGCGCGGAGTCGATCACGTCGTAGCTCGTGATCCCAAAGTGAATCCACCGAGCAGCGGGTTGGCCCACGTTCTCGCTGACGTTTCGCACGAAAGCCATCAGGTCGTGCCGGGTCTCCTTCTCCAGTTCGTCACATCTCGCCAGCGAAAAAGAAGCATGAGATCGAATCTGGTCCAGTTCGTCGCGGGGGATTACGCCTTCTTCGGCCCAAGCTTCGCACACGGCGATTTCGACCTCGAGCCAGCGGCTGTACTTGGACTCGCGGGACCAAATCGCGGTCATTTCGGGCGTGCAGTATCGCTCGATCATGGGAGGGCTTGATCGTACCTTGCTCGGCGATCAGTTGCCGATGTCGGGGCGGAACCAGGCGCCCTCGAATCTCACCTGCTCGGCAGCTCGGTAGGCGGCGCTTCGTGCGGCGGGGAGGTCGGGTCCAAGCCCAGTGGCCCCCATTACCCTCCCCCCGGCGGTCACCCAGCGCCCCTCGCTGACGGCGGTGCCGGCGTGGAAGAGGAGGGCATCGTCGGCTACCGGTCCGACTTCGATGGGGAGGCCCTTTTCGATCGCGCCGGGATAGCCCCGCGAGGCAACGATTACGGTAACGCAAGCGAGATCTCGCACGGCTATCGGCTGCGGAGGACGCCCCAGGGCAACGCCAAGAAGCGAATCTGCGAATCCGTCGCCCAACCTGGGCATGACGCTCTGGGTTTCCGGGTCGCCGAAACGCACGTTATACTCCAGGCAGAACGGCTCGCCCTCCACGACCATCAGCCCTGCAAAGAGGGCTCCGCGGTAGTCGATTCCGCGATTCCTTAGCCCGGTAAGAAGCGGAGCGATCACCCGGCGTTCCGTCTCGTGGACGAGCCCATCGTCGACCCATTCGACCGGCGAATAGCTCCCCATTCCTCCCGTGTTCGGTCCGGCATCGCCCTCCCACGCACGCTTGTAGTCTTGAGCGAGCGGGAGGCTGACAAAACGCTCGCCTGAGCAAAGGCACATCAGGCTGAACTCGCGTCCGAAAAGGCGCTCTTCGAGCACGAGCTTCCGCCCGGCCTCGCCGAATTCACCTCGCACGAGGGCGCGATCGATCTCTTCGAGGGCCATTTCGAGGCTGTCGCAGACGGCAACCCCCTTACCGAGGGCAGGCCCGCTCACCTTTACAGCGAGCTGCCTTCCTTCGAGATAACTCTGTCGGGCGAACTCCCGCGCCTCGTCAGCGTCGGACACCGTAAGGTACCGTGCCGTGGGCACTCCCGCCGCCCGCATCAGCTCCTTCGAAAACGCCTTCGAGCCCTCGAGTTGCGCGCCGGCCGCATCGACCCCGAAGGTCGGGATTTCGTGCGTTCGGAGGGAGTCGGCCAGCCCAGCGATGAGTGGCGCCTCGGGTCCGACGACGACGAGGTCGGGAGATAGGTTCTTTGCAAGGGCCGTGAGATCGGGGATCGAAGGCGAAGCCAGGTGGCATTGGGCGCACTCGGCGATTCCGGGGTTGCCGGGGGACGCATGAACCTCAGCTTCCTGGGCAAGCTTCCAGGCGAGGGCGTGCTCGCGCCCCCCTGAACCGACGATCAGTATTCGCATATTGAAATCTTTCCGACCCCGGAGACTGTACCGCGAGCCTACAGCTTGATGTTGACGAACCGAGCGTAGGTGGCTTGGAATCCCAGCTTGACAAACCCCGTCGGGCCGTTTCGGTGTTTGGCGATGATGATGCTCGCAACTTCGGTGTGGTCCGCCTCGCGGCGCGCTTCATCGGGCGACTCCCGATCCTTGTAGTATTGCTCCCGATAGATCAAACCCACGACGTCGGCTTCCGCTTCGATCGAGCCGGACTCCCGCAGGTCGCTGAGTTGCGGCATCTTCTTGTCGCGCGATTCGACGCTCCGGTTGAGTTGGCTTAGGGCGATCACGGGCACCTTGAGTTCCTTCGCCATCGCCTTGAGCGAGCGGGCGATCTCGCTGATTTCTTGAACCCGGTTTTCGGTCTTGCGGTGATAGCGCATGAGCTGAAGGTAGTCCACCACGACCAACGAGAGCCCGTGTTCGCGCTGGAGTCTCCGGCACTTGGCGAGCGCGTCGAGCGGCGTGGTGTCGGAGGTCTCATCGACGTAGATGGGCAAGCTGTAGAGGTGTTCGCAAGCGTCGGCGAGCTGCTTGAGGGTGTTATCGTTGAGGTCGGTACGCCTCATGCTGTGCATCGAGATTCGGCTCAGCATAGAAACGAGCCGCTTGGCAAGCTGTTTGCCGCTCATTTCCAACGAAAAGAACGCTACGGAGCCCTTGCCCTGTTCGGCGGCGAGTTCCGCGACGTGAAGCGCCATGCTTAGGACGAGCGCGGTCTTTCCCATCGAGGGCCGCGCGGCGATGATGACGAAGTCGCCCGGATGAAACCCCTGGACCATTTCGTCGAGGTCATAAAATCCCGTTGTGATGCCGAGAGTCTCCGAGCCTGACTCCAAGATCAGGTCGAGGTCGTTCATCACGTCGGCAGCGAGGTTGGGCATCGGGATGAACTCCTTACCCATCTCCCGAATGCCCACTTGGTACACCTTTTGTTCGGCTAACTTGACCTTTTCCTCGACCGTTTCGTCCGGACCGCGGACCACCTTCACGATCTCGTGCCCCGCGGCTTCGAGTCTGCGGAGGGTGGCCGCCTCCCTGACCAGTCGAGCATACGTTTCGGCATTGGCGGGCGTCGGGACGAACTCCGCGACCGCGATCAGGTAGTCCTCCCCGCCAACCGCCTCCAACTTGCCCCGGCGGATCAACTCCTGTTTGACCGTGACCATGTCGATCGGCTTGTTGTCCATCTGCAACTGCCGCATGGCGATATAGATGTCGCGGTGAGCGGGGAAGTACCAGTCATCGTCGTCGACGAGCTTGAGGACGAGTTCGGCCGGACGCTCTCCAAACATCGCTGCCCCGAGAGCGCTCATCTCGGCCTCGACGCTATAAAGTGGGGCTGGTCCTTCGTGCAGTGCTTTCATGTCGGCTCGATTGGGGTCTCAACCCCATTATAGCGAAAGTCTGTGCGCTGGACGAGATTATTTTTGACAGACACTTTTCCCGTGGAAAACTGAAATGGCTTATCCACATGCTACGAGTCCGCAGCGGGCCGTTTATTCACAGACGGTGGGGAAATCTCGCGCGATCTTAGGCGCGAAAATCGGTCGTTCTTCGGCCAAGAACCTGCCGCAGCAACCGAGAAAGCCGCTGCCAAACGGAAGCGGTTCGGGAAGGAACCAGCGCCAATCTCGAAGGTCGAGGTCTTGGCGTTCTCGCTGCGGCGTTCAGGTGTGAGCTTAGGCCAGGGCACCGCTGGAGCAACCTGAGAAACGCGTCGACCACGTGAACTTGCGAGCGGATAAACTGCCCGCTCCATCCGCACGTGACGCATTCGTCGTTCTGAAGCGCATTGAGGGTGTCGCAAAGCGGGCACCGCTTGAGGTGCTTCTGGACGGACTTCTTGTAAGTCTCGATGGCTTCGGGCGGCTCCAATTCGGGGTACATAGCGTGCTACCTAATTGTCGGGTGATTCCCGGCAAACATCATATCGGCTGTATGAGGGCCTAGCCTCCGATGAGGACGGTGGGGCATCCGGGCGGGATCACGAGCCCCCCGTGGGCCGTGGTACTGGTGACTCGCGCAGCGGGCTGGCCGCCGATGAGGACCGTGTTGCTTCCCATGACGATCGTGTCGGGAGGTCCGACGCAAGTTGCAAGGTCACCCACCCGCGCAGCGGGAAGGCCGCCGATCAGGACGGTGGGACATCCGGGAGGCAAGATGGGCCCTCCCACATGAGGCTTGGGGCCGTCCGACATGGGACACGTATGCATATCGGTAACTCTCGCTGCGGGAAAGCTCATCGGTTATCTCCGTCTTCGACCGGCTCCATCACCCATTGTAACGCGCTCATCGTTCGTTTAGGGTCACGATACGCGAATTCCCAAGAACGCCTTGAGGAGGCTCCAACCCATCGACACGGACCGGGAGACGTTGGTGGCGAAGTCGGCTGCGCGTTGCAGCCACGATTGCCACCCGGCTGCTTCGCTCGATTTCTTCGGGCTCGGTTCGATGGACGGCCCCGTGCCTCGGAGTCGGACATCGAGCGTGGTGGTCAGTTGGCGCTGGGAAACCTTCTTGCTGGAGAGGTCCGTTACGTCGCCCTGAGCCTGCGTGACGACTCGAACCTGGGTCGCCATCCCCTTCTTGCGGTCGAAGTGAACTTCGCCTTGGCCGGTCAGCGTCGTTTCGACCTTCCGAATTGCCTCGGCTTCTGCGACGAGTTCCCCCGCCTCGTCTTCATAGGTGAGTGAGGTCTGCTGTACGGAAACGCCGAACTTCGCGGACGCGTCGTCCAGGGAATGGGTCTTGACCGTATACACCATGTCGTCCGGGCCGATCTTCCTCACGAACGTCCAACTCTTTCCGATTTCGACGCCCTCGGCCGGGAATTCGAGGGGAAGGTAGGTGATCTCCGGGAACCGCTTGGGGTCGAGTCCGGGGAGCCTCACGGGAAGCTGAACGTCGGGCGCGTCGTTGGCGAGAACCTTGCCGTGCGGCGAGTGGCTGACCGTCGTCTTCGGGAAGAACGACTTGATGCTGTCCAGTCCGAAAGGAAGGGTCGCCCCATTGAAGACCGTCTTCACTTCGACGAGGTCGTTGTAGGCTCGCAGCCGGCCCTCAGAATCGGGGGGCAGGGCGCCGACTTCGATCCCCAGAAACAACTCCGCCGTGCCCTCGTCTCCACCCAAGACCGGGATGTATCCCTGCATCGAGACCTTCATCTCGAACACCACCGGTTTCTGGGCCGGAAAGTTGTACTGAATCGGCGTGAGCAGAGCGGCGAGAATCAGGCTGTACATCGTTTCAAACCCAAGAGGAGTTTACCGGCGGCCCATGGCTGCGAGGGTACAACATGGACGTATGCTTGTTCGCCCAGGTTTCAACGAAACCGCGCCCGAGGGCTCTCACGGAGCCAGGAGCGATTGGGGCCTGAGCGGCAGATACGAACGGACTTCCCCCTCGATCGCCACGGGAATCGTCAAGTTTTTCCGAGCCCAAGACCACGTACGGGGCGATGAATGTTGGATCGGCGAGCTATCGCCCCCTCATTTGCCGCTCAACTCGTGGGGCACGGCTGACCTTTCGGCGTGGGGACCCGAAGTCGCCCACCGGTTGCGGAGCGCGTTCTTTCATGAGGCGTTTCACCTGGGAAGAACTCCGTCGAGGCATCTCCTGCAGCTTCGGGATCGGTTCTTCGCAAACGGGACTGCTTACACGGTTTGGGACGGGCCAGGGAGGGTACGGCCGCTAGGGCAATGGGTTTCGGAAAGGGAACTGGTCCGCCCGGACGAGCTCAGGTCGATCGCGAGTCAACTTCTCGAGACCTTGCGAGCGGTTCATCGGAGCGGAGCGCTGCTCTTGGGCCTGGACTTCGAGACGGTCTGGATCACGGACGAAGGGACCTTGATCGTGTGCTCGTTCGGTCAAACAACTCAATGGCTGTGCGACGTGCTTGGGGCGGAGGGAGCGAAATATGCTCCTTCATGCGTTGCGCCCGAGCAGCGAGTTTCTGGCTCCGTCCGGTCTGCCGCGACCGACGTATTCGGCCTTTGCTTCCTGCTTTATCGGCTGGGAATCGGCGTTGCTCCCCCCGAGCCCAAGCGGGGCGTGTCCGTGCCGGTGCCGAAAGTCGCGTTCGATTCGGCCGCGCATTTTTGGGGGGCTGTGCAACTTGGGCTCTCGCCTTTGCCGGAGGAGCGGCCGAACAGCGCGGAGAAGTGCGGTGAACTCCTCGCCCAAACGGGCGTCGCCGAACCCGTCCCCGAGGATCTGGAGAGCTTTGAGGAGCGAGCGCTCCGGCTGATGACGTTTCGCTTCGCGCGCCGGGAGTGCCCCTCCTGCGGCGGGGTTCTGGAACGCGCGTCGCCCCTTCCGCGCCTTACGTGTCCGGTTTGCCGCGAGTCGAAGATTCGCCTGAGGAGGTTCGACCCCGCTTCCTGTCCGGTTTGCCACGAGGGCCCGGTGAGAGAGTTCCAGAACGATTCGCCGATCAAGGTGTGCCCCCTGTGCCGTTCGGGCCTGCTGTCGTTTCGGCGGGGTCGGTGGTCGCTTCGGGTCGATGAAGCGCGGTGTGAGAGATGTCGGGCGAATTTCGACCTTTTTGGCGGGTGGCTTTCTCCCCATCCCGACGCCTCGAGCGAGCCGGCTCGCCCCGATTCCGAATGGCGCGAGTTCAGCGGCCGGTCCTTGCGGGTTCGGGTGTGCCTTGCCTGCCAGTCCCAGTTTGACTCGGAGCCCGACGGACGCTGGACTCTGATTGCGAGCCCCAAGCGGATGCCGGTCGCTTCGCAGTACGAGGAAGAGTGGCTCCGCGTGGCTTCTGGCCTATCTCCCGAATCGGGCAATGCGGTTTGTGAGAGCTGCCGGTCCGACTACTTCTTGCACGGGGGGATGCTCACTCTGATCGAAGCCCGGCGCGACTACTTCGGGTTCGCAAGGCATTACACGGGCCAAGCCGTACCGATCGAGCAGCTCCCTTGGATCGGGGTCGGAAAGGTCAGTTCGGGGCCAGGGTTCGTGTGCTCGGATTGTGGTTCGGAGTTCGACGACGCCCCTGCGGGATTGCGGCTCGTGCAAACGACGAATCCGACGCTGCGCGAACGGACCGGCAAGGTCCTCGATCTCGAATCCTGGCACCGGACGGCCCAACGCCTGCCGATGAGAACCGAGGAGCGCGAGTTCGAAAGCGGATTCGACCGAGCGATGGTCGAGGCCTACGAACAGGGTCGCTTGCCGTTTGGGAAGGGCCGCCGGAAGAGGTTCCTTTGGAGGAGCCCATGCGTTCGGCTGGAACTGCGCGACGAGGAACTGCGGGCGCGGTCACGATGCCGTTTCGCCGTTACGCCTGACTACCTCGAAATTGGGACGGTTAGGCGAACCCGAATCCGAAGGGAAGAGATCGCAGGAGTGCGACTTTACGATGATTCGTCGCTTGTAATTGAGCGGATCGAAGGGAGCGCCGTCTACCTTCAGGTTCCGACGGTCGTGCTTGCGGCGAAGCTGCGATCTGGCCCGAGGGAGGCAAGGATCGGGGTTGCGAACCTAGCGAATCGACTTCGGACCTGGTTGGACGAAAAGCGCTTGGACGAGCCCATGCCCCGCGTGCTCCGCCCCTCAAAGCCAGAAGCGATCAGCCAGTGATTCTGTGGCGCAGGGGCAAGGCGGGCAGGCTGACCTGCTCCGCGGGGCCGGTGGTGACTCTGATGATTCGATCCAGAACGACCTTCACCGCACCCGCGAGCGGAAACGCCAGAATCATCCCAAGCAGTCCAAAGAGTGCCCCACCGCTGAGGACCACGAAGAAACTGACGATCGGGTTCAGGCCCACGGATTTCCCGACGACGCGCGGGTAGACCATCATGTCGTAAGTGCGGTCGAATGCGGCGTAAATGAGGGCGACGATTGCCGCAGCAGTCCAAGGCGACGCAATAGCGATTCCGACGATCGACTCCTTGCCGCTCAGTCCGGTCGCGAGGAAGAGGATCGCAAGCGAGGTCAACGCGCCAAGAAACGGGATCAGATAGATCGCCCCAAAGAGGATGCCCAGCAGAACCCCATAAGGCGCGCCTAGAATCGAAAGCACGATCGAAGCTCCCGTCATATACCCAAGGATCGCCAGCGTGACGCCCCGCAGATAGTTCTCGAAAACGCGCGCGATGTCGCGCAAGATGTCCAAGGTTTCGTCGCGGATTTGAGGCGGAATCCACAGCGCGCCGCGTCGCTTGAGCCGGTCGAGGTCGACGAGCATGTACCACACCAGCATCGGCGTGATCACCACGAAAATGATGTTGGTTGCGATGGCCGGGAGCGCCCCGAAAAGGCTCTGGAAGAAACGCTCGACGTACTCCGCGATCTCCTGTTGGTAGGGAAGGATGTACTCGTCGACGATGGCGCGCCGATTGGCGGGAAGTCCCATCCGGTCGAGATAGGGAGCGACTTCCGAGAGGATTTTATCCACGGCGGTGAGTTGCCCTTCGCCCTGTGCGCGGACGACGGGGTTCCACCGGATGTAGAAGCTCTGGTTGGGGTCGGAGGCGCCGATTTCATTGCTGAAGTTGGCGATTCCCGAGCGGAGGTTGGCGAGCTGATTGCTCACGACGGGAGTCAGCCACGCCCCAATCCCGATGAGCACCCCGAAAAAAGCGAGGAAAACGAGGCCGATCGCCAGCGAACGCGGGTAGCCCCTCATTCGGAGCTTCCGGACCGTGGGATCGAGAAGCACGCTAATGATAAGCGCGGCGGCAAAGGGCAACAAAATGCCCCGAACCATATACAAAAACGCGAGGGTGATCCCTACAAGGATCACCCAAATCGCTAATCGCCAACCTCCCAAGAACGGGGCTCCTAAGCGCCGACTTCTTCGCCAGCAGCGTGCTTAGAGCTGCGCTTGGCCTTCTGCTCGGCAATCCACTCTTCGGTCTTGGATTTGATCTCGCGGTACTTGTCGGCGATATCCTCTCTCATTTCCGAGCCTGCTTTCGGTGCGAACAGCATGCCCGCAGCTACGCCGATAATGGCGCCCAAACCGATGCCGGCAAGGAGATAGAGCATCGCGTTCTTGTCTTCATGGTCGCTCATTTGAATGAAACCTCCTTACTTTCTACTATAGCCGATTCGGGCGCGGAACACCAGACCCTTTCGGATTCGGTTGGCTCAAGCAGGGCCGACAATGCGCCCACCCACGAGTACTGACTTCCCCGCGTAAGCGACGGCAATCTGTCCCGGGGTGACGGCGCGAACCGGCTCGTCGAACTCGATGATAGGCTCGGCGCTCGGATGAAGGACGGCCTTTCGGACCTCCATGTTGTAGCGGATCTTTGCGTAAACGCTAACGGGCCGGCTTGGGACGTGTCCGCTCGGCCAAACCGGGTCGCCGAACTTCACTCTTCGCACTAGCAGGTCGTCGCCGGACCCCACGACGACGCGCCGCAGGTCCGGGTCGAGGTTGAGGACGTACAAAGGCCGTTCGCTCGCGACTCCGATACCGCGTCGTTGCCCGACGGTGAAGTTCGCGACTCCGGCATGCTGCCCCACGACCTGGCCCTGCGAATCAACGATCTCACCCTCGGCAAACGCTTCTTGGCGGTGCTTGCGAAGGAACTCGCGGTAGCCTCCGGCTTCGCTCACAAAGCAGATCTCCTGCGAATCGGGCTTGTCGGAGACGTGCAGCCCCAAAGAAAACGCCAACTCTCGCGCCTTTTCCTTAGACGAAAACTCGCCCATCGGAAATCTCGTCACGGCCATCTGTTCCTGGGTCAACATGTACAGGACATACGATTGATCCTTGGACTTTCCTCTCGCCCGCAGAAGGCGAAAGAGGCCGCTCTTGGCCGTCCGGCGAATTCGGGCGTAATGCCCCGTAACGAGCAGATCGCAATTTAGCTCCTTCATCTTCTGTAGAAGCAGATCGAACTTGATCGAACGGTTGCACTCGACGCAGGGGTTGGGAGTCAGGCCGCTCAGGTAGTCCTCGACGAACCGATCGATGACCGACTCCTTGAATTCGTCACGGAAATTGATAACGTAGTGAGGGATTCCTATACGGTTCGCGACCCGTCGGGCGTCCTCGACGGCCCCAAGCGAGCAGCATCCCGAATGCCGAGGATCTGTTTGGCTTTCTTGCCAAATCTGCATCGTAACGCCGATCGCCTCAAAGCCTCGACGCACCATGAGGGCCGCGGCGACGCTGCTATCGACTCCGCCCGACATAGCGACAAGGACGCGCGGCTTAGGGGACATCGCCCTTTAGAATCGCCTGATACTCGGGAGCGCTCAGCGTGTTGATCAAATCGGCCGACGACACCGTTCGGGCCTTGAGGCCGTCCGCGAGAATGATGATCACGGGGGTGCTGATCAGTCCGAGTTTGTCGGCGAGCGCGCGGTCTCTGTACACTCGGCTGAACGCACCGCTTTCGGGGTCCCTCAGAATCTGGCGCGCCTTCTCGGCGTCCAGCCCGAAGTTTCGGATCAACGCAAAGTACACGTCGGTCTGCTTCGTTTGATCTTGCTGTAGCATCGAGGACTGCTCGGCGAACTGCCAAAAGAACCCATGCTCGCCCGCGTATTCGCTGAGAATGGCGGAGGTAAGAGCAGCCGGGTGGGACTCAAACAGCGGGAAGTGGCGGTACACGTGCTTGATCTTGCCGTTGCTTCTGCGGACGAGGTCCTTAATCACCGGGTACAGCTTCATGCATTGGCCGCAGGTGAAGTCGGCAAACTCGACGATCGTAATCGGCGCGTCCTTCGATCCGTGAACATGGGCGTCCTCGGGAACGAGTTGCTCGTAGGAGTTGTCGCCAAGGACCGAGATGTCGACCGTGAGCTTCTCACTGCGGGTGAGCTTCACCGCCTCCCAGCCAAGGAACCCAAGCGCGAGCACCGCGCTGATCCCAAGAACCCCAAAGTCGATCGCAGATCCTCGGGCATCCTCGGGGGGACCGGACTGCCACAGGACGGCATGGAACAAGAAGAGCAGCGTCATCGTGATTGCCGACGCCATGCACCACGGGCAAAGCGACTTGATGACCGCGAGGGAGTGATATTGCAGGTAGAAGCTCACGAGCGCTCCTCCCAAAGTCAGGACGAAACCCGCGCGGGTGAGGGCCTTCCAACTCTCCCCAGAGCCCGTTAGGCGCAGGATCGTAAGACCCGTAACGGTCAAGTACGCCACAAGGCCATAAACTGCGACCGGGATATTGAACCACTTCGAGCTAGGATCGAGCGCGACCGCATCGCATCCTCCGCCGTAGATTCCGCACGGCAAAGGGCGTTCCAAGATGTGCCCCAAGCTCAGAACGCCGGCGACGAAAATCCCGGCGAACGATAGCACTAAGATGATTCGGTTGATCCAGACCGCTGTCACGGGGTGAATTATAGCTCCCAGGTGTCCAACGAACTCAGGACCGCGCAGGTTCCCAAGCCTGATCTCGCTCCGCGCCGAGCCTGAGTTGAACCGGGCGGGAGGTATTCTCATCAGGTACGCGATGCCTCAAGCACTCGTTCGAGCTTCCGACCTGCTTCTTCCAACCCGCGCAACTTCCGGGCGCGGCCGGTACTTCATTCAGACGTGGGGCTGCCAAATGAACGAAGAGGACAGCGTTCAGATGGCGCGTTATCTCGAAGAGGCCGGGTTCGCCCCCGCGCGAACGCTTCGGGATGCCCAAGTCGTGCTCCTCAACACCTGCTCGGTTCGCAGCAAGCCCGAGCAAAAGGCGTTTTCGATGCTGGGCGAAGTCGGACTGTTGAAGCGTGAGAAGCCCGAACTCATTGTCGGCGTTTGCGGGTGCATGGCGCAACTCCGGAGCGATGAGATCAAGCGTCGCGCTCCGTTCGTTGATTTTGTGATCGGAACTGGGCAGATCGCAACCCTTCCTGGGCTCGTAGAGGAAGCCGCGCAGGCTCGGAAATTCCGGACCCGGCTCGCGCTGCCCGAGCGCAAGGGCGCCGTCGTAACGGACGTACCGCGTCGTATCGCGCCCCCAACGGGCTCCTCCGCTGGTTGGGGAAAACTCAAGGCGTTCGTGCCGATCCAGTACGGATGCGACAAGTTCTGCACGTTTTGCATCGTCCCGACGACCCGGGGCCGGGAGCGGTCTCGGCCCACCGAGGACATCGTCGGGGAGGTTCGGCAACTCGCGCAGAGGGGCGCCAAAGAGGTCACGCTCTTGGGGCAGACCGTAAACAGCTACGGGAGGAATCTGGCCGAAGGGCGAGTCCCGTTCAGCAAGCTGTTGTGGCTTCTCGCGGGCATATCGGGTTTGGAGAGGATTCGCTACACCTCGCCCTACCCCCGTGACTTCAAAGAGGACCTCATCGAGTGCATCCGCGAATGCCCGCAGGTGATGGAGCACGTTCATCTTCCCCTCCAATCCGGTGACGACGAGGTGCTGAAGGAGATGCGGCGGCAGTACACGCTGGGCTCGTTCGCGCAGATTCTCGAGAATTTGCGGGTGGCCGTGCCCGATCTCGGCGTCACTACTGACCTGATCGTGGGGTTTCCGGGAGAAACCGAAGAGATGTTTCGGCACACGATGGCCGCGGTCGAGAGATTTCAGTTCGATGGTGCTTTCATGTTCGCCTACAGCCCGCGCCCCGGAACTCCGGCAGCGGACAGGGAGCAGGTTCCGGGACCCGTGAAGAAGCGGAGACTGCTCGAGCTCATTGAACTTCAGACTTCGATCACGCTTCGAAGAAACGAGAGTCGCGTCGGGAGGGTGCTTGAGGTGCTGGTCGAAGGGCCGAGCCGCAAGAACCCCACGAGGTTCGAAGGTTATTCGCGCGAGTTCACGATGGTCCATTTCCCTGGCGACCCTGAGCAAATCGGCCGCCTCGTTCGAGTCGAGGCGACCGCGGCGCATCTTTGGGGCGTTTCGGGCCGGATCGTCGAAGGAGCGTAGCCCTTGGGGCCGGTCGATCTCTCGCTGGGGGCGTCGATCTGAAGAGATGCTGCCCCGTGGGGGAGTTGTGCCGAAAACGGCAGATTTGCCTGCCCCGACCTAGGGGAATGTCCGCTATGATGGACGAAGACCCATGCTGACTTCCTTATTGCTAGCCGCTTGGGCTGCGTCCCGCGTGGATGAGCCCATCAGGCTGGGGGATAGGCTCTGCCACCCCCGGCGATTGATCGCCAAGTTCGCTTCGGCGGGCGACCTCAAGCGTTCCATCCCCAAGGGCGGGAAGGTGCTTGCTTGGTATCCGCAGATTTCGGTTGCCGTGGTCGAGACGCCGAAGGGCGCTCTGCAGGCCTCGCGAAAGTGGATGGCCGAACGGACGCGTGCGCAGTGGGTGGACTTCGACCGAGTGGCGCTTCCCGCCTACGAGCCGAACGACCCGATGTGGCCGGATATGTGGCACATGCGAGCGATCAAGGCGGACCTCGCTTGGGACCATTCGTTCGGAAGCGACGCCGTCACGGTAGCGGTGATCGATACCGGCGTCGATCTCACGCATGAGGACCTGTCGGCCAACGCTTGGGTGAACGGCGGCGAGATTCCCGGAAACGGGATCGACGACGACCTGAACGGCTATATCGACGATATCATTGGATACGACTTCGCTTACGGCGACCCCGACCCGGATGACGTACATGGGCATGGAACGGCGTGCGCGGGGCTTGTGGCCGCCGTCCAAGACAATTCGCTCGGCGTGACGGGCGTCGCTCCACGAGCCAAAGTCATGGCGCTGAAGGCCGCCACGGACGCGGGCTACTTCTACGACTCGGCCAACATCGCCGCATACCTGTACGCCGCCGACAATGGGGCGAACGTGCTCTCGATGAGCTACTTCTCCGACCGCGTGAGCCGAGCTGAGGGCGATGCGATCCGCTACTGCCGGCAAAACGGAGTTCTTCCCGTCGCCGCTGCAGGGAATTCGTCTTCCGTGTATCCATACTATCCCGCTGCCTACGACGACGTCTTGAGCGTAGCCGCTCTGAACACGAGCCTCAGGAAGGCGGGCTTCTCGAACCACGGGTATTGGGTCGATGTGGCCGCTCCGGGAACGAGTCTATGGACGACGACGGCAGGGGGAGGTTACACCTCCGGCTTTGGAGGGACGAGCGGTGCGTGTCCCCACGTAGCCGGCCTGGCGGCGCTGTTGTTGGGCGCGAAGCCCGGTTCGACTGCTGGCGAGGTGCGGGCGGCGATTGAAGATACCGCGATTCCGGTCAATCAAGGTTCTTATGGCGTGTACTGCAACTACGGCATCATCGACGCTGAGGCCGCCATGCTGTCGATTTTGGGGCCCCCGGCGCCTCCACGACCTCCGGAGGTTCGCGTCGTTTCGGGGCTGGGTTCCCAGATCGCCGACTTCCACTACGATACGGACGCGGTTATGACTTTCCGCTTGCACGGACGGGGACTCGATCGGGCGACTACGGCTTCGGTGAGGATCGGCGAGGTGGAATTGCCCATCGCGAATCGGCAGCGAGACTGGATCACCGCTGTGTATCTTCCACCCATCACGGGGCCGCTCAAGCTCTTTTTGGACGGTCAGGAAGCGTACTCGCTCACGATGCCGAACACCTTCACGATGGCTCACCCGTTGCTGGCCGCATCGACTCCAGAAGGCGGAGCTGCGTGCTGGGGCGGCTTCGCCGAGGCGCTGCTTGAGGACAGCCAATACGTTCGCGTTACGCGAAGAGACGACGGAAGGATCGTCCTGCATGGAGTGTTTCGACAGGTGCAGTTCGCTGCGCGTATGGACTTGCTGGTTCAGAGGCACTTCACGGGTACATCTGAGGGGACCGAGACGATTCAACTCTACGACTGGAGTTCGGCTTCGTACCCGTATGGAAACTTCGTAACGATCCACAGCGGACCCGTCCCGACTGAGCCCACCACTTCCACGTTCAACCTCACCGATCCAATCCGATTCATGGACCCGGAACGAACGATCTATTTCCGGATTCTCACTTCAGAGGATCTACCGGAAGGCGCCGAACTCAGACTGGACGTTGCTCGGATTGCGCTGAAGTAACCTCGCATTCGGCGATCCGCCGCGCTGAATTCTGCGTCCATAATAGAGCGCGGAGTCATTGACGTATGAGCAAGAAGGAAATCACAGCTTCGAGGCGGCAAGTGTTGCAGGCGGCGGGGGGCGTCGCGACGGCCGCCCTTCTACCCAAACCGCTTCGAGCGGGCGTCCACGTGCAAGGGAGCGACGAGATTCGTGTCGCGCTTGTGGGATGTGGCGGAAGGGGCAGCGGCGCGGCGGTCAACGCCGTGAGCGTTCAGCGCGGCCCAGTGAAGTTGGTCGCCATGGCCGACGTGTTCGAGGATAGGCTCAACGACAGCTACAAGAACCTCTCCGGATCGATCGCATCGAGAATGGACGTTCCACCGGAGCGGCGGTTCTTGGGCTTCGACGCCTACAAGCGCGCGATGGACACCTTGCGGCCGGGAGACGTGGTGATTCTGACCACGCCGCCTGGCTTTCGGTGGGTGCATTACGAGTATGCGATCCAGAAGAAGCTCAACGTGTTCATGGAGAAACCGGTGTCGGTCGATGGCCCGAGCAGCCGGAAGATGCTCGAACTCAACGAGAAGGCGATCTCGGCGGGCCTAAAGGTGAGCGTCGGGCTGATGTCGCGCCACACGGTCGGGATGCAGGAACTCGCTCAGCGCATTCGCGAGGGCGCCATCGGCGAGATCATGCTGATGCGAGGGTACCGAATGCACGGCCCCGCCGCGTCGTCGCAATCGGTGCCGAAGCCCGACGGAATGTCTCACCTCGAATATCAGATTCGGAGGTTCCACAGTTTCCTCTGGGCGAGCGGGGGCTGTTATTCGGATTTCTACATCCACCACATCGACCACCTTTGCTGGATGAAGGGAGCGCTGCCGGTCAGGGCGCAAGGCGTAGGGGGCAGACATTATCGGGCCAACCCGGAGGGTCTACCTTTCGTCGATCAGAACTTCGACTCATACGCCGTTGAATACACGTTCGGAGACGGCAGCAAGTTCTTCTTTGAGGGACGGTGCATGAACGGCGCTCACGGCATCTACTCGTCCTACGTTCATGGAACGAAGGGCCTTGGAGTGGTGGCGCGTGCCGGCGACTTCGGAGGTCCGCAAGCGATTCACTCGAATCAAATCCTCGCGCCCGAATCGCTCGTTTGGCAGTCCACCGACCGTAGCAACCCGTACCAGAACGAATGGGAAGTCCTGGTGGGGAAGATCCGGGACAACGAGCCTCATAACGAGGTCAAGACCGGCGTCGAGACCTGCCTCGTGACCAACATGGGGCGGATGGCGGCTCACACCGGGCAAGAGATCACGTTCGAGCAGATGCTGAATTGCGAGCACGAATTCGGCCCGACGGTCGCCGAGCTCACCAGCGACTCGCCCTCGCCCCTGATGCCGGGGGCAGACGGCCGCTACCCGATTCCCCAGCCTGGAATCCTCAAGGACCGAGAGTATTGATGCTGACTCCTGTGCTCCTTTGCGCGGTCGGGCTTTTCCAAAGCGAAACCTACGTCGAGAAGCTCCCCCAATCGACCGTCGAGTTTAAGATGGTCGCGGTTCCGGGTGGGAAGGTGAAGATCGGCGAGGAGGAGGTCGAAGTGGCGCCGTTCTATATGGCGGCGACGGAAACGGCGTGGGAACTCTTCGACCAGTTCCTTTTGAGCGGCGAGCCCTCCCGGCCGTACGATCAGACTGACTTCGCCCCCGACGTGATCGCGCGCCCCAGCCGGAGCTACATTTTGCCCGACTTGGGTTGGGGGCACCAAGGCTATCCGGTCATCAACGTCTCGCACACGAACGTGGATATGTTCTGTCGGTGGCTGAGGAGCGTGACGGGAAAGAAATACCGTCTCCCGACGGAAGCCGAGTGGCAGTTGGCGGCCGAAAGCGGTTGGAAGGCGCCGCTCACCGCCGAACAAGCCGCTCAGCGGGAGTGGTTTGCGGGTAACAGCGAATACACCACGCATCCGGTGGGCAAGCTCAAATCGAACCCGTTGGGCCTTCATGACCTCCTTGGAAACGTTGGAGAGTGGGCGCTCGACCTGAAGGGAAAGCCTGTGCTTTGCGGGGGCGACATTATGTTCGAAGCCGCCGACCTGAAGCCCACTGTGCGCCGCTACTATTCGCCCGACTGGCAAATGACCGATCCCCAACTGCCGAAGTCGCGATGGTGGCTCGCCGACGGCTGGTTTGTCGGCTTCCGACTCGTTTGCGACCGCCCCTCCAAGTAGGTTGAGGTCAGTACTTGGGCAAGACCCAAGGCTTGCGATAGGGCCGACTGTACGCAAGGGTATCGCGGCCCGCCTTGCCTTCGAGGTCCATCTTCGCCTTGTTCCACCGCACGGGTTGGCCGGCTTGAAGGGCGACGTTCGAGAGGTGGCACACGATGGTCGTCTGCGCGACGGAACCCAAGTCAGCGCTTGGCTTGCCTCTGGACTTCACGCAATCGACCCACTCTCGCCAGTGGCTTCCCGGAGAAGTCGTGGACTCCTTCGGGAGTTCCTTGCCGTCCGGATCGAGGAGGGTCCATCCTCCGCGCCACACCCTCAGAGTCTTGCCCTCGGCGCTGATGAACTCGGTGCAGTGCCCCGGCTTGCCGGGGTGATCGCGCAGCACCGACCAAGTGAGGACGAAGTCGGGATCGCGGAACTTGTACAGGGTCTCGATGGTGTCCGGCGCGGTCCGGTCATCGCCCGCATAGGCCCACTGCCCGCCCCAAGTCGTGATCTCTTCGGGCATTACGAGGTCCTGGTCTTGGCTCATCCCGAGCAGAGCGATGTCGATCATGTGAACGCCCCAGTCGGTCGTCATGCCGCCGCCGGTGTTCGAAAACCAACGCCAGTTGTAGTGAACGTGGTTGGCTTTGTAGGGGATCATCTCGGCCGGTCCGGTCCAGAAATCGTAATCGAGGCTGCTCGGAACCTCAGCGACCTGTTGGTTCCCCGCGCGGAACCCGTCCGTGATCCATGCTCGGCAATGGACGATCTTCCCGAGCTTTCCTGACCGGATCGTATCGATGGCGTCGGTGAACTCTCGCGTGCTTCGTTGCCAAGTCCCGACCTGAACGACGCGCTTGTGTTTTTCGACGCATCGCGCCATCGCTACTGCCTCGACGACGTTGTGCGAGATCGGCTTCTCACAATAGGAGTCCTTTCCGGCCTCGCAGGCGTGAATCAGGTGCAGCGCGTGCCAATGGTCGGGGCTGCCGATGATTACGGCGTCGATGTCCTTGCGCTCGAGCATCTGGCGGTAGTCGCGGTAAACGGAGGGCCGTTTGCCGTACTTCTTGTTGACCTCGTTGAAGTCGCCGGGCATTCGGTTGTCGTCTACGTCGCAGATCGCGGCGACTTCGACGTCGTTGAACCCCATGAGCGTCCGCATGTTCGCCGCGCCCATTCCCGCGCACCCGATAAGGCCAAGAACCAGCTTGTCGTTTGCGCCCGCCTGCTTCGCGCGGGGCTCGATCCCAAGGTGAACCGCAAGCGACCCGGATCCCAAACCCGTCGCCAACGCTGCGACCCCAGCGGCTTGCCCGATGACCTTCCGACGAGAGATTCCAGTTTGCTTCTTGTTGTTTGACACGACGATCCTCCAGGCCGTACTTCGACGGCGTCCGCAACAGTCCTTCTTGAAGGTCTTCTACAACAGCCCTTGGAGCTTCCCCGTGCTGTCGCCCAGTTGCTCGACGTCCACGCCGACCTTATCGAGCATGGACAAGAACAGGTTGTTGAGGGGTGTTCCCTGCCGGAATCGAACGTGGCGGCCGGGCATGAGCTTCCCTGCGCCGCGGCCCGCGAGCAGGATCGGCAGGTCGTCGTGGTTGTGACGGTCGCCGTCGCCGATGCCCCCACCGTAGAGGAGCATCGTGTTGTCGAGGAGCGTGCCCTCAACCTCGCGGATCGATCGCATCCGGTTGAGGATGTAGGCGAGCTGCTCCACATGAAACCGGTCGATCCGCCGCTTCTTTTCGAGCTTCTCGACCTGCTTCCCGTGATGCGAGATGTCGTGGTGCCCATCGGAAATGCCGATGTTGCGATAGTTTCTGTTCGAGCCCTCGTTGGCGAACATGAAGGTCGAAATGCGGGTGAGGTCGGCCTGAAAGGCAAGGATCATCATGTCTCCCATCAAGCGGACGTGCTCACCGTAATCGCTGGGGACTCCGGTCGGCTTTTGACCCATCTTGACGAGTTTGGCCTCGCTCTCTTCCATGCGTTCGAGTCGGCTTTCGATGTCTCGCACGGAGGTGAAGTACTCTTCGATCTTCAGCTTATCGCGCGATCCGAGCTTCCGCTTCAATTCAGCGGCGTCTTCCGCGACGAGGTCCAGAATGCTGATCCGTTGCTTGCGGCGCTTTTGAAGGCTTTCGTCGGCCAGTTCGGAATCGCCGAAGAGCCTCTCAAAGACCATTCGAGGGTTGACCTCTTTGGGCATGGGAGTCGTCGGCGATCGCCAAGAGATGCTGGACGAGTAAGCGCAGCTGTAACCGGAATCGCAATTGCCCGATACCGCGCCCCTCTCACAACCCAACTCGAGCGACGGCAAACGCGTGCGGCCGCCGATGTGCTGGGAAGCGACTTGGTCGGCCGAGATGCCGTTTTGAATGTCCGAGCCGGCGGTTTTCTTGGGGTGTACGCCCGTCAGCCAAGCAGCGGACGATCGGGCGTGGTCTCCGGGGCCGTCTCCCAAGGCAAAAGCGTTACGTTGAGCAAGGCCAGTCAGGACCTGAAACTCCGATTTCAGCGGCTGGAGAGGCTCGAGCACCGTCGGCAACGTGTCGAGCGCTCCTTCCGTTGCGGGAGTCCAGTGCTCCATGTTGACGCCGTTGGGTACGAACAGAAACGCGATTCGGTTCGGCCGCTGTGCCGGCCTGAGCGATTGCGCGAGCGCCGAGAGGGGAAGCGCCCCTTCGAGCATCGGGAGCGCGAGAGCCGTTCCCATCCCTCGGAGCACCTGCCTGCGACTGATCGACCTTGACATGACTTTATCTTATACGAAATCTTCCACAATCAGGACGCCGAAAAGCTATCTCTCGACGCGCTTGGTCAGGAAGGGCTCGCTCGTCACAAGGGCCGCGATCATGGCTTCGAGGGTGCCGCCGCCGTTTCGTGTCTCCCTTACGATCCGTTGGAGATAGGGGCGATCCTTGTCGGTCGCGCCCCTCCCCAGCGCGTAGGTCAAGACCTGCTGCGCCAGCGCGTGGACGAAATTGTCTTCCTCCTTCAGGAGCAGGTTCTTCAGGTCCGAGATCCCTCGTAGCTTCTCGCCCGAAGGCAGATCGCCGGACGCATCGACCGGAAACGGGCCGTCTTGGGTGCGCCAGCGTCCGATCAGGTCGTAGTTCTCGAACGAAAAGCCGATCGGGTCCATCTTGACGTGGCATACGGCGCAGGCAGGGTCTCGTCGATGCCGTTCGAGCCGAGCCTTGATGTTCTCCGAGGGAACCGTATCGAGATCGCCTTCGAGCGGAGCTAGCCCTGGCGGTGGCGGCGGAGGGGCTTCAGCCAAGATCGTCTCCAAGACCCACTTCCCGCGCTTGACGGGCGAGGTTCGGTTGGGGTTGGAGGTGACGGTCAGCACGGCGGCGGTCGTCAACAATCCCCCTCGTTGGGAACTTCCGATCGTCGTCCGCACGAATCCTCCCTTGCCGTCAAGGGTTCCCCCCGCGCGGCGATACTCGTTCTCGAGCCCGTAGAGCTTGGCCAGGTTCGCGTCCAGAAAGACGTAGTTGGCCGAGAGGAATTCCCGAATCGGCCTGCGCTCGCGCAAGACGTATTGGAAGAGGCGTTTGGGTTCTTCGCGGATCGAAGCGAGCAGTTCTTCGTTCCATTCGGGCGCGAGGGTCGGGTCGGGCGAAGAGATGTCGAGACGTCGCAACGTCAGCCACTGCACGGCGAACTCGTCTGAAAGCGCCTCCGCCTTGGGGTCTTCCAACATCCGTTTGACCTGTGCGCGAAGTACGGTTGGGTCCGCGAGTTGGTCCTTCTTCGCCAGATCGAACAGTTCCTCGTCGGGCATCGAGCTCCAGAGGAAGTAGGAAAGGCGCGAGGCGACTTCGTAGGCCCCGAGCTTCCGAATCGACCCGGACCTAAATCCAGGTGGATCGGGCTCGACGCGGAAGAGGAAATGCGGCGACACCAGCACCGCCTGCACTCCGAGGCGCAACGCCGCTTCGTAAGAGTCGCCCTCTGAGAGGGCCTGATCGACCAGACGCGCGATGCGCTCGACTTCTTGGGCCGAGACGGGTCGCCGGAAGGCACGTTCCATCAGCCTCCCCAGAGCAGCTCGGGCCTCGGCAGGAGCTTCGGATTTCGAAGGCGTCCTGGGCACGAGCCACCTGTGCGCTTGCGAAGGGGGTTGGGTGGACGCGAGCGGACCGTAGAGTTCCACATAGCGGATCGCCAGATTGCGGTCGCGCTGAGCCGGGTCCTCGTGTCCGGGGTTGTAATAATCGTTGATGAACGCCGCTGCGATCTGCCGCCTTCCCGCCTCGACCTGAACCGGGGCTTCGTAGACGGTCTCGTTTCCGCGCGTGGCCGTCACACGAAACGCCTGCACGACCTTGCCGTCGACGGAGAGGGTCATGCGGCATGGCTCGGGGCCCGCTTGCTGACCCCAGGCGGACGCGCGAATTCGGTAAGAGCCTGAAGCGGGAACCCGCACGAACGAGCCGACTTCCCCGTTGGTGGTGAGGAGCACCTCACCCGAGGGAAGGACGCGCTGGCCGCCCCCGGGTGGCAGGTCGCCGGCCTCGACTCGCAGCGCCACCGGTTCGCGCAATTCGATCACGGTCTCAGCCACCTTTTGCGCCGCGCCGAGATACCGCTCCAGAAGCAACGGTGACGTGGAGAGTACGTCGCCGATGTTCTCGAATCCGTATCCGACGTCGTCCGAAGGGAAGTCGTCGGCGGGCCGGAGGTCGATCCCAAACAGGTCCCGGATCGTATTGTTGTATTCGGCCCTGTTGAGTCGCCGAAGCGTGACCCTGCCTGGGTCAGGGGTGTCTTCGGGCAACGACTTCAGCGCCGCGCGAAGCCACTCCTTCATTCGTTGGAGGTCTGCGGCGGGAGGGCGCACCAAGCCCGAAGGAGGCATCGCGCCCGATTCGAGAACCGATTGCACCCTCGCCCACAGCGAGCGTCTGCTGGCAGCTTCGTCGCGAGTGCGGACGATGTCGAACCGGACCCCCTGCGGCGCTTCGGCGCCTTGGTGGCAGGGCAGGCAATGGGCCGTGAGGAACGGAAGTGCGTCCTTATCGAAGCTCCGGGTCCCTTGAACTGACGCGAGGCCGTTCGCCATCACCCAACCGGTGATGCAGGGCGCAGCGGCGACGCCCGTCATCGCCCATCCGCGAAACAACCTTGGCTGGAAAGACACTTCGACTTCATTATACGAATCCATCCAGTTTGAGGGCGTCGGATAAACTCCATTTTATGCCGAACTCGATCACCCTGCCCCGCGACTCGAACCAAGCTCTGGGAATCGGGCAATTCGCCCTCGACTTCCTCAGGGGGACGCTGGGACCAGGCCCGAGCGAACAAGCGCTCGAAAGGGTGCGGATGTTCCATACCGACGCGTTGCTGTGCGGCTTCAGCGCCCTCGCCATGGGCACGAACGCCCCGACCCTTCTGAGGTCCGAAGCCTTCGAATACCCGGCAAAGGGCCGCGGCGCGACGGTTTTCGGGTCCGGAGCGCGGGTGCAGGCCGAGAAAGCGGTTGCGGCCAACTCCGCCGCCGTGCGCGAGTGGGATTCCAACGGCACGAACTTCGGCTACCGCCCCGAACTGGGCCATGCGGCGGGTGAGTTCGGCCATAACGACTACTATCCCGTGGTGGTCGCCGCCTGCCAAGAGTGCGGGCTCGATGGAGCAACGGCCCTTCGAGCGATGCTGCTGCTCGATGAGATCAGGGGGCGATTGGCTGAGGTGTTCAGCCTGAAATCGTACAAGCTGGACCATGTCGTCCACGGCGCGATCGCCTCGGCCGCAACTTACGGAGCCTTGAGGGGCGCAACGGCGGACCAGATCGAGAGCGCGATCGGGATGTTCGTCGCCCACTACATTCCCTGGCGCGCGATCCGGGCCGGCAAGCAGCTTTCCGATTCGAAAGGGGCATCAGCCGCGATCTCGGCCGAGGCCGCCGTGCTCTGCGCCAAGCGAGCGATGAGGGGGTTCGTCGGTCCCCGCGACGTGTTTCGCAACCCGGAAGCGATCTTCCGGTTTTTCGAGCCCACGACTCAGGGTCCGGAGAGGTGGAAAGAGGCGGGCGACTCCCCGTTCGATCTCGTGCTCACCCATTCGGGAGACGACTTCGCCGTAAGGGGGATGCACTTCAAGCTAGGGCTGTACGAACACCAGTCTGCCGGGGCGATTCAAGGCCTGCTCGACCTGCTTGTGGCTCATCCGAGCATCCTCGAAGGCGGCGCGGAGGGGATCGAGCGGATGACGATTCTAGCTTATGAGCCGGCCTTTGGGATTATCGGCAACCCTGCCAAGATGGACCCCCGCACTCGTCAAAGCGCGGACCATTCCATGGCGTACATCGTGGCGACCGTTCTTCGGAAAGCTCTGGAAAGGGGCGTTGCTCCGGCCATAGGCGGGTCGAGCGCGGAGGCGTGGAAGGAGCTCATGCTTCTGCCCGACGATTATGCAGAGGCGGACTCCGCAATTTTCCATCCTCTGACGCGCTCCCTGATGGCGAAAATCGAGTTTCTCCACGGCGGCCCGGAATATGACGCCAAGTACCCAGAGGGCATCCCCACCTCGCTGGTGATTCGACTGAAGTCGGGAGAGGCCCACGACTCCGGCCTCGTGATGTTTCCTGCCGGCCATGCCCGTAACACGGCCGCTCCCCTTGCCGACATCTTGCGCCAGAAGTGGACCCGTTTGGGAGCGATCGCTTTCGGATCGGATGCGGCGGCGGAAGAAGCCGTCGAGCGATTCGAGTCCGTAGCCGCGAACTCAGCCGAAGAACTCGACGGGCTCACCCAACTACCGTACCTCGGCTCGGCCTAAACGTCGAACTCGGCGACGACGAAGGTGTGGTCAGACGGGTGTTCCCATCCCCTGGGCTCGCGGTCGATCTCGCAAGAAACGCACGTTTCGGCAAGCCGGGAAGTCGCGTAAATGTGGTCGATGCGCCATCCGAGGTTCCGCTCGAACGCCTTGGGGATGACGAACTCCCAGAAGGTGTAGTGCCCCGGCCCCTCGTGGAACTCCCGGAACAGATCGACCCATCCCCAAGTAGTGAGGCGGCCGAGCGCTCCCTTTTCAAGGGGATGAAACCCAACTTTCCCCTCGTGCTTTTTGGGCTCGAAAACGTCGTCGGGGGTTGGCGCGATGTTGATGTCGCCCAGCCACACCGCCGGATTTCCACCGGAGAATCGCTTAGCGACGAACTCGCCGAACCGTTCGAGCCACCGCAGTTTGTAGTCGAACTTCTCTGAACCGACGGCCGATCCGTTCGGCACGTAGGTGTTGAGGATCGGGATTCCCTGAACTTCCCCTACGATCAGCCGACAGTCCTCGGGCCAAGTCAAGTCGCCGAACCCCTTTGTAACGTTGAGAATCGGGTGGCGGGAAAGGAGGGCGACGCCGTTGTAGCTTTTTTGGCCGTGAAATGCGACTTGCCATCCCGCTCCCTCGAACTCCTCGACCGGGAATTTAGCGTCTTCGACCTTGGTCTCCTGCACCGCCAAAACGTCAGGCTCGTTCGTGGCGAGCCAGTCGATGACGGTATCGAGCCTCGCACGAATGGAGTTCGCATTGAATGTCGCTATCTTCATAAACGTGTCCAGTTTACTGCCGCGAGCAGGCAGATATTCCGGTTCGGGGTACTTCGGTTGGAGGGGGCAAGTAGGGACGGGCGCTTCTACTAGCAGTCTCGTAAGAATCGGAGGGGGAATTGGATTCATCTTGAAGGAATCTCCGCTTGGACCATGAAATAAGACTGCAAAACGCGATCAACGTAGGAAGTCGGTCTGATGCTACTGCCTTATCGCTGCAAGAACCCGCCGGAGACGTTTCCGCTGGCGACCTATTTGCTCATTGCGATCAACATCGCCGTCTATGCAGTGACGTCGGACGGTTTCGCTCAGGTCAAGGAATCGGTCGTCGATGCGTACGGCCTCAGCTACCAGCACATGAGCGCGAGGAACTGGGCAGCAAGCCTGTTCTTGCATGGCGATCCGATGCACCTGCTCGGCAACTGCTGGTTCTTGCATATTTTCGGGGCCAGCGTCGAGGGCCGGCTCAAGACGCCGAAGTTCCTGATTCTTTACTTCTTTGCGGGCCTTACGGGGGACTTCCTGCACATGGCGATTTTCGGTCCCTCGTTTCCCGACATCCCCACCATCGGCGCATCGGGAGCGATCATGGGGGTCATGGGGGCCGCGATCTACATGTTTCCGCACGCCGAAGTCCTGGTGTTTTATGGGTACGGGTTTTACTGGGGCACCACTTCCTGGGCCCTGCTGTGGGTGGGGATCATGTACGTCGCCTTTGACGTGGTCGGGGTGATCTGCTGCGGGCCGTATTCAGGCGTAGCGAACCTGGCGCACCTGGGAGGAGTCGGAGGTGGGCTGCTTTTTGCCCTGATTGCGAGGGTGAAAAGGGACACGGAAACCCAAAGCCAGGCGCGATCGGTGCTGGCCGACAGTCACGATCTCGGCATTCTGAATAAATATGAACTGAGGTCCCTTGCCGACACTGCCCCGGACGATCCCTTGGTGGCCCTCCACTGGTTTCGAGCGGAGGAACGCGCGGGTTTTGGATTCAGCGCGCAGTGCCTCGACGGTTTCCGACGAAACTTGAGAAAGATGATCGAAACGCTCCCGGTCGAATCGGTCGGCCAGGCGCTGGTCTCGTACGAGGCCGCAGGGTATCAGATGCCCATCCGGGACGGCCTGCAAATCGCCCTGAAGCTCGAGGGCAGCGCGGCTCCGAATCTTGCGGCGACGCTCTACGACCTGCTCCTGAAGCGTCAGGACCTCGATAAGGAGTCTGCGGCGACGGCGCTGCTCCGGCGAGGTATCGTTTCGGAGACGAAGCTTGGGCTGTACGAGATCGCGGTCGCGCACTATGAGCAGGTGGTCCGCGTGGATTCGATGAGCCCGTTGGCGGAGCAGGCGCGGCATCGAATCGCGTCGTTGAAGCGGATCGGGCGGGCGTAGGCGCGCTTTTTTTTCCCAGGACCCTTGACAGTGGGCGGTTGACCTGCCCATAATATCCGTTGCTGTCCCAAGTTGGGCGGCAGGTCCTTGCAAGCTTCATAGTGACGCGTTCGGTAAGAATTCAAGAGATCGCAAACGCGATTCTCGTCAAGGGGCCCGAACACAAGGGTCCCGGAGTCCTCGTATTCTTCGGGAGACGGGGAACTCGAATGAGTAAAACTCCAAAACCCATGAGAAACGGCGAGCCTTCGGGCGAGTCGAACACTTTCTTCGGAGAGTTTGATCATGGCTCAGGACGAACGCTGGCGGCGTGCCTTAGACATGCAAGTCGAACGGAGTAGCAATACTCAGTGGCGAACGGCGGAGTAATGCATAAGCAACGTGCCCCAAAGACTGGGATAGTCGAGGGAAACCACGGGTAATACCAGATGTGGTCCTTAGATGGCATCATCAAGGGATTAAATCGAGCAATCGGCTTTGGGAGCGGCTTATGTCCTATCAGCTTGTTGGTGAGGTAACGGCTCACCAAGGCTACGACGGGTAGGGGGTCTGAGAGGATGATCCCCCCGAGTGGGACTGCGACACGGCCCACACACCTACGGGTGGCAGCAGTTTGGAATATTGCACAATGGGGGAAACCCTGATGCAGCGACGCCGCGTGGAGGACGAAGGATCTAGGTCTGTAAACTCCTTTTGCCAGGAAAGACTTAGGACGGTACCTGGCGAATAAGCCCCGGCTAACTACGTGCCAGCAGCCGCGGTAAGACGTAGGGGGCGAGCGTTGTCCGGATTTACTGGGCGTAAAGAGCGCGTAGGCGGCTAGTTAAGTGAGAAGTGAAATCTCCAGGGCTCAACCCGGAAACTGCTTTTCATACTGGCCAGCTGGAGGGACGCAGGGGTGACTGGAATTCCCGGTGTAGCGGTGAAATGCATTGATATCGGGAGGAACTCCAACAGCGAAGGCAGGTCACTGGGCGTTTCCTGACGCTGAGGCGCGAAAGCGTGGGTAGCAAACAGGATTAGATACCCTGGTAGTCCACGCCCTA
The DNA here is from genome assembly GCA_017347465.1 of Candidatus Nitrosymbiomonas proteolyticus. Classification (GTDB taxonomy): domain Bacteria; phylum Armatimonadota; class Fimbriimonadia; order Fimbriimonadales; family Fimbriimonadaceae; genus Nitrosymbiomonas; species Nitrosymbiomonas proteolyticus. Next base: position 84,612 of record AP021858.1, on the reverse strand, counting down.
AACGATGGATACTAGACGTAAGAGGTATCGACCCCTCTTGTGTCGCAGCTAACGCATTAAGTATCCCGCCTGGGGAGTACGGCCGCAAGGTTGAAACTCAAATGAATTGACGGGGACCCGCACAAGCGGTGGAGCATGTGGATTAATTCGATACTAACCGAAGAACCTTACCCAGGTTTGACATCGATGGTAAGCCCGAGAGATCGGGCCCTCTCTCACAAGGAGACCTGAAGACAGATGTTGCATGGCTGTCGTCAGCTCGTGCCGTGAGGTGTACGGTTAAGTCCGCCAACGAGCGCAACCCTCGTCCTATGTTGCCAGCGAGTAATGTCGGGAACTCATAGGAGACCGCCGGTGTAAGCCGGAGGAAGGTGGGGATGATGTCAAGTCAGCATGGCTCTTACGCCTGGGGCTTCACACATGCTACAATGGGCGCAACAAAGGGCACCGAAGCCGTGAGGTGGAGGCAATCCCAAAAATACGCCCCCAGTTCAGATTGCAGTCTGCAACTCGACTGCATGAAGGCGGAATCGCTAGTAAACGCAGGTCAGCTATACTGCGTTGAATACGTTCCCGGGTCTTGTACACACCGCCCGTCAAGTCACCTGAATTGTCTTCACCCGAAGTCCGTGGCCTAACCGTAAGGAGGGAGCGGCCGAAGGTGAGGGGAGTAAGGGGGACTAAGTCGTAACAAGGTACCCGTACCGGAAGGTGTGGGTGGATCACCTCCTTAAAGGTTAGAACTCCTTCTTGCACGGCAGGAAGGACATACCTAGGTCGGTCTTACCAGCGTCACTAAGCTTCAAGGATTCGAGAGCGGTTCGGCGTTTGCCGAGCCGCTCCGTTTTCTTTTCAAGCCGTTTTGTTGTCACCCCAAGTCGAAGGGACGTTCGGTTCTTGCGAGCAGCACGATCCTCAAGGTCTGGTCCGCCTCTCGGCCGGCTTGCGGGGAACGGAGCCTTGGGCAGCGGCTAACTGGTCCGTGTACGCCGTCTGCGTCGCATCGCGCTTAGAGCACCGATGCCCAGTCCGACAAGGGACGATGGCTCCGGCACCGTTCCAAACAACTCGACTACTGTGACGCCAGACGTATTGGAAGTAAGGTCAAATGTGGCTGTTTGAGAGAAGTCAGATGTGGCGAACAACTCGTATGGCCCCGGAGTAGTTGCGGTGACGGAAATCTGATACTCGATGTAGAAAGGCGTATTGGGTTGCACGAATAGAATGTCATCCACGGTTTCGAAGTAGTTCAGATCATACATGCGATCCGAAGAAGTTGTAGCGGTGCTCGTTAACGTGGACGTCGTGTCAGTCCAAGCAGCGTCCCAAGCTCCGGATGGCCAGCCGTTGGCGGTACTGAAGGACGTCGAAAGGCCAGCACCTCCTCCTTCAAGTTTGGCTGAGGCCTCAAACAGAGGGGGGCCTAAGTACGTGCTAATGCTGACGTCGACGCTCGAAAACGCATCGGATGACTGAGAAGCCACGAAGAGCCATCCATCAAGAAAGTAGACGAGGTCGACTGGTACGGGAGATGCTGAGGCGGAGTATGCAATCCAAGTCGACTTGATGGTCGCAGTGGACTCTGCAAACACCTCATCTGGTGGGCCTCCGTTTCCGGACCAGCTGGCCAGCCCCCATTGTTGAAGACATCTTAAGAGTAGACCTCCGCTGATGATATCCCAGCAGGGTTGGGGGGCAGGCAGGGCGTAGCCCGACTGAACTCCAGACTCTGCGCGGCCACCGCCGGGGGGCGATAGCCAAGCGACGAATGCGGCCGAACCTCGTTGTAGTAGCGACGGTAGATCGCCGTCTTCATCTGAGCGTCGGCCAGATTGACAAAGACCTCGACGTCGAGGTGATCCCGGCGCAGGGTCGAGTGGAACGACTCCACGAACCCGTTCTGCCAGGGTTTGCCCGGATCGATGAAGCGGCTGTTCGAACCGGATTCAGAGAGAAACACCGCGAGCAGCCGGGCAACGAACTCGCCGCCGTTATCGCTCCGAACGAACCGGGGAGCCCCGCGATCGGCAAAGAGCGGAGCCAATACGTCGCGCACCTTGCGAGCATTGATCCGCGTCGCCACCTCCAGAGCTAGGCACTCCCGAGTGAACTCATCCTCCACCGAAAGCACCTTGAGCTTCGTTCCGCTCAGGCAGGAATCATGGATAAAGTCCACCGTCCACACGTGGTTGGGATGCTCCGCCGACAGGGGAACCGGGTTCCCGGTCCGCTTCTTGCGATATCGCGTCTTGCGGCCGAGCCGCTCGTGTTTCCAGATTCGATGCACCCGCTTGAGGTTCAGGGGAGCGAACTCTTCCTTCACCAGGGCGTGCGCCATCCGGTAGCCCATGTTGGGCCGCCAGACCCTCCTGAGTGCTTCCCTGAGCGCAGCGTCCCGGTCCGGCCCTAGCTCCTCATAAACAGCGCGAGTCGAGATCCCGGTCATCCAGCAAGCCCTGCGGACCGTCATGTTCCGCTCCATCAGGAATCGCGCCCCCGCGACGGGTTCGGGAGCGCGAGTCCGTTTTTTCGGAACAGCGCCCGTACCGCGTCGATCTCAAGGTCTCTTTCGGCAAGAAGACGCTTGAGCTGAGCGTTCTCCCGCTCGAGCTCGCGCAGATGCCGCACATCGTCTGTCTGCATCCCCGCGTACTTGCGCTTCCACACGTAGAACGTGTTCGCGCTGACTCCGTGGTCGCGGCAAAGCTGGGCCTGCGTCTTCTGGCCCGATGCGGCCTCCTGCAGAATCCTCACGATCTGCTCCTCGGTGAACTTCGATCTCTTCATGATTGCCTCCAGTTTGAACCAGAGGACTACTTTTTTGACGTCTTCAATTTCGGGGGGCAGACCACAGCCACCAGCGCGAGCGTACTGCCGTTCCTGGCCAGGGTGAAGGATTGAGCTCCAGGCGTCAGCGTCGTCCCAACAGGTTGTACGGTCCGCTCGGCCAATCCCCGTGTCTCCATCGAACGGTACATAGCTCCGAGTCTCGACATAACCTGGAGGGGTCGAATTCCACAGATTCCTGTACTGACTCTGAAAACCACTGGAGTCGGCCTGGTAATGAGCCTCTGCAGTGCTCAAAATGCTTGAGATTTGACCCGGCGAGGACGCCGCAAGGCTGGCGAACGATAGAAGAACGAAGAGTCGCGAATTCATGTGCCCCCCTAAAGAAACCTAGACATACTGAGCATATGCTTGAAGGGCGAGAATTGTGACGCGCTCGGAGAAAAGACTGTGGATAGGCGGATACGATTCTGTGGAGAAGGCGCAAAACATGACAGGCGTCACAGTCAACAGACGAAAGTTGGCGTACAAGAGATGTTGAGGACCTTGACTCGGCGGACAACGAGTCTGCAAGGGACGGACGAGCAGACATCCGATGAGCCAAGGCCCAATCGCACGCAGGACAACCACGATGCAGACAGCTTCCCGAACCGACCAGCCCCCGACCAACCTCTCCGTAGCGCAGAGCGCCAGGTTGCGCCCCATTGGCGAAATCGCCGAGGGACTGGGGTTGGGTGAGGACGACTTCGATTCCTACGGCAAGTTCAAGGGCAAGCTGACCTCCGAAGCGCTCGACCGGCTTCTGGCATCTCCGGCGAAGGGCAAACTGATCCTCGTCACCGCGATCAACCCGACGCCCGCGGGAGAGGGAAAGACCACGACCTCGGTCGGACTGGCCCAGGGGTTGAACCGAATCGGGGAATCGGCAATGCCCGCCCTGCGCGAGCCTGCGCTCGGTCCGGTTTTTGGGATCAAAGGCGGCGCGACCGGGGGAGGATATAGCCAGGTGCTTCCGATGGAAGACATCAACTTATTCTTCAACGGCGACTTTCCTGCCATCACGGCCGCGCACAACCTCCTCTCCGCGATGATCGACGCCCACCTTCACAACGGGAACGCAGAAAGGATCGACCTTCGCAGCATCTGGTGGCCGAGGACCGTAGACATGATCGACCGGGGCCTCCGGGAGATCGTGGTCGGTTTGGGCAAGGGCAACGGTTACCCCCGAACGGACGGTTTCGTCATCACCCCTGCGAGCGAGGTGATGGCAGCGATGTGCCTGAGCGACTCGATCCCCGACCTTCAAAAGCGGCTCGCGAGGATCGTGATCGGCCTGAGATCCGACAAGACTCCGGTAACGGCGAACGATATTGGCGGCGTCGGCGCGATGACCGCATTGCTTCGCGATGCCCGCAGACCCAATTTGGTGCAAACGGTCGAGGGTGGTCCCGCTTTCGTCCACGGAGGGCCATTTGGCAACATTGCCCACGGGAGCTCGACCGTCGTTGGTACCAAGGCGGCGCTTCGGCTCACGGATTTTGTAGTCACCGAAGGCGGCTTTGGTTCCGAACTGGGGGCGGAGAAGTTCCTCAACATCGTCGTTCCCCGCATCGGAGTTGCGCCCTCGGCGATCGTCCTCGTGGCGACGATTCGGGCTTTGCGGCACCACGGGAGCGGCTGCCTGGAGTCGGGTCTGGAGAACCTCGGCCAACACATCCGCCACCTGCAACAGTACGGCCCGCCCCTGGTCGTGGCGATCAACCGGTTTGGCGACGACGCTCAGGAGGACTGGGATCGGGTCGCTTCCTACGCAGAGAACCTCGGGGTCTCCGCCGTCGTCGCAAACCCATTTACAGGCGGGGGCGTAGGTTGCGAAGACCTCGCCAAGACGGTGGTCACCGAGGCGGCGAAGCCAACCTCATTCCGAGGGCTGTACGACGCCTCTGACTCTGCGGAGGTCAAGGTCGAGAGCATTGTTCGCAAGGCGTACGGTGGAGTCGGCGTCGAATTCTCGAAGTCCGCGCAAAAGACGCTCGACTGGGCTCGCGCAGCGGGTCTCGGCGACTTGCCGATCTGCATTGCAAAGACGCAGTACAGCCTGAGCGACGATCCCAAACTATTGGGCGCGCCGAAAGATTTCAAGCTGAACGTTCGCGAGGTCAAGGTTTCCGCAGGCCCGGGGTTCCTAGTTGCGATTTCGGGGGACATCATGCTGATGCCGGGGATGGGCAAGACCCCGGCGGCAATGAAGATCGATGTCGATAGCGATGGGGTCATTCACGGCCTATACTGAGAGAGTCCGCTGAGACGAGGCGACGATGATTCAACTCACAGTCGATCGGAAACCAGTCGAAGTCGAGCCCGGAGCCACGCTCCTCGACGCATTAAAGAGTGCAGGCAAGGAGATTCCGACCGTTTGCCACGACGAAAGGTTGGCCCCTTCCGGCGCATGTCGGGTGTGTTTGGTGCGCGTGGAAGGACAATCGCGTTTGGTCGCGGCTTGTGCATGTCCTGCGGTTGAAGGCATGAACGTAACGACGGACGATCCCGAGCTTATCGAGTCCCGAAAGGCTGTTCTCACGTTTATGGCTCGCGAGTATCCGGGGGAGCGGATCGACGCGTTCCCCGAGAAGGGCTTTCACCGCTGGCTCAAACTATACGGACTGGAACACGAAGCTCAAGGTAGGTCTGATCGTGATAGATTAGACGCATCGAACCCCTACTTCATGTTCGATCGGTCGGCTTGCATCGAGTGCTACCGGTGCGTTCGCATTTGCTCCGAAGTTCAAGGTTCGTTCGTGTGGCAGATTGTCAATCGAGGACCTGAGACTCGAATTGTGCCGGATTCTCTTTCTGAAATGGCACAGAGCACCTGCAAGAGCTGTGGCGCCTGCGTGGACTCTTGCCCGACGAGCGCCCTGGTGGACCACACACGCTGGCGCGAAGGGCTTGCCGATTCCTGGACTCGGACGGTTTGCCCGTACTGCGGCGTGGGCTGTGAACTCGAAGTCGGCGCTAAGTCGAATCGGATTGTTCAAGTACTACCCGCAAGAGATGCACCCGTGAACAAGGGGCACGTTTGCGTCAAAGGTCGCTACGCACATCAATATGTACATGCTTCTGATCGAATATCTGAACCGATGCTGCGTAAGGGCGGGGAGTGGGAGGTCGTGAGCTGGGAGGAGGCGATCGAGTTCGTCGCCTCCCGGCTCACTGAACTCCGGGACCGACACGGACCGGACTCGATCGGGATTCTGGGCTCCTCGCGCGCCCCCAACGAGGATAACTACATCGCCCAAAAATTCGCGCGGGTGGTCTTGGGAACGAACAACGTGGATTGCTGCGCGAGGGTGTGCCACGCTCCAACGGCCGCTGCGATGAAGTCAATCCTAGGGACAGGCGCGGCCACGAACTCCTACGACGACATCGAACGCGCGGAGACGATCCTCGTCATCGGTTCCAACCCCTCGGTCAATCACCCTGTGGTCGGCGAGAGAATCAAGCAAGCGAAGTTGCGAGGGGCCAACCTTATCGTCATCGACCCCAAGGCCATCGAACTCGCCAAGTACGCCGACGTCCACGTTCAACTTCGACCCGGAACCAACGTGCCGCTGCTGAACTCGATGATGCACGTGATCTTGGAAGAGGGCCTGGAAGATTCTGAATACCTGAACCGACGCATCGACGGTGTCGAAGAGTTCCGCGAGTTCGTTCGCGACTACGCGCCGGAAAAGGTGGGGCCGATTTGTGGCGTCTGCCCTTCGACCATCAGGGAGGCGGCCCGGCTCTATGCAACCGCGCGGCCTTCGATGAGCGTCCACGGTTTGGGCATGACGGAGCACCTGCAGGGCACCGAGGGCGTTCAGTGCCTTGTGAATCTGGCGCTTCTCACCGGCAACATTGGGGTCGAAGGTGGGGGCGTGAATCCACTTAGGGGTCAAAACAACGTTCAAGGTTCGGCGCACATGGGCTGCGAACCCTCGAACCTCACCGGCCACGTCGCCGTTTCTTCTTCGCCTGCTGCGTTCCTCGAACGGTGGGGGCGGCCGCTTCCTGAGGTCCAGGGGCTCAACCTCATGCAGATGCTCGACGCCGCCGAGGTGGGCCAGCTCAAGGCGATGTGGGTGATTGGCTACGACGTCTATCTGACGAACCCGTCGGCGGAGAAGACTGCCCGCGCACTCGAATTAATGGAATTAGTGATCGTTCAGGACCTCTTCCTAAACGAATCCGCGAGATTGTTCGCTCACGTGTTCTTACCGGCTGCCGCTTCGTTCGAAAGGCCGGGGACGTTTATGAACGCAGAAAGGCGGGTCCAACTCCTCAGAAAGGCGATCGATCCGCCCGGAAATGCGCTGCCCGATTGGGAGATCATGCAGCGGGTCGCCCAGGCGATGGGGGAAACCGAGGGCTTTTCGTTTGCGGACGAATGCGCGATTTGGGATGAAGTCCGGAGCCTGTGGCCGGTTGGCGCGGGACTCAGCTATGCGCGGCTCGAAAAGGGCGGGCTTCAGTGGCCCTGCCCGACCGAGGATCATCCGGGCACGACCGTATTGCACAAGGACCGCTTTCCGACAGGCGAACGGACCGCCCTCAAGCAGATCACTTACATCCCGAGCCCTGAGGTGGTCTCCGACTCCTTCCCGTTCCTGCTCAACTCGGGCCGCGACCTCTATCATTTGAACGCCGCCACGATGACCGGTCGAACCGAGAACTCGCGACTGCGGCCCACCGACACCCTCGACATTCTGCCGTCCGACGCGCGAAGGCTGGGACTCGAGGAGGGCGAGAGCGTTCGGATTGTCAGCCGCTTCGGCGAGGCCGTTCTTCCGGTCCGCTTCGACCGGGGACTTCGTCCTGGCGAGGTCTTCGCCACGTTCCACTCGCCCAAGGTCTTTTTGAACAAGACCACTAGCACCGTTCGAGACCGGGTCACGGGCACTCCGGAATACAAGCGCACAGCCGTGAGGATCGAAAGGCTGCGGTAGATTGCGCTCAGGCGGAACGAACTCCGGTCCGTCGGCGTCTACCTATGGCGAGGTATCTTTCGTAGCATGCCCGACGACGTCGAAGGCTTCGGCGAGCCGGAGAACCTGGAAGTTCCCCCGCCGTTCTTTCCCAAGGAACTGAGTGGAGAGGGACGGGAACCAGTTTCTTACGGCGAATTGGTGGATGTCGCCATCCGGGGAGTGTATTCGTTTCACAACGGCAGCGACACCTCGCACTTCGTGCTGCTTTCGGACGGCCGCAGGGAACTCCACATCATGATCGGGCCGTTCGAGGCTCAGTCGATCAGCCTTGCCCTGGAAGGAAGCCGACCCGACCGGCCGCTATCCCATGACCTCATCAAGGCGATCTTGGATCGCATGGGGCTCGAAGTCGACCGGATCGTGATCGACGACCTCTGGAACGCGATCTACTACGCGAAGATCTATGTGCGTCGGGGGAAAGTTGAGGCGGAAATCGACTCGCGTCCTTCCGATGCGATCGCGCTGGCGGTTCGGTGCGAGGCGCCGATTTACGTTGCGGAAGGCTTGCTGGAACTGTCGTCCGAGGGGTAGGGACGGCTCAGGGCTCGACGTCGAGCACTCGGAACCGGGCCTCCTTTCGGAAGTCTCTTTCGAGGATCGCAGCTTCCAGACGAAGCGGAGCCTCCTTGTCGCCGTCGGACTTTTCGAACACCTGAAACGAGCTGACCCAAATCTCTTTCAGGGTTTCGACGGCCTTGTCAATGTCAAGGCCCTTGGGCTTGATGGCATGCAGCTTTGCGGCGACGCCTTCTTTTTCGCCCCGGTGAGGGGTGGCGCAAGCGCAATGCCCGGTCGTTACGAAGTCGCCGTCATACTCGACGATTCCGTACTTGTCCTCTTCCATGGTATTGCCCAACTCGGCAAAGAGCGCCATCGCGATGACGGGCGGGGACGAGAAGTCGGCGAACGCGGCCTTCATCGGAGCGCTGATAGCATGGATGACCCTGTGCAACGTGACGTCGTTCTCACTCCGGGCGAACCCCTCGCGATGCGCAAAGTCCAGCGCTGCCAGCCGAATCGACTCAATGTCGGACTGCTGCCCCACGCCGCCAAATGCCAGCCGGTCGTAGAGTTCAAACAGCTTTCGAGCCTGGCGTCGGTAGGTAAGCATGACGATTCCGGGTTCGAATGACGCCGCAACCACCGGCGCGCCCAGAGTCAAGCGCGACTCGACGTACTCGGCGCGGTTGCTCATCGCTTCTTGCCACTGATAGGGCGTGAACATTCTCTCGTTATAACCGGTTTGGCGCAGAGATTGGGGGCGCGAACCAAAAAAAAGGCCCGCCTGGGCGATGTACTCAGTTCGCCGACGGGCCGAAAGTTGGGCGGAAGTCTTTTCGTCGCCGACTTCCGCCCCGCATCTACGCTTTGTTGGTTCTTGGGGCCTGAGCCCGTTCGGGCCCTGTGCCGTCCCCTCGAAAGGGGTTCAACCGATAGTACGTGAAGGTGCGTCGGGAGTTCACCCGAATGGGACCAATGGAAATTTGAAGCTGCAAACGAGGGACGAAGGGCCTACGGACTCCCGAGCGGAACAGGCACGCCGCCCTCCGAGCCTACTGCGAAGAAGTGGTCGTCTTTGTTGATGTTTTCAAGCGTGAACCTGCTTGCTTCCCCTGCCTCCTTCGACCCATTCCATGTGGCGGAGGCGGTATCGCGCCAGAAGACTCTGTAGGACACTCCAGGCTCCGCGTCCCAAAGGAGGGTCGCGTGATGCGATTGGTCGTTGGCCAAGCGAACTCTCTTGGGTTGCGGACCGGCATTGGCGAGCGTTGCGAGTGCGGCGACGTTAGCTCGAGTGACCCGCGCAAGGTACTCCCAATCCATGTGTTCCGGGAGATCGTCCGGTGTGTGCTGGCGCGTGTACTCCTCGTGGACCTCGATGAATCGGATGGCGGGGAACCCTGCGTTTGCGAACGGCGTGTGGTCGCCGCCCCTTCCGTACCTGTCCCGGCGCAGAACCAATTTGACGGAGAAGTCGCTCATGTTCTGCCGAACGACCCACTCGATGAAGCGGGCGAGTTCGCGGCTCGCGTGGGTCTCGGCTTCTTCGCTAAAGACCCGGACGCGATGGGGATCGCTCTGGCCGTTCAGGTTGCTGCTCGAACCCACGGTGTCGTTGTTGAGCACGGCGTCGATCTGCCAGTTTTCGGCCTTCGCACGGGCCGCAAGCGCGGTCGCGCCGAGAAGCCCTTGTTCCTCGCCCGTGAAGCCTACGAAGACCATCGTGTGTCGCCACTTGCGAGTTGAAAGGACCCTTGCCGCTTCGAGCGCGAGGATCGTCCCGCTCGCGTCGTCATTGGCTCCGGGCGCAATCCCCGTCTTCGGATCGACGCGCAAGTTCAGGGAATCGAGGTGGCCGCCTACGAGGATTCGCCGGTCCGTCGTACCCGGCAAAGTGGCGACGACCTGCACGACTTCGGTGTCGTCCGGAACTCGTCTGCTCTTGGGGGCGACGTACTTCATGACTTCGACCTGCATTCCGGGAATCTTGCGGTATTCCCCCGCAAGCCACTCCGCCGCCTCGCTCAGTGTGGGTGAGAGGGTATTGCGCGTGGGGAAGGATGCGAGCTTTTCGACCCCGGCCCGCAATCGCGCCGACGATACTGCTCCCAGGAGTTCCTTCATATCATTTGCCTGAACTGCCGTCATGGATGCCAGCAGAATCGCACAGATCATACGCTTTTCCTTCGGCAGAGCGGGCCTGCTCTCCTTCCGGCACGAGGCAATCTGCACAGAAACAGGTTGAAATGGGCGCGGCGACGAAGGAAGGCCCTGCTGGGGGGAAGAGCGTCGAGCGTTAAGGGGGCGTGGGAGTGCTTTCCTTGTTCGAGCTATCCTCTTCAGGAACCGATTCCGAATCGGAGTTCCCTACTTCGAGGCTGGAGTCGGCCTCTTCTTGGGCGGCCCGGCTGAAGGCGAGAAAGCCTCCGACGACCACAATCACAGTCAGCCCGCCCCAGAAAATCGCGGGGTGCATTTCGGGAATGTGGACCGAAAAACTCGCTCCCGCGTGGCGCGCCACGTACCAGCGCTCCATCGTGTGCCCCCCGACCAACAGCAACTTGATCCCCGCCCAACCCACCAAGGCATACGCGACGTGATCGAGGATCGGATATCTGTCGAGCAGGCGCAAGCACCAAGTCGCCGCAAACCGAAGGAGGATAATCCCCAAGATCGCGCCCGCGTAGACGATCCATACCTTCTCCTTGGCATTTACGACCGCGACGGCGACGAGCACCGAGTCGATCGCGAACGCGAGGTCGGCCAGGTCCGCGTAAATGACCGTCATCCAGAAGCCTGCCCCCGCCTTTCCGGTGATCTCTTTCGCGCTGGCATGAGTCCGAAAGTGCTTGACGGGGAGGTAGATCAGATAAAGCGCTCCAATGAGCTGGAGCCACCAGAAGTCGAGGATCATGAACGCCAGCGCGATCGCGGCGATGCGGAGGACGAAGGCGCCCCCCAATCCATAGAAGAGGGCCTTGCGCTGCTGTTCCTTGGGCAAGTGCCGGACGATAATGGCGAGGATCAGCGCGTTATCGGCCGAAAGAAGCGCTTCGAGCACTAGAAGCACCGCGACTTTGCCGAGGTCAGAGAATTCGACGGTTTGGGAGCCGAGCATGAACGGGGTATCTTCTTATGCCGAGAATGAACCTAGCGGCTCGCCGACATTCTGACACATCGCCGGGCGGCCGAGGAAAGGGGTCTTGAGGATTCGACGATGCCAACGTACGTATACGAGTGTTCGAGTTGTCAGCAGGTGTTTGAGGCGGAGCAACGCATCACCGACTCTCCGCTGAGCGTCTGCGATTGCGGATCGGAAGGGACGGTCAAGCGTCTCATCCAGCCTGCGGGAGTCGTGTTCAAGGGGTCCGGGTTCCACATCAACGACTATTCGTCCTCAACTCAGCCGGCGCAGCCCGAAGCACCCGCATGCAGCGGAGAGCCTGCGAGTTGCCCAGCCTGTTCTCCTGAGAGCGATTAGCCTGACTTCTGCAGGAACTCGGCCAGCTTCTCCGGTGTCGACGGGACGCTGATTTCTCCCGATTTGATCTTGGCGGAGACCTCTTCGACTTTCGCGAGCCGCTCTGCGCCGACTTGGTCCTTCGTGTGCTTCATCTCGCTCAGGCCGACGCCCCCACTGGCGAGGTCATACACCTTCACGCCCGATTCGAACTTGCCGTCGAGAACGTCCTTGACCGTTTGAAACACCGACTCGTCGACGCGCTTGACCATGCTCGTCAGTACGACTCCCGGCGCGAGGTAGTCCTGGTCGCTATCGACCCCAATCGCGTATTTCATGGCCTCTTCGGCGGCAGCGAACACACCGAGCCCGGCTTTCCCCGCGGCGTGGTAGACGACATCTGCGCCATCGGCGAAGAGGGCCTTGGCCGCGAGCTTGCCGGTGTCGGTGTTGTCCCAACTGCCGGTGTATTTCTCGGGCAGCACGACGACATCGGGGCGGGCGGTCTTCGCCCCCGCGACGTAGCCCGCATGGAACTTCTTGATCAGCGGGATTTCCTTTCCTCCGACGAACCCCAAACGCCCGGATTCGCTCATGAGGGCCGCGAGGTAACCCGCCAAGAAGCTGCCTTCCTCTTCCTTGAACCGCAGAGAACGAACGTTGTCGGCTTCGACCAGCCCGTCGACGATCGCGAACTTGGTCTTGGGATAGGTCGCCGCCACTTTCTTGAGCGCGGACTCCATTCCCAGTCCGACTGCGAACACGAGGTCACAACCCTGATCGGCCATCGCAGCGAGGTTCTGATCGTAATCCTTTTCGCTCTTGCTTTCGACGACGCGATGCTCGATTCCTAGTTCATTGATCGCCCGTTCGAGACCCGCCCACGCGCTATCGTTGAACGACTTGTCGCCCCGCCCGCCCGAGTCAAAGACGAGTCCAACCAACAGCTTTGGGGTCTCCTTGCCGTTGGTGGCGGAGTCCGAAGGCTCGCCGGCAGGGCCACAACCCACTATCACGGCCGCAAGCGACGCCAACGCAAACTGAAGAATGGAAATCGGCCTCATCGAATCACCTCACTGGAACTCAGGGTACAATGCCCCATTATGGCGCAGTGGGCATTGTTCAGCGCCAAGCGACGCTTTCTCGACTGACGTTCCATGATTACCTGTCACCTCACCAAGCTCGAAACCGCCGTTGACCAGCTTCGCAAAGCCTATCCCAAGATGAGTCCGACGGACGTTGGGCTTCTCGCATCGGCGTTGGTTCTCTCCGGACGGCATGCGCTCGCGCAATACGACGGCAAGTCGTTCCGATGGCCCGACGATTATGGCGATTTGACCTCCGCCATCGGCGTGGAACTCGGACAGATCGAAGAGTCCGGCGAACCCGTCAAGAAGACGAAGACCGCGGAGGAGGAGACCATAACGGTCACGGTCCAACTCTCCCCGAACTTCGACGCCGGCAGTTCGCGGCTGGGCAAACGCGACGATCTTCGCAAGACGCTCTCCTCCATCATCGAAGAGGGCGTGGAGTTCGTTTACTCCCCGACAGATGTGGGGTGGCAATGGGCGCTCGATCGGGCAAACTGGACAACGATTCGGGGCCAAGAGCCGACTCGTAAGGTGAAGGTGCGAGCGGTGTTTGGCGACGGCGCAGTGGGCGTCGAAATGGGTGCTGCGGGCAAGAAGCGCACGCGAAAGTCCTCCTAGCTCGCCGTAGCCCGATCTCTGGTCCCATCGATGCCTGCATCGAACCGGGTTTCGCCGTCCCCTTGAAGTTCTCTAGGGGCGCAAGGAAGGCAATGAAGATCGCGTGGCTGCTACTGCTCGGAATCCCCTCGCTCGGACACTGCCAGCAATGGGGGTGGCAGGAGGGATGCGATCCGCCCCTCAAGCGCTACGAATACAGCGAAATCCACATGGGGGTTAGGGTGGACCTCAAGTTCTTTGCCAAAGACCCCAAGCAGGCTGCGTCCGCGGCGAAGGCGGCGTTCGCGAGGTTCGCCGAACTCGAGCAGATCCTGAGCGACTACCGCCCCGACAGCGAGGTCATGAAGCTTTGCGGCCGAGCGGGAGAAGGCCCGATCCCGGTGAGTCGTGATCTCTTCACGGTCCTCCAGCGCGCCAAGGAGGTCGCCGAGGCGAGTGAAGGCGCGTTCGACTTCACCTGCGGGCCGTTGATTCGGCTTTGGCGGGATACGCGAAAGACCGGCGTCCCTCCCACCGCGCAATCCCTCGAAGAAGCAAGGAAACTCGTCGGCTGGCAAACGGTCGGGTTGAACGAGCGAAATCGGACCGTGGGAATCGGTCTGAAAGGCCTGCAAATCGACTTCGGGGGGATCGGGAAGGGCTACGCGTGCGATCAGGCGATCGCGGCGCTCAAACGCAAGGGTGTGCTGCGCGCGCTGGTGGTTGCCGGGGGCGACATGGTGGCATCGGGCGCCCCTCCAGGCGAAAGAGGCTGGCGAATCGAAGTCGCTGACGCCGACAACGAAGCCTATTTTCTCGCTAACCGTGCGCTGTCGGTTTCGGGCGACACCGAGCAGTTTGTCGTGATCGACGGCAAGAGGCATTCGCACATCGTCGATCCACGGACCGGGTGGGGGCTTACCAACCGGATTCAGGTGACCGTTCTCGGCCCGAATGGCCTCACCACCGACCCAGTCGCCACGGCTCTTTGCGTGTTGGGAGTGGAGCAAAGCGAGGCTCTCCGCAAGAAGTACCGGGTCGAAACGAGGTTCAGGACGGCGAGATCGAGCCTTTAGGTTGCCGTTTGCGGGCCGCAAGCGTACAATAGACCCATGTCGGTCCTAACCTCCCTTCTTGCCACTTGCCTAGTTCTCGCGAACCCTACTACCGAGTCCGGCAACGGAAAACTCAACGTCCTGGTGTTTTCGAAGACGGCTGCCTTTCGCCACGACTCGATCCCTGAGGGGCAAGAAATGTTTCGAAGGATGGCTTCAGCCGAAGGCTTCAATGTGTCCTTCACCGAGTTATCCGCGAGGTTCACCGACGAAGCGCTTGCTCAAGTCGACGTGCTGGTGTTCCTCCTGACGACGGGCGACGTTTTGAACGACGCGCAGCAGGGCGCGATGGAGCGGTTCGTGCGGCGAGGAGGAGGCTATCTGGGCATCCACGCCGCCAGCGACACCGAATACGACTGGCCGTGGTATGGAAAGCTCGTGGGAGCGTACTTCCTCAGCCACCCGGCGATCCAGAAGGCGACGCTCCACATCGAGCAGCCCGATCACCCGACGGTGAGCCACCTTCCGAAGACCTGGGTACGGACGGACGAGTGGTATGACTTCCGATCCAATCCCCGATCCTCCGTCAACGTCCTGATGCGCATCGACGAGGCGACTTACAACGGCGGGCGAATGGGTGCCGATCATCCGGTGACCTGGTGCCATGAGTTCGAGGGCGGAAGGGCGTGGTACACCGCGCTCGGACACACGAAGGAATCGTATTCTGAAAGCGAGTTCGTAGAGATGATTCGAAGGGCCCTTCGTTGGGTCGCTAAGAGGTAGTTCGGAGCCCTTCGTTCTAACCTCTCGGCCCGTCGGGCTTTCGGGATCGCCAGGGGTACTTCCGAGGTGGAGTCGCAAAGTAATTGGGGCCGATTGCCAAGGTGCCAATCCCCAACGGGTGTCATCCCCGACGCATACCGCTATTGAGTGAGGGAAGCTTGCTTCGCGCTTTGCACCCGGCCCCAGAGCACCCCAAAACGAGTTTGGGGTGGCACCCATGGGAAGTAGATTAGTTCCATGGGATGGCCACCCGCCGTTTACCCTATTCAAACAGTCGATGTCTTGACATCAGCCCTTCCCTGACAAACGGCACAATCCCTCCGCCTGTCAGGGCCACCCGTCATCCCCACAGGGGGCATGGTCGGCAGGCTCCCGATGCACGGTCTACGGACGGAGAGGAGAGGATTTCTCCCGTAGGCTAACGGGCGAAGGGATCGCCGCCGCTCGCGCTGCTCGGACCCGGGCGATGTCTTCTTGGCTAACCGCCCGCTGAAACGACCGGTAACCGGCCAGTTTGAACCCATGCTTGTTGGCCCACCCTTGTGTTTCCTTGACTTGCTCAACGCTCACATCCTTGCCAAGGGTGTAATTCTCCAACCGTCCTTCGAGCGCCAGCATCATGGTTTCGCACATGCAGGCGTAAGCGGTTTTCGGGGGAAACCCAAAGTCCATGCCGAAGTCCACGTCGCCGGGCACGGAAACGACCCCGCCTTCGATCAGGAGCACGTCCGGCCTCTGGCCCACAACTTTGGCGCTGACATCTCGGGGGCGGGCCACATCGCATACGACGCTGCCGGACTTGAGGTGGTGGGGTTGAATGATCGCGGCATCGCTCGAAGTCACCGTGATGACCGCGTCGGCCTGGACCAGCCTCTCCAAGTCCGTGGTCGGTTCCGAGTGCGGGATCTCTTCCGCGAGGTCGCGCGTGCGGCTGGGATCGCGTCCGATCAGGATCACCCGCTCGAAGGTCGCCGAAAGGATGCGGGCGCAAGTCTTCCCGATAGAGCCAGTGGCGCCGACGACGGCCAGCGTCGAGGACCTGGCCTCGATGCCGACCTGTTTGCAGGCGTCCAGCGTGCCTTCGATCGCCGTCGCCACGGTGTAACTGTTGCCCGTCGTCACCGGAATGGGAGAACGCTTCGCCACAGTAATGCCTCCGTCGCCGGCGACCGCAGTGAAAGCTCCCAGCCCGATGATCTCCGCGCCTTGGCGATGGGCGATTTCGCAGCTCTCTTGGAGGCGCTGGTACACGAGTTCGAGGGGAACTCCGCCCGAGAGTTGGCGGGGGGTCAACGGGCAGCCGATGAACCAACCCTTGAGCCCCTCGCCCGTCAGCGACCGAACCCCCTTGATCTCACTCAAAACCATGGGGCTTTTCGCCTTCAGGAACGCCTCGACAAGCGAAAGGGGGAGAAACCGCGCGACCGGGTACTTCCGCGCGACATCGTTCACGGAAAGCGGGTGGATGATGAATGCAAAGGTTCGCAAACCGTTGAGACTCCCAGTGCCTATTCTACTTCTACGGTTCGGGGGGCTGCTCCGAGTCTCCCGATAGGTCGAGTACGGTCGGCTTCCAATCAAGGCGCTTCAACACGTCGAGGATTTCACTCTCGGCGATGTCCTCAGGGCGCTTGCCCAACAGGGCCACAATCACCCCCTCCATCACGTTGGTAGCAAACGTCTCGCCGCCCATGACCGGAGTCGTCGCGATCAGGCGTTCGACTCCCGCCGCTTTGAACCAAGCGATGGTGTCTTTGCGGAGGGTTTGCGTGAGGATCGTCTTGCCGTCGAGCCGGTCAGGGGCGTACCGTTTGATGAAGTGCGTGTCGCCTGCGATGAAGGTGGCTTCTTGAAACGCCCATCCGAACTTCGGCGTTCGCTTTTCCTGCTTTTCGCCCGTCGGATAGAACCACTGGAACGGGAGTTTTGTGAGGATCGGCAAGAGGAGTGAACCGATCCAGCGAACCGTTCGATACGATCGAATCCGGATCGGCAGCCCGACCCCAAACATCAGGTCCCCGTATACGACGTTGGGACAGACCTCCGCAAGCGCTTGAGCCATCCCAAAGCGGTCGACTGCCGAGACGAGCAAGGCCCTTTGCCGAGCGAAGTCCACTACACCGGAATTCTGCAGCTCGAGAATCGCCTCTCGTTCGAGGGTGTGCTTGAGGCCGCTCCCGTCGACGACCGGAGTCGCTTGGACCTTCTTAACGATGTTGAGGATTTGGCGAAAGGCATAGCGTCTCTTGTCGACGACGACGTAAATGTCCGCGCCGCCCACCCCGAGGGCATCCACCTTACCTTCGAGGTCGAGGAACATCTGAGCGAACCGTGCCATATCGCCATCGGTGCCGATTCGCTCGATGCGAAACTGCTGGCCGAGGATTTCCACCTCGTGGGTCTTGTTGCCCTTGCTCGAGCCCAAGCTGACGGAGACGACTCTTTTCAACTCGCGATACGCTCAAACAACGGCGACGGCCTCGATCTCGACGTCCACGGCTTTCGGCAGGCCCGCGACAGCAACTGTCGCGCGAGCCGGGGGCTCTTCGGGGAAGTATCCTGCGTACACCTCGTTGACCTTCGCGAAGTGGTCCATCGAACTCAGGAAGATCGTCGTTTTGACCACGTTCCTGAGCGAAAGGCCTTCCTTGGCGAGAACGGCGGAGAGATTCTCGAGGACCTGGCGCGTTTGGTCTTCGATCGAACCCCCTACAAGCTCGCCAGAGGGTAGCAGCGGGATTTGGCCGCTCAGGAACACGAACTCGCCCTGAGCTCGAACGGCTTGGCTGTAGGGGCCAATCGCCGCCGGGGCGCTATCTGTGGAGATCACCTTTCGGTTCATGGCAGGCAGAATACCATCGCTCATCGCCCGAACTCCTGACGTTTTCGGATACGATCTATTCGAAGGGATCGGGCCGCGCTCCTGGCTCGCATTTTGGGGAACCTAGCGCGAAATCGGAACGACAAACGTCCCAAGGGAGAAAGCGATGAACTCGTTGGCGATCGTGGCATTGGCGCTGTTTGGGGGGCACGGGGAAACGCCCGCCGCTCCCGCTTCCCCTTGGCAGATGAAGGCGCAACCCGGGTACTTCGGTCCAGAAGTCATGCGCGGCGCGCTCCTTAGAGCGGGGTTCTCAAGCCCCGCGATCGATGCGGTCGTCGCGTCGGCTCAGGAGTCTTGGTTTGCCGACCACAGGTGGAGCCCGGCGCGGGGCTTCGAGCCGGTGAGCGCGGATGCCGCGGTTCGCTCGTGCCTTACGATGGGACGTCGTAGCGCGCGCGATACCTTCGCCGGCGTGCTTTCGGTTCTCAAGAGCCAGCGGGACGTAACGGTCCGGGCGGTCCGGGCCGAAAAGTACGACGAGGCTTTTCGATCCGTCGGGCTGCAGTTGAGAACCCTCGTCGCGTTCTTCGCCCACTCGAATTTCACAGCCCTGTCTCTCGAAGAGCGCCGGTCGCTGCACAAAGCGCTCAAGGACCTTTCGGGGACGCCTCCCGAGAGTCTCCGGATCGCTTCCTCAGGTCAGAGCGAATACCCGTTGGCTTTTCACGATAAGTCCACTCCCACTTCGAGCCGCGACGCCGAGGCCGTAACGAACACATTTTCAGGGTACGAGTTCTCCAAGTCGGCCGCTTACGCAGCCTCGGATGCGCTGATCGAGGAACTAAGAGCCTATTTCGACAAAGACGGCATGGGCCAGCGGTGGCAATCTTGGAAGACGCATCGCTGGGGCATGGCTCCAAGTCAGAGCCTATTCGCCGAACCTGCGATCCGGAGGGGAGCGCGCGATGCTGCCTTTGCTTGGGTGCTGGTCGGCCCCGGCGAAAAACTTCAACTGAGAAACCCGTTCGACACCGCCCTTTCGTTTCAAGTCCTCGATACACAAGATGTCGGCAAGGTCGAGCCGGGTGAGGTGGCCGATATCCCCAAGGACGCATATCGACTGATGATCACCACCGAGCCTTTGGGCACTCTGATCGTCGTTGTGCCTCATACGTCGAATCGGAAGGAGTTCGCGGGACCGAGCGTCAGCGCCTTTCGAGTGGGCGAGCTTGGGTCTGAAGAACTCCCCGTGTTCGGGTCGGGAACCAGCGCCCTCGTTTGGGTCGAAGGCTCCGCTGGACCGGGCCAGGAATTCGGGCTGAGGTACGTTGGCGGGCGCGGCGTCGAGAGCGTTGCTGGGGCTGCCGTTCTCCTTGCCGTGGTGGACGCTGCGGGCCGCGTTCGCGAGAGCCTGGTGCAGTTTCAGGGGGTTGACGTTTCGAACGAGGTGGTTGAAGCCCAAATCGTGGTCGTGGACTCCTCTGGCCAAGCCCTCGCCGCCAAGCCCGTGCCGACGTACTTTGCGGGAGTGCGAATGGCGCTTTCCCCGGAATCCGGCGAACCGGGCTCGAAGGCGACGATTCGGCTCGACGTGACGGCTTATCGCAAGGCCATCGCAGCGGAGCGGGCGCTCGTGGGTCATGGCGATTGGAGGCTGGCGCTGGACTACGTAGACTCGGGAGGGGTTCAGGGGCCGGCGACGATTCCGTTTCCTGAGTCTGGCGTCGTCGAATTCGAGGTCGTTCGAGGGTCGATGCCGGGCCTGTTTTCGGTGAGCGTGAAACCGGTGCCGCATTCGGAGATCGAAAGTGAGTCGACATGCTCCGGTGGATGGGTCAGCATCCGCGGCGCCCGCTCGTCACTTTCGCCGCACCCCCGAAAGAGCCTGCCGGGTTGTCCGTTCTGCGGAGGCTTGCCGTTCGAACTCGGTGGAGCGAAGCCAACGACCTGCCCAGGCGGGAGCTTCTTCGACTCCCGTCGCGGCCATGTCTTTGTAGGCGCCCACGGCTGGGGATCGCAACGAACTTGCCGGATATGCCGTTAGGCACTCTGCCATACTGAGCCCATGCTGAAAGTCGAGTCTGACGGCCCCGTCTTGCGTTTAACGCTCGCCCGGCCGGAGGTTCGCAACGCCTTCAACGACGAGTTGATCGCCCTTCTGACTGAGGCGTTCACTCTTATGGCCCGAGGCTCTCGCGTCGTGGTATTGCAGGGCGAGGGCAAGGTGTTTTCGGCGGGAGGCGATCTCGAATGGATGCGCCGCGCGGCGAACTACACCGAAGACCAGAATTTCGAAGACGCCCTTTCGCTGGCTCGACTCTTCGAGAGCATCGCCAGGTGCCCTGCGGTGGTGATCGCCCGGGTTCATGGAGCGGCGTTTGGAGGAGGGGCTGGCCTTGTGGCCTCGTCCGACATCGCCATCTGCGAACCGGAAACCAAGTTTGCCTTCAGCGAGGTCAAGCTCGGATTGCTTCCTGGGACGATTTCGACCTACGTCATCCCAAAGATCGGAGCGGGACATGCGCGAGCCCTGTTTGCGACCGGCGAGACGTTCGACTCGGAACGCGCCCTCCGCATGGGGCTGGTGCATGAGGTCGTGGCCGCCGACGAACTCGATGCAGCGGTCGACCGCAAGATCGACGCGGTGTTGTCAGCGGGCCCCTTGGCTGTTTGGGGCGCGAAGCGGTTAGTTTTGGAGTCCCCGGTCCCCATCGAGGACTCGGCGAGGAGGCTGGCGAAAGCGCGGGCCTCAGAAGAGGGCCGTGAGGGCGTCGCCGCCTTTCTCGAAAAGCGCCCCGCAACCTTTGTCGTCGAAAGGAACCCTGACGAAGCGAAGTCCTAGGGGCGCCGCAAGCGAAACCGATGATTCGAAAGCTGCTCATCGCCAACCGTGGAGAGATCGCCGTCCGGGTGATTCGTGCCGCGAGGGAATTGGGGATTCGCACCGTCGCCGTCTTCAGCGATGCGGACGCGGGCACGCCTTTCGCGCTTCTTGCGGACGAGTCTCGGTATCTTGGCCCTCCAGAGCCGCGTTCCAGCTACCTCGATATCGATAAGATTGTGGCTGTAGCGAATGAAGTAGGCGCGGATGCGATTCACCCCGGCTACGGCTTTCTTTCCGAGCGGCCCGAGTTCGCGAGGGCTTGCGAACAGGCTGGCTTTGTGTTTGTCGGGCCGACGTCCGAGGCAATGCGCCAACTGGGGTCGAAGCTCGACGCCAAGCGACTCGCTGTAGCGAACGGCGTTCCCATCGCCCCGAGCTTTTTCGATCACGGAGCTTCCGACGAGGACCTCAAGGCGGCGGCAGGATCGATTGGATACCCGGTGCTCCTCAAGGCCGCCGAAGGGGGAGGCGGCAGGGGGATGCGGGTCGTCGAGACCCCCGAGGACTTTGATTCCTCGTTGCGGCTCGCGCGCGAAGAGGCAAGGAACGCTTTCGGCGACGACACGATGATCGTCGAAAAGCTGATCGAAAAGCCACGACACGTCGAAGTGCAAGTTCTCGCTGACCGGAGCGGCCGAGTTGCGGCGCTCTTTGAGCGGGAATGTTCGATTCAACGGCGTCACCAGAAGCTGATCGAAGAATCGCCCTCGCCCGCCGTTGAGGCGAAGGAAGGCCTTTGGGAACGGCTCCGCGACGACGCCATCAAGCTCGTTCGTGCGGTTGGATACACCAACGCGGGGACGGTCGAGTTCATGATCGACGAGGCGTCCGGCCAGCACTTCTTTCTTGAAGTGAACGCCCGGATCCAGGTCGAGCATCCGGTGACGGAAGCGGTCACGGGGGTCGATCTCGTTCAATGGCAGCTTCGGATTGCTGCGGGCGAGGAGCTAGCGCTCAGCCCCCTACTGATGGCTGGCGACAGGTCCGCCCTGGTCGGCCACGCGATCGAAGCGCGGGTCGTCGCGGAGGCGCCCGAAAAGGGCTTTCTCCCTTCGACTGGGCGGATCGTCGGGTGGCTCCCGCCCGCGGGGGCTTTCGTTCGCGTGGAGTCTGGACTCCAGGCTGGATGTGAGGTCACCCGATTCTACGATTCGCTGATCGCCAAGGTGATCGCGCACGGAGCGAACCGGGAAGAAGCTCGCTTGCGACTCATCCACGCCCTCGAGGACTTCCACATTCTGGGAGTTCGGACGAATATCGAGTACACACTGGACGTACTTCGTCACTCCGGTTTTGTGTCTGGACAGTTCGATACGGGTTTCTTGGGAGTGAAATTCGCCGAGTGGCAGCGATCGGGCGAGACCCCTCCCGAACTCGGCGCGCTGGTGGCGGCCGCCACCTCCCCCTCGGTCCAGGGCGCGCCCTCCTCGCGTCCCTCGAGAAGTTGGGACAGCTCGGACGGTTTCCGCAACGCCCGAGCCTAAGCCCGTATCCCGTCAGATTCCCTTCACAGGACGACGTTGTTGATGTCGGCGATGCAGGTCCCGGGGACCCCATGCATGTCCCCAAAGTTCGGCGACGAACCCGGGTGACCCACGCATTCGAAGTCCTGTTCTCGCTTCGGATAGTCCACGATCCCGCACTCTCGCAACTTCGCGAGCGGGACGCGCACCTTCCAGTCGTAGTAATAGGGCCGGCTGGAGTATTGCGATGAGTAATTGGCGCAACCCGTGACCACCTGGCCGCCCCGAGGCAGCGCGTTGTACTGGTAGGACTTCGCGTGGCCATCCATGAACGAGAAGATCATCGTGTTTCGGTGGCGCGGCCAAACTTCCCATTTGAACCAGTAGTCGATCCAGCCACCGATGGTCTCCGTGCTGTTGAATCGCCGAGGAAAGTAGCCGTCCGTGTACGCAATGGTCTCCGATGCGAAGGGAAGGATCGATTCGTAAACGGGCGGATGCCAGCGCGCGAACCCGAAGGGCGAGGGGTTGAGCGCCATCCCGAACACTCCGAGATTCCAAGTGTAGGAGTTGTAACGGAACTGACCCGCAGGCACGCATTGCGAGCAACGAGTTCGGATGAACGCAAAAAGGCTCTGGCCGAAGCCCCCGGTTGGCCAATCCCCTGTGTAGTCCTGCCCGAGGGGCGACTTGGGATACGAAGCGCAGTTGATGAGGTCCTGGTTCTTTCGATAGGGCGCGGTCAGATCATGGACGAACGCAATCGTGCGCGTCGGCGAGTTGTAGCTGATCCCTGTCGGCGCGACGCCATCGGCATCGGTCATGTACATCAGCGTCGAGAGGATCAACTGCTTTTGGTTGCTCAAGCAGGACGTCTTCTTCGCCGACTCCTTCGCCTGCGCAAAGACGGGAAACAGAATCGCCGCGAGAATCGAGACGATGGCGACGACGACGAGCAGTTCGATCAGCGTAAAGGCGCGATGCGCTGAGTTCATGTTGGACTCCCTCCCAAGATGTCTTGGTATGAGTGTACAAAAAAGTACACGGAAAGTCCAGTACTTTCTTGAGGGGGAATCAGTGCGTGACGCCGGGAATGCCCGGTTCTGTGAGTTTCGACGGATCGAGCGCCTTGGCAAGGGTGTCCTCGTCGAGGAGCCCCAGTTCTCGAACGACCTCCGGGATGGTTTTGTTTTCGGCGAGGGCACGCTTGACGACGTCGGCCGCGGTCTTATATCCGACATAGGTGTTGAGAGCGGTAGCCAAAGAAGGTGAGATTTCTGCGTAATACCTGCACTTTTCTTCGTTGGCGCGAATCCCCACCAGGCAGTTGTCGGTAAATGTGTTCAGGGTATTGGTCAAAACTTGCAGACTGAATTGTGCGCTGAAGGCCATGCTGGGCATCATGACGTTCAGTTCGAGTTGACCCGCTTGCACGCAATAGTCCAAGGCTTGGCACTGCCCCAAGACCTGAAAGAGTACAAGGTTCAGGTTTTCCGCCATAGACGGATTGACCTTTCCAGGCATTATGCTCGAGCCCGGTTGGACGGAGGGAAGGACGATTTCGGCGATGCCCGTGAGAGGGCCGCTGCAAAGGAGCCGAAGGTCGTTGCTTATCCGGGTGAGCTCGAGACAAAAGAGCCGCAGCGCCGCGGCGAGCGCGGACATCGCCAACTGGCATTGCATCGCCTCGATCAGGTTTTCCGCCGGGCGGAATGGGATTCCTGTGTACTGGGCCAGTCCTTGCACCACACGAAACCGGTTTTCGGGATGGGTGTTGAGGCCGGTGCCGACCGCGCTGCCGCCGATGCCGAGCTCTTCGAGTTCGTACGCGGCGTGGTCGAACCATCGCCTGGCGCGTCGCAAGCTGTCGGAGTACCCCTTGAACTCTTGGCCCAGTCGGATCGGCACAGCGTCCTGGAGGTGGGTGCGGCCCGACTTCAAGATTCCGTCGAATTCTTGTCCTTTGGCGTCGAACGCTTCGATCATCTTGTCGATGGAAGCGTATAAGTCCACAAGCATAAGACGCGACATAACGCGCATTGCGGTTGGGACCGTGTCATTGGTCGACTGCCCAAAATTGACGTGATCGTTCGGGTTGACCTTCGAGTACAGGCCCTTTTCACCCCCAAGAAGCTCCTCAGCTCGGTTGGCGAGCACCTCGTTGACGTTCATGTTAAAGGAGGTCCCCGCCCCCATGTGAAACACGTCCACGGGGAACTGATCCCGCATCTTTCCCGACAGGATTTCGTCGGCAGCTTGGACAATGCACGCCCCGACTTCCTTATCGATCAGGCCGAGCGAAGCGTTTGCCTCCGCGCACATTCGCTTGAGCATCACGAAGGCGTCGATCATCTTGGGGTGTTCGGTGAGGCCCGAGATGGGGAACAGGCGGCGGCTTCGCTCGGCCTGACTTCCCCAATACGCGTCTCGCGGGACTTCCACCAGCCCCAAAGAATCCGATTCGATGCGGTACTCCATTTCAGGCTCAGTTTACCGGCGGCGGGCCTGCCATAATGTCCGCGTGGAGGACTTGGAGCGCCGGTTCGAGGAATTGGCCGACCTGATGGACGAGTTCGGGCTGGTGGAGGCAAAGCTCTCGGGCCCGGACTGGAAGCTGCTGCTGCGCAAAGGGAATGCGACCGCTCCCAACCCTCCCCTTACGGCAACTCAAGTCGGACCGGAGCACGGCTTGGCGGAGCCGCTGCAAGAGCCGGAGCCTGAGGTCGAACTGGAAGAAGACGGGGAGCCGATCCTCAGCCCGATGACCGGCGTCTATTACTCCTCGCCAAGCCCCAAAGCGCCTGCGTTCGTTCGTGAAGGACAAGAGGTTCAGGAAGGGGACGTGCTGTGTCTCATCGAGGCCATGAAAGTGTTCAACGAGATCGTCGCTCCTCGCACGGGGATCATCACGAAGGTCCTCGCCAAGGACCAAGACCTGGTGCAAACCGATCAAGAGTTGATGGTTCTCAAGTCGGAATGAACGCGGACGCTTCCTTGTCCGCCGCAGCTTCCCCGTCTCCGATACGCGAGTCCATTCGGGTCGCGCTCTTGGGGCTTGGGACGGTGGGCCGTGGCGTGTTCCGGATGCTGGAAGAGAATTCGGCTTCGATTCGAGCCAAAGCGGGTTTACCGGTGGAACTGGTTCGCATCGGCGTGCGCGACCTCGGCCGAGTCCGGGGCATCGAGTTCCCCCATCTGACCGACGACGCAAGGTCCATTGTGCAAGACCCCGACATCGATGTCGTGATCGAGTTGATCGGGGGCATCGACCCTGCGCTCGATCTTGTGGAAAGGGCTCTCGAAGCGGGCAAGAGCGTCGTGACCGCCAACAAGGAACTGATCGCCAAGCACGGGGGGCGGCTTCTTCGCATGGCCTTTGAGCGAGGAATCGACTTGCACTTCGAGGCGGCGGTGGGCGGCGGGATCCCTCTGGTGCAGCCGTTGAAGCACCAGTTGGCCGGCAACGATGTGGTTCGGCTGATGGGGATTCTAAACGGAACCACGAACTACATTCTCACCCAAATCGCCGAACGCGGGGTTTCCTTCGAAGAGGCGCTCTCCCACGCTCAGGCGTTCGGTTTCGCGGAAGCCGACCCCACGAACGACGTAGAGGCGTACGATGCGGCTTACAAGATCGCGATTCTGGGTTCGATCGCGTTCGGCGGGCCGATCCCTGTCGAGCAGGTGTACCGGGAGGGGATTCAGGGCGTTCAGCCCGACGACGTCCACTTTGCTGACGTTTTGGGCTACGCGATCAAACTCGTGGCGATTTGTGAACCGGGCGCGGGCGGCCGGTCGGTGTCCGCCAGGGTCCATCCATTGCTCGTGCCGAAGGAGCATCCGCTTGCGGGGGTTCGCAATGAGTACAACGCGCTCTGGTTTCAAGGGGACTTCGTGGGGGACGTGATGTTCAGCGGCCGGGGCGCGGGAGCGGAGGCGACGGCCTCGGCGGTCGTGGGCGACCTGATCGACGTCGCCCGAAACCTCAAGATCAAGGGGCCGGGGAGCGTGATTCCTTGGGGCGATCCGATCGAAGTGGAGCCGATCGGCCTAGCGCGTTCTTCGTACTACTTGCGGCTGCTGGTCGATGACCGCCCGAAAGTTCTCGGCGAGATCGCGCTCGCGCTCGGGGAACACGGGGTATCGCTCTCCGCGATGGAGATGCGAGTGTTTGACTCCGCGAACCATGTCGGCGAAATCGTGTTCCTTACGCATGAAGTGGAAGAAAGGCTCTTCCAAAGGGCGCTTGCCGATCTGGAGCAGTTGATGGTCGTAAAGAAGGTCTGTAACTGGCTGCGGGTGGTGGAGAAGTGAAGCTCGCTTGCCTTCAATGGGATGTTCGCTTTGGAGAACCTCTCGCGAACGCGGAGCGGGCCGCCCGCGAGTTGGGCCAGCTCGCCTCCGAAGGGGTGGATCTGGCGGTGTTTCCTGAGGCGTTCTTGACCGGGTACGCGGTCGAGAGTCTCGAAGAGGCGCGGGAGATGGCGATTCCGCGCAACCATCCCGCTCTGGAACTCCTGCGGGAGGCCTCGGACCGCGAACGTGTCGGCGCGGTTGTGGGATTCGCAGAGTCCGGGGAGGAAGCGGTGTTCAACGCCGCCACGATTTTCGAACCTGGGCGCTCGCCGAGGTATTACCGGAAGACGCACATGCCGTGTTTGGGCCTCGACCGTTTCGCCGAGCCCGGAGATCGGCTCGAGGTGTTCGAGACTCAGTGGGGGCGGATCGGAGTCCTCATCTGCTTCGATCTTCGGATGCCGGAGCCTTCGCGCGTGCTGGCGCTGAAGGGTGCACAGCTAATTCTCCTCCCGACGAATTGGCCTGAGGGCGCAGAGGCGGGGCCTGGGTTCGTGTTGCGCGCGCGCTGCGCCGAGAACCGCATCTTCATGGCCGGGGTCAATCGCGTCGGAGAGGAAATGGGCTTTCGCTTCATCGGGAGGAGCCTCGTCGCCGATCCTGTGGGCAGAATCCTCGCCAGCGCAGGTGAGGGGGAAGAAAGGCTGATCGTCGACCTCGATTTGGCTGAGGCCGACGTGAAACGAAACGTGATCGTGCCGGGGAAGTTCGAGACGGAGGTCCTTGCGGCCCGCCATCCCGAACTCTACGGCCCGATTACCGATGAACTGCCCGGTTAGGACTTGGCCGCAGCCATCGCGAACTGCACGGTCGAGGTACCCAGTTGCTCCATGCCCGGAACGTTGGACGCCGTGCCTTCCAATTTGATGAGTTTTGACGAGGAAACCTCAACGAAAGTGGTCATATTGACGTCCATCGGCGGTTGTCCCTCGGTGGTTACCAAGGCGAGCTTGGAGAGGAGCTTCGCTTTGCCCTCAGTGATGCTTTCGAGCTTGACTGTTCCCTTGACCGATTGTTTAGGGTTTGCGGGGTCCTTGTAGTCGATATCGTAGGTTTGCCCGACGGTAAGGGGCTTGTCCATACCTGCCGTGGCAAATCGCATGAAACCGAGGTTCATGCCCATCCCTGAGCCGCCCGACATTCCGCCTGCCGAGAGGATCGCGCCCGACTTCGAGACCTTCGTCATCATGGTGACATCCTGCGCAGGCGTGGGCATCTCCTGCCCGTTCATGGCCACTTTCATCCCGCTAATGATCGTTTCGAGGTCGGCGTCACCGTTCTCGTAAACCTTCTTCACGACGGCGTTCTGATTCATCAGGATGTCGATACTGCCGAAGTTGGACTCCATGGAAAGGGTGAGCTTGAACGCCTCCTTCTCGCCTTCGACGTACTTACGCTCGAACTTGAATGTGCTTTGGCCCGCAAGGGCGACGGTTGCGGCGAACACCGCGACAAAAGCTCCGAAATGGCGCATGATTGACCTGACTCCTTGCCCCAGAAACAGGGGCGCTCGATAAGTGTATCCGAATGCTCAAACGCCCGACGCCGGGCTGAGGTTTCCTCGATCGAGCGCTGCAATGGGTTCAGGGGAAAAGTAGGGTACAAAGAACCATTCGCCGACCTGATCGGTCGAACTCATTGTGCCGCCCATGATGTGCCGCCTGATTCGCCGTTTCGCGCTGGGGCTTGCTGCCTTGGCGTCCACCTTGCTGTTCCTTTCGATTGCGAGTTGTGGCGGCGGAGGCGGCGCGGGCGGCGGCGGTGGAGGAGGGGGCACGATCACCGTCACGCTCACTCCAACCACGGCGACCGTGGCGCTCAATGGGCAAGTGCTCTTCACCGCGACCGTTACGGGGGGAACTCCCACCGACGTGACGTGGACGGCCACCTCGGGCACGATCGCGCCGACCGGGCCGAACACGGCGACCTTTACCGCGCCCGGCTTCGCGACGACGAGCACGATTCGCGCCACGAGCGTTGCCGACCCGACCAAGTTCAAGGAGGCGACGGTCACTACGATCCCGAACGGGAGCCTTCCTCCCAACCGAATCTTCTACGGTGAGGGTACGGGCTCCGGAACGGACGTGTTTCATGTGGCCTCAGATGGGTCTGACAAGACGCTTTTTTTGTCGCTTCCGGCGAACATTCCCACCGCAACATCGAATCCAGCAGGGACGCTTTGGGCGTTCTTCTATACGCCTGACCCCCTTGCGGCCGATCCCGTTTACGATGTCTATGTGAACTCTTCGCCCTCATTCGCCGGAGCGACGCGACTTACGACTCAAAGCTACATTTATTCGGGAACGATCCAGTTCACGGGCGACGGATCGAAGATCGTGTTCACGGCCTCTTCGAGCGAAGGCGAATTCGGAATCTACACGATGAATCCCGACGGGAGCAGCCGAGTTCGAATTGGAGACGGGGAGGAAGCCCACGTTCACCCGTTGACCGGAAAGATCGTTGCGACCGTCGTTTTCGGTGGGGCAGGGGACATTCAGACGATGAACCTGGACGGGTCAAGCAAGACCACTTTGAACGCCCACGCGGAAGAAGATTGGATGCCGCAGTGGAGCAAGGACGGCGGCGAGATCGCCTTTAGCTCGCGTCGGAGCGGCGACTTTGACATTTGGATCATGAGCGCAAGCGGCGCGAACCTCACGCGCGTCACGACCTCGGCAGACAACGAGTTTGGTCCCTCGTTCAACGCGAGCGCGGCGCAAATCGCATTCGTCGCCCTGGGTTCGAACGTCGATTTTTATGGGGTCTACCGCATCGACCGTACAGGGAGCAACCGAATCGCCCTGCAGCTCACGTCTTCGATTCAACTTTCGGTGTACTGGAGTTCCACGCAGGGCAACAGGCCCACCATGGGACCCGCAGGTCCAGGCGGCCTGACGCTGGGAGGTCCGATGCGGCCCCGATTGCGCGGACTGCTGGGTCCGTAAGGTTCGGGCCGGGACAGTCGAACTTTCGCTCGCGAGCTTCGTCCGTGCCTTGAGTCGAGGGAACGCATGAACCTGCTTTCGTTGCTGCTCGTTGGGATCGTCCAGTCGGGACAAGTGTGTCCGATCGATTTCGCGCCTCCAGGCGGGAGCCTCGTCGCCGCGGACTTCGGCGGCGTCCGGCTGAAGTTTTGCGGTCAACCGTGCCTCTCGGAATTCAAGAAGCAGCCCGTAAAGTCGTGGCAAGCGGCCCTCAAGTCCGGCAAGATCGTGGGGACTCTTCTTTTCGATCCTGTCATCGGCAAGAAGCTCACGCCCGAGACCACGCGGGGCGGAGTCACCGAGTATTCGGGTGTTCGCTATGGCTTCTCGAACGCTCAGAACAAGGCGACGTTCCAAAGCTCGCCGGCGCTTTACGCGCCGATTCCCTTGAAGCAGGCTCTTTATTGCCCGGTGATGGGTTTGACGCTCGCGCACTATTGGGGTACTTCGGGGTATGCGGACGTCGATGGGGTGAGGATCTATGCGTGTTGCGAGAACTGCTATCCCAAGCTCCGCTCGGATGCCGTGGCGCTTGCGCCGAAAGCCAAGGAGTACGTCGGCGAGCCCAAGGTTTTCGAAGTTGCGCCCGCGCTCCTAAAACTCACAGGTCCTGGCGGGTAGACCTCAGATCAGTTCGTAGCGCGTGTTTCGCCTTCGGGGCGCGTATCCTGCGTCGCGAATCAACCGTTCGAATTCGCTCGCGCTCAAGATGAACTTGTTGCCTGCGGCGGAAACGACGTTCTCTTCGATCATGATCGAACCGAAGTCGTTCGCCCCATAAGCGAGCCCAAGCTGAGCGATTTTCGGCCCTTGCGTGAGGATCGAGAGCTGCACATTGGGGATGTTGTCGAGGAAGATGCGCGATACGGCGAGCGTGCGGAGGTAGTCCCAGCCCGACGCTTTGTGCGGGATCGGGAGTTGGGTGTCTTCCGGTTGAAAGCTCCATGTAATGAACGCGCGGAACGGCGCGCACTCGTCTTGAAGGTCGCGGATGCGCTGCAGGTGTTCGACTCGGTCTTCCAAGGTCTCGACGTGGCCGAACATCATGCTCGCCGTGCTGCGGATGCCAAGTTTCGACGCCGTTCTCATGCACGCGAGCCACTCCTCGGTCGTGTCCTTGTAAGGGGCGATCAGGCTCCGAACGCGATCGACCAGAATCTCGCCTCCCGCGCCCGGAATCGAATGCAACCCGGCGTCCTTGAGCCTCACGAGGCAGTTTTCGAGAGTGACCTTCGAAATGTGCGCGATGTAAATGATTTCGGCAGGCGAGAGCGCGTGAAGGATGACCTCCGGGAACCGCTCCTTGATCTTGCGGAAGATGCCTTCGTAGTAGTCGAGCTTGAGCTTGGGGTTGAGCCCACCCTGGAACAGGATCTCGACCGATTCTGCTCGGTCGGTTCCTTCGGGGACGCCAAGATGCCGGTCGAGTTCATAAGCGGTCGCGACCGTATGGCCGACCTTCTCTAAGATGTCGTCATCCGACAGCACGTAACCTTCGGGGTGGTTGGGCACGCGGTAAAACGCGCAGAACTTGCACCTCACCCAGCAGACGTTGGTGTAATTGAGAATCCTCCCGACGATATAGCTGATCGTCCTGCCCGGTGCGGATTGCTCGCGGCGTAATGTGGCGAGAGCCGAGAGTTCGAGCGGCGAAGCGTGCTGGAAAAGGAACAGCGCGTCTTCTGCCGAAATCCGATCGCCTTCTTGAACCTTGGCGGCGATGGTGTTTGTGTCGAGTGTCCCTGTAGCGGCCATTCGGTTCGATTGTACCGTCGGGCTACTCTTCAAGGGGGTAGACATTGACCGGGACTGCATTGCCCTTCTTGGTTCCGCGCCACACCCGAACGAATCCGGGGCCCGCCGACAGCGGAACCGTCACCTTCGCTTCGGTGTCGCTCAGGACTTCGCACCGAACCTTCTCGAACCTCTCTGTGAGGGCCGTTTTCGAGTCGAGTGGGGAGGTGGTCCATCGAAACTCGATCTCATCTCCCGCGCGGAGTCTCTTGCCTCGAAGAACTAGCGTCTGTCCTGTGCGAACGACGTCAGGGTTTTCGAAGTCGAGCCACGGCGCATCCGCTTCGTAGGCGTTGCTCACGAAGAACGGGCTGTTTCTGAGGATCATCACCTCGTGCGGCAGCAGCCCCGTGTCTGGGTAGTCACCATGCCAACGCATGATCGACATGCCTTTGTACTTGTCGGGATGATGAAGCCCGAAGGCGTGCCCAAGTTCATGGACGGTCGTGCCCTTCGGGGTGCCGCCCTGAACTTGCCACGTCGCAAAGCCTGAGTGGATCGCTTTGGGCTCCCGCACCCCGCTTATGGGTTCGAGCACCCAATCGCCAAACGTCGCAAACCCTTGGTAGTCGCCCCACAGATTCGCCCCGGCAAACCCCCCGCCGCCTTGGGCGAAGACCCAATACACGGTCTTAGATTGAGGGCCGTTCGTAATGGACTGGAGGCTCTCCCACCAATTCGGCAGAAGTTGGAGGTCGTCGATCTGTACTTGAGTCGGGTTCTTGCCCGCGCGCATTTCGAGGTAATTCCGGCCCTTGACGACCTTCAAGGGCTCGAGTTGGAATGAGGTCCCTACCCGCTCGCGATACCACTCCTGAATCTCCAATACCAGCGACTCGATCGACCGTACATACTCGGGATGCATCGGCTGGTCCGAAGGATAGACGTAGAACGGACGGACGACGAAGTCGGCCTTGACCGCGAGCGTCAAGCCAAGGGTGGCGACGAGCAGCATGTGCCCGTTGTACCTGAGGTTAGGGCCTTGGAGCGGGCAGCAGCACAGTGAGTTCGGTGAGGTCCCCGACGATGAAATCGGGCTCTGGGCCGCCGATCGGCTTCTCCTCGGGAGACTCGCTCTGCCCCCTGGCGCTTGGGGGGACATCCGAATCGCGGCGAATCCAGACGCTACGCCAACCTGCCTCGATGGCGGGTCGGACATCATGGCGGTAGCTATTGCCAACAAACAGGATTTGATGAGGTTTGCATCCAGAAAGCTTCTCAGCTCTCTGCAAGACCCTGGGGTGAGGCTTGCCGTGGCCCATTTCCCCTTCGATTAGGATAAAGTCAAAATAGCCCTCGATTCCTAGCGTTTCAATCTCCTGACGTTGCACGTCGGCGGGGCCATTCGTAATCAATCCCAGCAGGTAGTTCCCTCGAATAGCATCAAGAACCGCAACGGCATCTGGGAAGAGCCTTAGATTTTGGTCGCGAGCCTGGGCATATCGTTCCGAAAGCCGTGCCGCCAAGTTTGAATCGGTGACCCCACAAAGTTCGAGGGTCCTTCGCATCTGTTCGGTTCGTGTCGGCTCGCCGGACTTGAGGTAGTCCGGGTACCAGTCGGAGTCCTTGATCGACTTCGAGAACGGCCGAAACGCCTCAGCCCACTTCGCGATCATGTCGTCCACCGACCATTGCCCTGGGGCGAACTCGGCGAAGGCGATTTCGAGGCCTTTGCGCGCGGCTTCCCAGTAGGCGCAAAGCGTATCGTCCAGGTCGAAGAAGATCGCGCGGATGTCTTGGAGCGGGGTGCTTGTCGGTTTCGGTGCTCTCGTCGATGTTTCCATTTCCATTGGTACTAAGATGTCGTTCTCGTCCGCCGTGTTCTCCGTTCCCCGTCTACTAGGCTACGCCCTTTCGGCGGTTCCCGTCAGCGGAGGCCCATGGCTCCCCGAACGAGGTCCATCGTTTCGACCGCGAACTCGCGCGCTTCCTCCGCTCCTTGCTTCAATATCCCTTCGATGTCGGCGTCGGATATCTGCTTTCTTCGTTCGCGGATCGGCCGGAGGTACTCATTGAGAATCTCGGTCAGTTCGCGCTTGTTCTGCATACACCCGCGCAGACCCTGGCGATCCTCTTCCCATTGCACTTCCCACTTGGGGGAGTACACCCGTAGGTACTGGCAGACCGCGCAGCCCTCGGGTACTCCGGGGTCGGTCTTTCGCATCTTCGTCGGGGTTGTGAATGCGCCTCGAATCTTCTCGGCAGTCTCATCCTCGCTTTCGTTGAGGTAAATGCAGTTGCCGTAGGACTTAGACATTTTGCGAATCTGCCCCGATTCATCCGCGTCGAGTCCTGGGAGTTTGGCCCTGAGTTCGTCGGAGGGAATCATACTCTCGAACTCCGGAAAGGTCTCTCCGTACAGAAAATTGAAGCGCCGGGCGATCTCGCGCGTGATCTCCAGGTGCGGAGCCTGGTCGCGTCCCACGGGAACCCCGGCCGGACGATACAGCAGGATGTCCGCGGCTTGCAGCACCGGGTAGCCGAGGAGTCCATAGGGCTCGCCTTCCGATTTGAGCTGCAGCTTCTTTTCCTTATAGGTCGGGACCCGTTCGAGCCAGCCGAGAGGAGTGACCATGCTCAGAAGCAAGTGAAGCTCGGCGTGTTCCTTTACGTGCGACTGAATGAACACCGACGAGCGACTCGGGTCGATGCCCGCCGCTACGTAGTCTTTGGCGACCTCGCGGGAGTTCTGGGCGATTTCCTGCGGGCTTTCGAACAGGGTCGTCAGCGCGTGCCAATCGACCACGCAGCAGTACATCTTGTACCGTTTTTGGAGGTCCACCCAGTTCCTGAGCGCGCCTTCGTAGTTCCCGAGGTGGAGCCTGGGGTTGGTCGGTTGCATTCCGCTGAGGATTCGTTGCTTCATAAGTCTAAAGCCCGAAGAAGAACTGGAGAATGCGAGGGTAGAGCGGGGTAAAGACCTTCTCGATGACATCGAAATCGGGGAAGACCTGGCCCAAAATGATCAGCGCGAGAAAGAGAAACCCGCCATAGTTTCGGTTCCACGCGTACCACTGGATCCGCTGGCGTTCGGGCAAGAACGCGCCTACGATCCAGTGTCCGTCGAGCGGTCCCAACGGGATCATGTTAAAGAGCGCAAGCCCAATGTTGATCACAACCCCCATGACCAGAATGATCGAGAGGGGATTCAAGGGATCGAAGAGTTGTTGGGGCGCCAAGACCCCCGTCGTCATCAGCAGCCGAGCGATGACGGCATAGACGGTTGCTTGAAGCACGTTGGAGAGAGGACCGGCGGCGACCGAGGCGAAATGATCCCACCGGGGGTTCTTCATCCGACTGGGATTCACAGGAACAGGCTTGCCCCAGCCGATTCCAAAGCCCGACAGCACCGTGATCACAATCATGACGGTCCCTAGGGGATCGAGATGAGCGAGGGGGTTGAGAGTGACCCGTCCATAGAAGCGGGGTGTGGGGTCCCCCGCGAGGTCGGCCATCTTAGCGTGGGCGAACTCGTGGAGCGCAACCGAGATCAAGATGACGGGGATGACGCAGACAATGAACAGCATGGAGACGTCGCCCATCAGCCCTTCCTCCTCAGGTCTTCAGGGACCACCTCTCTTGCCAGCATCGAGTCAAACGTCTCGCGTACTTGGACCGTACAGAATTCGCCGTCAGGGCGAACAAGAACTGTAGCCGGCCGAGGATAGCGATTGTAGTTGCTCGCCATCGAACTCGCATAGGCGCCGGTCGTGAGGACTTGGACCAGGTTTCCTGGCGCGATATCTTCGGGCAGGGAGGCTTCGGCGATCAGGCGGTCGGTTTCGCAGTGCCGCCCGCTGACGGTGACGACTCGCATCGGGCCTGCGGACGGTGGGGCCACTCGCTCGATGCTGTACCTTGCTCCATATATGGCGGGACGAGGGTTGTCGCTCAGACCACCGTCGACCGCGACATAGGTACGGGTCTTGCCCGCGCTTACGAGCACGGTCTTTACGACTCCAACGGTGTAGAGCGTGACGCCGGACTCCGCCACGAGAGACCGGCCGGGTTCGAAAATAAGGATCGGGTCGATGCCCGAGCCCTTTAGGGTGGCCCTGACGGTGGCGGCGATGTTCTGACAGAACAAGTCCACAGGCTCAGGACGATCTGAGTCCGTGTAGCGGACGCCAAGGCCTCCCCCGACGTTCAATACCGTGGCCACGAACCCGAGCGTGGCTTTGGCCTCTATGGCGAACCTGGCGATCAGTTCTGCGCCCGAAGTCTGGGCTTCCGAGTCCATCAGTTGAGAGCCTACGTGGCAATGAAATCCCGCGAGCGGCAAGTTGGCCCTCAGAGTCTGCTCGACGGCTCGGAGCGCTGCGCCGTCGGCGATGTTGAATCCGAACTTGGTATCAGCCTGGCCCGTTGCAATCTTCTCGTGAGTTTTGGGATCGACTCCGGGCGCGAGTCGGAGCAAGACTTGGGGGCATTGAGGGGCTTTCGAAGCGAGCGCCTTCAGCATCTCGATCTCGTCGAAATGGTCGATCACGATCGCCCCGATGCCGTGCTCGATGGCAAAGCTCAACTCCTGCCTCGACTTGTTGTTCCCGTGCAGGTGGCACGCTTGAGGGGGGACGCCTGCCGCAAGCGCCGCGCGGAACTCCCCTTCGCTTGCGACGTCGATCGAGCAACCCTCTTGATGGGCGATGGCGAGCACTGCCAAGGTGCTGTTGGCCTTTGATGCATACGACACCTGTGAGTTCGCATAGGCTCGCCGAGCGGCTACGACGAACTCGCGAATCCTCTCACGGAGAGAGGTTTCGTCGAGGACGTACAGGGGCGTTCCAAACTCCGTTGCCAGTCGTCGCGCCTGCTCCTCGGTCAAACGGAACCTAAGGTCCGTGGCATCTGCAGTTGGCATGAACCCTGATTATTGCACGGTGTCCGGCTTGCCGAAAGGACCGGGTCGCGGCCAGTTCGCGGCTCGAACGGATAAACTGCGGCCCGTGAAGAGGGTTGCGGTCCTGGGTAGCACGGGCAGCATCGGCGTCCAGACGCTCGATGTTGTGTCGCAGCATCCCGACCGATTGCGGGTCGTCGGTTTGGCGGCAAGTCGAAGCGCAGGCAAGCTCAAGGAACAATCCGCGCGTTGGGGAGTTGGCCGACTGGCGCTTTACGAAAACGGCCTCGACGACTCGATCCCGTCGGGGCTCGAAGCGGTGTGCGATCTCGCCTGCGATCCGGATGTGGACATCGTGGTTGTCAGCGTCGCGGGAGTGATCGGCCTCGTGCCTACGCTGAGGGCCATCGAAGCCGGGAAGCAGATCGCTTTGGCCAGTAAAGAGGTGCTCGTCGCGGCCGGCGAGATCGTGATGCCCTTGGTCGAGCGAACGGGCGTCAAGCTGACTCCGATCGATAGCGAGCATTCGGCCATCTTCCAATGCCTTCAGGGGTCTTCGCCGGATCAAGTCTCCAAGCTGATCCTCACGGCAAGCGGGGGACCGTTCCGTGGGAAGACCCAGTCCGACCTGCGCGACGTCTCCTTGGAGGCTACGCTGAACCATCCGACCTGGAACATGGGTGGGAAGATCACCGTCGACTCAGCAACCTTGATGAACAAGGGCTTGGAAATGATCGAGGCCCGTTGGCTGTTCGGGATCCCCATCGAACGCGTCGAGGTGGTGGTGCATCCCCAAAGCATCGTGCATTCGATGGTGGAGTTCATGGATGGCAGCGTCGTCGCGCAATTGGGCTGGCCCGACATGCGGCTTCCCATCCAGTATGCTCTTCTGCACCCCGAGCGAGTTCCGAACTCGTTGCGGCCTTGGAGCCCGGTCGAGACGCCGAATCTGACCTTCGAGGCGCCCGATTACGAGACGTTCCGCTGCCCCGTCCTCGCCAGGGAGAGCCTTCGGATTGGGGGGACGATGCCGTGCGTGATGAACGCGGCCAACGAACGGGCCGTTCGGGCGTTCTTGAACCGCCAGATCGGTTTCTTGCGTATTGCAGAATGTGTCGAGCGCGCGATGAATGCGCACGAACCTGTCCGTACGAGCTTGGAGTCGATTTTGGAGTCGGACCGATGGGCGCGTGAATTCGTCGACGCGGAATGCGTCCGCGCCGGCGAGAAAGTGTAACTATGTGGGCCGCCGCCATTTCGATACTCGCCTTCATCACCGTGATCACGCTGCTGGTCGCAGCGCATGAGTACGGCCACTACTTGTTCGCAAGGCTCTTCCGCATGGAAGTCGAAGAGTTCGCGATTGGGCTCGGTCGGCCCATCTTGCTCCGACGCCCTTCGAAGTCGGCGGGCGAATTCACGATTCGCGCGTGGCCCGTCGGGGGGTTTGTTCGCATCAAGGGGATGGAGCCGCAAGAGGATGGGAGCGAAGTCAACATCCCCAATGGGTTCTATAGCCGAGGTCCATGGTCCCGGTTCTGGGTTCTCCTCGCGGGGCCGCTGTTTAGCTTGGCCGCGGGGATCCTCATTCTTGCCGGGGTGTTTGCGGCCTCGGGGGTGAACCGGCCGCTCAATGAACCTGTGATCGGCATGATCGTCGAGCAGGGGGCGGCTTTCAAGGCTGGAGTCCGGCTGAACGACCGGGTGCTTAGCGTTGACTCCCAACCTGTGAACACCTTCTATGAGCTCGTCGCCGCCGTGCGAGATCGGCCGGGCGAGGAACTCGAGTTTGTCGTGGATCGCGGCGGCGAGCGCCAGGTGTTTCGTGTGACCCCCGAACGGGATACGGAGCCGACCGCCGTTTTGGGGCCCGACCTCTTTCCCACGATGGAAAGCAAGGTGCAGGGCAAGATCGGAGCGCAATGGGGCCACAAGAAGGTGCGCCTTGGCCCGATCGAATCCGTAGTGGAGGCGACGCTCTACCCCGTGAAAATGGTCGAGGGT
This sequence comes from Candidatus Nitrosymbiomonas proteolyticus, assembly GCA_017347465.1. GTDB lineage: Bacteria > Armatimonadota > Fimbriimonadia > Fimbriimonadales > Fimbriimonadaceae > Nitrosymbiomonas > Nitrosymbiomonas proteolyticus. The sequence goes on along the minus strand of AP021858.1, from coordinate 46,159 downwards.
CTTTTCGGCATGGCGAAGAACCCCAACCGCATCAAAACGGAGGGCGGCGGGCCGATCTCCATTTTCATGCTGATCTCGGCGACGGTGCAACAGGGCTTGACCGAGGCGCTCACCTTCGCCGGACTCCTCAGCATGTCCCTCGGAATTTTCAACCTATTGCCGATCCCTCCGCTCGACGGCGGGCAAATGAGCATCGCCTTCGTCGAGATTCTCAGGGGCGGGCGCAGGCTGAAGTTCGCGGTACAAACGTGGGTCCACTCGATCGGCTTGGTGCTGGTCCTGGTGATGGTGCTGGGGTTTGTGGGGCTGGACTTTTCGCGCCTCCTCGGACCTAAGAAGGAGATCACGGTTCACAGCGCCTCCGAGAAGAAACCCTCCGAACCACCCGCCGAAAGAGCACGGTAGGCGGTCCGTGCCGCTCTCTTCCCATGCTGCACGAATCAGTATAATATTCCTCGTAGACCGCGAGGGTCGCGGAGGAATCCAATCACGAGGCGACGATGATGAGCCAAGACATTTTTCCGATTCGAAGGATCGACCACGTTCGATTCTATGTCAACAACGCCCGCCAATCGGCGTACTTCTACCAGCACGCGTTTGGATTCGACATCACCGGGTTCCAAGGGCTCGAGACCGGGAGCACCAGCGAAGTCGATTACCTCGTGCAGCAGCAGGACCTCAAGTTCCTATTTTCCGCCCCGATTCGCCCTGGGCACCCGAAAGCGCCCAGCATCGCCCAGCACGGCGATTTCGTTCAAGACATCTGTTTTGAAGTGGACGATGTCGATACCGCCTACAGCGCCGCCGTCGAGCGTGGTGCAAGGTCAGCGAGGGCGCCGTTCACGCTCTCGAATGAGGAGGGAGAGGTCAGGCTCGCTTCCATCCACACCTACGGCGACGTCATTCACACGCTTCTCAACCGCGACAACTTCAAGGGCCACTTTCTCCCTGGATTTCGGCGGATGCACGAGCCCGGAGATCCGCTCGGCCTGATCGACGTGGACCACATCGTGGGCAACGTCGAATTGGGAAAGATGAATGAATGGGTCAGGTTCTACGCCGACGTTCTTGGGTTCAAGCAGTTGGTCTCGTTCGACGACAAGGACATTTCGACCGAGTACACGGCGCTGATGTCGAAGGTGATGGCCAACGGCAACCAGCGGGTGAAGTTCCCGATCAATGAGCCTGCGGAGGGCAAGAAGAAGAGCCAAATCGACGAGTACCTCGAGTTCTTCGGAGGAGCAGGGGTCCAGCACGTGGCTCTGCTCACTGACGACATCATCCACACCGTAAGCCGCCTGCGAGCCCGTGGGCTCCAGTTCCTGAACGTTCCCAAGACGTACTATGAGGAACTGCCCAAGAGAGTGGGCGCCATCGACGAAGACATTCGGGAGCTGGCCGAATTGGGCGTGTTGGTGGACCGTGATGAGGACGGCTACTTGCTTCAACTCTTCACTAAGCCGATCACGGACCGCCCCACGCTGTTTTATGAGATTATCCAGCGCAAAGGGGCCAAGAGCTTCGGAAAGGGCAATTTCAAGGCGCTCTTTGAAGCCATCGAGCGAGAACAGGCGCTTCGCGGCACGCTCTAAGCGCTCTGATTCCACGAAAGACGAGGCGGGTAGGGAGGTCCCTACCCGCCTTCGATTTCTCGTCCTCAGAGTGCTTTCGAGTTACGATCGCTTGCGCCTTCGCGCAGCGATAGCAGCAAACCCGAGGCCAAGCATCGCCATCGTAGCAGGCTCAGGAACGAGCCCTGGCGCCCAAGCGCCTGCGGAAAAAACACCGCTACCGTTGAACGTGCTCGCAATCGGAGACTCGAACGTGTTGGTCGAGAGATTGTACACGTAGAACCAGGGTTGCGTCACGCTGTTGCCATCGGTTACGAAGTAGGCCTTGCCTCCTCCCACCGCCAAGCCGTCGATGTCCGTTTCGCCGCTCGGGTACCCGACGATGAACGACTCGCCCCCATTGACGTAGTCGATGGAATAGAGGCCGCGGGTACCAGAGTCCGAAAGCCCATACAGGGTTCCGCCATCGAAATCCAATCCACCAAAGTCGAAGGTCGTACTATAGGCGTAGAGCAGGTTAGCAACTCCTGTGACCGGGTCGATCTCGTAGACGGCTTCGGTAGTGATATTCCTCGTTCCCAGCAGCTTCCCGGTCGAAGGGTTGAACCCAAGGCCCACGAAATTCACGGTGCTAGTACCGAACGTCATGCCGACCGAGTTGACCGTCGGATTGCCGCTCAGGAGCGATGCGTACGTTGACCAGTACAGAGTCGAGCCGTTGTTCCAGTAGAGAATGTTGTTGACGTTGTCGGCGGCCATACCCCACGGCTTGGCGCTCGAGGTTGAACTGCTATACAGCGCGGTCGCGTTCCCGTTCGAGACGTCGATCATCCAAATCGTGGCCGTCCCCGATTGGTCGTTCCCCACGATAAGTTGCGCCTGCGAGGCGCTGGCAGCGGCGACGAGCGCCCAAACAAAGAGTCTTTTCATGTGTCCTCCTCCAAGAATCCATGCTACGCGATGACCTCAAGGGCAACCCTTCAATCCAACGCGCAATACAACTAGAGACAGTATAACGTAGACCCTGGCGAACCCCAAGAGCCTGAGGAGAATTTGCAGGGGCGCGAGGTCAAAACTGGTAGAAGTGCAGGGAGCGCGCCCGCTCGCTTGGGGCGCAAGAGGCAACCCGGGGCAGGCCCCCTCTGCGAAGGACCTGCCCGGATTCGCTTTGCCGGACCTTCGCTACGACTCGACGCCGAAGCGGACCATGTCGATCTTGATTACGTACTCCGACGGTTCCGACTCAGGCCCAGGCTGGAAGCTGAGCCTCATGCGGATTTCACCGCTCGAGTTCACGTAGGTTCCGCCTGGAAGGCCCGAGATCGAATCGAGGCCTTCGACGGTCGTCAGGTCGAAATCGCCCACGGCGTCCCAACGGCTTTGCGCCCAGTTCCAGAGCATGACCTTGCCCTTTGCAGTGGAGATGAACTGACAAGAGGTCTCGAATTGCAGTCCCAGAACATTCGCGGGTGAGATGTCGGTCTTTGCATTGATCTCGACGGTGAGTTCAGCCACGTCGGATGTACCTTGGTCGGACGCCTTCATCACAAACCGCCGATCGTCCGACTTGCGGAGTTCCTTGGGCCCGCCAGAGATCAAGTCTCCGGCTACGACGTTCGCAGAGAGAATGGGGGCGCCGAAGCCGATCGCCTCGCCGGGATCGAGTACGAACAACCCCCTGTTGATGTCGAAGATCGTGACGTTCCCGCTCGGGAAGATCGCGCAGACGCCCCAAGCGCCCGTATAGGAGAATCCGTTGTTGGGGTGCGTGTCGAAATAACCCAATTCGCGGATGTTCTGTGCATCGGCGACGTCGAAAATCCTCAACCCGCCCCGATAGGCTGCAAGATATAAAAGATTCCCGCGTACGTGGGAGTTGTGATCGATGTACTGACCCCCGTTTTGGAACCTCCCCGCATAAGTCGGGTTCGTCAGGTCGGAGACGTCGATGATGTGAGTCGTACACTCGTCGACCAACGCGTTGCCCTCGTCGAACTCGTCGTTGATCAGGAAGTACCTGCCGTCCGGGGATAGTTGCCCCGAGTGGCAATAATTGGAGCCCGATATGTAGTCGATGAACCCGAGCGTGACCATGTTGCCTTTGTCGGTGATGTCGACAATGTACAGCCCCGCTCCCCCGCAACAGAGGAACGCGATCTCCTTGCCGGCGTTGGGCCCCGACGTGAAGTCGACCACTTGGCAATCGTGAACGTATTTCTCCGTCCATGCCCCTACCTGCACAGGAGCGACCGGGTTGGAGACATCGAGAACGACCAATCCGCCGTTGGCGATGTTCGACCCGTTGAGGTACAGGAGCTTCTTGGCGGGGTTGGGTTGAATCGTGTGAACCCGTTTGAGGTTGTTTCCAGTGTAGGTCCCGGCGTGGGTAATTACACCCAGATCAGCCTGCCGCAGGTCGATGATATGCATCCCCTGATCGACGCCGTCACACACCGAGTAGGCGAAGTCGCCGAGCACCGTGGGTTCGTGCCAAGTGGAGTTGGGCCCCTGCACGTGGCCGATGATCGCGGGCTGAGTTGGGTTCGTAATGTCGACGACGGCGGTGCCGTTTCTGACTCCGAAAACCGCATACTCGCGCTCGCTCGCCGAAACGTAACCCCATCCGCCGGAGCCGGACGATGGGTCACCGGGAAACTCGCTCAGAGGCAGGTTGGAAAGCAGACGCACGCCCTTTCGGGCGAACTGAGCCTCGGAGGTGGCGGCGATCCCAAAGGTAAGAGCCGTCAGCCCAAGCGCCACTCGAAGAAAGGAAAAAGTCGTGGTTGAATATCGCATTGCTCAGGCTCCTATTGGGCGGTCCGAATGGAGATGTCTCCCGACGTGGTAGAACCCTCGCCATAGAACACTCGCTTGCCGTTGGGCGCATAGCATTCGACCGTCATGAAGTCGCCCTGGCCCTCAGGGCCTCCATCGAGAAGCTTCATGCGGATGGAGGCAGGCTCGCCTTGGTACGACCCCTGCCCGAGAATCTCGGCGATGTTCCCCCGAACGAACACCTTGCTGGCTTGCGGCAGGATCACAACCAGGTCTGGATAGAGTCCATGGTGGTGGCCATCCGCGGCGAACGTCGCCTCGCCTTGCCCGCCCCCTGTCGTTCGAACGTCGACGATAATCGTAGCGACCTCGAAGTGGCCGTGGTTCGTGCGGACATCGATGCCCGCGCGCGCGGAAACCCTGAAATCACCCCCGTCGATAGCGCCCAGAGTGACCAGCGCGACGGCGGGCAAAACCCAAATCCTCCGAAACATCCCCTTGAATCCTCCTTGGCGGAAAGAAACCCGCCCCGATGCGGACTTGCGATGCCGATTAGGCATCCATTGGCATTATATAGACACAATCCCGAAAACGATCGTTCACATTGACGTCAAGGATCGCCGGGACGATCCAAAACGAATGCAGGATTCTTGCCCAAGCACGCTGAAAACCAAAGGGGCAAAGAGCGCTTTGCTTCAGGAGGTGGCGCAATGAGTTTTCGTGTACTTCGCCAGTGGATTCTCGTGGGCACAGGGGCGGTGCTTGCCGCGCTGATGCTTGCGGCATGTTCAGGAAAAGACAACAGCGGTCGTCCGCTCTCAACCAGCTCAGGTTCGCCAGGCGGCCCCAGCTTCATGCTGGACACTCCCAATGGATGGACTGCAGTCGATCTGACCGCCGACGACGTCAATTCTTTCATCGACGAGGCCGTCAAGGCAAACCCAGGGCTGAAAGCGAGCGAGCCCGCCATTCGCGAGATGGCCCTGTCAGGCTCGATCAAGCTGGTCGCTTTTGGGGAAACGTTCGAGGGCTTCGCTGAGAATCTGAACGTCGTCGTCTTGGATCAACCCAAGGAACTGGCCGCTTCCGAACTCCAGCAGGCGTACTTGCAGGAGATGACCCCTCTCGCGCTGCCCGGTACTTCGCCTCAGGGTGAACTCACTGATTTGCCGGCAGGCAAGGCGGCCAAGATGTTCACGCAAATCTCCATAGGGCAGGGCAAATCGATCGCGTCGCTCGCCTACATGCTGAGCAACGGCAATCGTAGCTTCACGGTCACATTCTCGTGCCCCATGAGTCGTCTCGGGGCGATGGAGCGACTCGCGGACTCCGTGATGCAGACGTTTCGTTTCCCCTAACCGCCCGTCTAGGGGATGTAGGTCTGCGAGGGCTTCTGCACCTTGAACGAACGAAAGTCGTTCTTGCGGACGGCGCTCCAGGACCGGATTCCCGCGTGCCCATCGACAAAGATGTAGTTGCCTTGATTCCTGTGGCCTGGGGTGGGCCTGCCGGTATAGGCCGAGGCGCACCCTGGGGGGCCGCCATCTCCGGGTCCGCTGGGCGGGACCTTCCGACCCGCGAGCTTGGCGGTATCGCAGTCGATGAAGCCGGAGCCCCAAATGCCGCCCACATATTGGTCGGCCACGGAAACCGACCATTGTTCCACCCATGCGATCGTATCGGCAACCTCATCGAACTCGGTTCCGGAGCGGCCTGCCATCGTCCAGAACCCAGGGCCGACCCACTTGAAAGCGCCCGTGTTGTTGTCCCAGCCGTTCGCTTGCACGGTGTGGATGGGGCCAGTGTAAGAATACGAACGCGGAATCGCCTTGAGTCGGTAGTTCCCGTCCCACCAAGGCACGGCACTCGTCGAAACTCGGGTCGCGTGGTCGCTCGGGCACTTCCATATCCCGTCGTTGCGGGCATACGGCATCAGTTGCATGTCGGGCGGAACGTACGAACTGTTGCCCCCGTTGATCGGCGGAGCGATGGCTGCCCACGCAGGGTACACGTCGTCCGAATCGATCGCGTACATCGACATCGCCAGGCCGATCTGCTTCATGTTGGAGAGGCAAGTGGTCTGCTTCGCCGACTCCTTCGCCGCAGCAAACACGGGAAACAGAATTGCAGCGAGGATCGCGATGATGGCGATCACCACAAGCAACTCAATGAGCGTGAAAGCCCTGTTTCGATTCATGAACTCCCTCCCCTATGACGAGCCCTCGGGCGGGCTTCGCCACGAATAGTATACGAAAGAGTGAGTACTTTTCGGAGGTTTTCTTATCGCGCGCCTACCGGACGCGGGAGAGCGTCATCCGGACTGCTTGGAGGCAGGCCTCGATGTCGGCCGTTGGGTCGTCCGGTTTCTCCTCATATTCGAGCGCCACAATTCCCGCATACTTTTGTGCGGCGAGCGCTCGAAAGAAGTCGCCGAGCCTGAGGTCGCCCTGACCCAAGATCGTCCAGTTGGTACGGTCCTTGACGTCCTTGAGGTGGATGTCGTGGACCCTTTCGCCAAAGATCTCAACCCAGCGCACTGGGTCTTCGGCCGACCTGAGCGCGTGGCCGGTGTCGATGCAAACTCCCATGCGGACGTTGTGGCGTGAAACGGCGCGCTCGATGTCGGCGGCCTTGCCATATCTTGCGCCGGGTCCGTGGTTGTGAATGGCGATGTTGATGCCAAATTCTTGCGTCAGATCGTTGAGAGCGGGTAGGGCCTCCGGTGTGGGATCGGCCGATAGAGTCTCCAGCCCGAGGAGCTTTGCGGACTCGAATATACGACGCGATTTGGCCGCATCGCCATCGAAGGCTTGGACTCCACACACGGCCAGGTGGATACCAGCGATGCGTAAGTCCGTGCGGACCGCGCTTCGGAAGATCGGATCGTTGGAGAGCGGAACATGCGCGGAAAACGCCTCCCAGTGCCTAAGTCCCAGCCGACGGGTCGTCTCGATCGCCCGGTTCAGGTCGAACCCGCGCAGCGAGTACGAATGAATCCCCATCCGAAAGGGTGCGTAGGGGCTCGTTGGGATCTGACCGAACCTTTCTGACCGGAAGAGGCCTGCGACGGGCAGGCTCACCATCGAAGCGAGCAGCGATCGCCGGCTGAGTGCGGAGTCTTGCGGTTCCCGTTCCATATCTCCAGATTCTGGAATGCGGCGGCGCGTCCCTGCACGATCGGGTCTTTCCCAGTTTCTGTCGATGCCTGAAGGCCCGATCGCGGCATCGAACGGGTCCCTCCGAAGATCACCTAGTTCAAATGCTAGGTTTTGTCACAGAAAGAATATTAACGGACCGAAATTCAGGAGATTGGTTGCACAATGTCTTGGGCGTGGAACCTCGTCGTCTTGCCGGAGGACCTCTGTCAAACCGATAAGATCCACGCTCGAAATTGAATTCGGGAGGAGACAATCCAAAATGAAGAGAATTGCAGTTCTTTGTCTTGCAGCTACCGTCAGTTCGTTCGCTTCGGCGGTCGTGATCATGGACCAAATCGGTGCGAACCCGGCGGACGTTTCTGCGACGGGCACGGCCGCCTCACAGGATTTCGAGACCTCGCTCGATGCCTACGATATCGGCGTCCTCGATAATTTCAACACTACGGCGCAGACCACGATTACGAGCGTGGACGCGTTCATGGGCGGATGGAACGGCTTCACGTCGTTCACCAACATCCTGTTCTATCGCGTCGAGATATTCAGCAGCGTCGCTGCAGCGGCCTCGAGCTTGACGGGTGACGTCGGCAGCGCGACTGTTGGTGTGGGTTCAGCCATTGTGAACACTGGCTACACGGGTGAGACGGCTTCCGCCCTCGTGACGTTGCCCGTGAACATCGTTGTCCCCACGGCAGGCACTTACTTCGTCAGCGTGATGGGTCGAATGGACTTCACGCCTAACGGCCAGGTCGGCATCCGCGGCTCGAACTACGCCGGGGCCTTCCCTGGCGGTACCGATGCGATGCAGGCCAACCCCGGCGGTGGGTTTCAACAGGGAACCTCATTCCCAACCAACTCGATGGCCGCCTATCGCATCGAAGGTTCGGTTGTGCCTGAGCCCACGACGATGGCCGGTCTCGGTCTCGCGCTGGTGGCGCTCGCTCGCCGACGCCGCAAGTAAGTCATCCTTCGACCCTTTCGGGGGTCAAGGGAGCAATCGGGCTGGGGGCGGAGACGCCTCTGGCCCGATGCTATGTTAGGGGTGATGTGTCTTCGGGCGAGAGGTCTTCCGAGGGAAATCGGAAACTCCTTGAGGAAATCTCGCGGGACCCTTGACAGCCCGCCTTGACGGAGGTATCATTTCCAATTGCCGCCGACTGTACGGGCCCGCCCGTATCGGTGGCCGATGAAGAGCACTTTGACAGTTGCATAGCGATAGCGGAAGCATGCATCGAGCACATTGGAGAGTGGCTTTCGAAAAGCTACTGAGGGTGCGTGGTGAATGCCTAGGGACAAGTTGCCGATGAAGGACGCGCAAGCGGCGAAACGCTCCGGGGAGCTGCACGAGAGCTTTGATCCGGAGATTTCCGAATGGGGAAACCCCGTCAGGGTAATGCCTGGCGACCCACACCTGAACACATAGGGTGTGAGGAGGGAACCGGGTGAACTGAAACATCTAATTAACCCGTGGAAAAGAAATCGAAGAGATTCCGTAAGTAGCGGCGAGCGAACGCGGAACAGCCTAAACCAAGGGGTACGCCTCTTGGGGTCGTGGGGCCACCACTAAGCCCCTAAAGCCATCGTTCTTGCGGAGACGCAGGGCCTATGGATTTGGGGGTTTAGAAACGAGTTGGAATCGAGTTAGGAAAAGCGAGTTGGAAAACTCCGCCGTAGAGGGTGAGAGCCCCGTATTCAAACTCTCGATTCGAATTCAGGGGGTACCCGAGTAGCGCCGAACACGAGGAATTCGGCGTGAATCTGCCCGGACCACCGGGTAAGGCTAAATACGACTTGTCACCGATAGTGCAACCAGTACCGTGAGGGAAAGGTGAAAAGCACCCCGGGAGGGGAGTGAAATAGACCCTGAAACCGCGACACCCATAAACAGTCAGAGCACTATGACCGGAGCGATCCGGCCACGTGTAATGGCGTACCTTTTGCAGAATGAGCCTGCGAGTTGTTGGTACCGGCAAGGTTAAGGATTTCAGATCCGCAGCCGGAGGGAAACCGAGTCCGAATAGGGCGTCAAGTCGGTATCAGCAGACCCGAAACTGCGTGATCTAGCCATGGCCAGGCTGAAGTGGTGGTAACACACCATGGAGGGCCGAACCAATTAACGTTGAAAAGTTACTGGATGAGTTGTGGTTAGTCCGGTGAAATGCCAATCGAACGCAGAAATAGCTGGTTCTCCCCGAAATGCATTTGGGTGCAGCGTTACGTGATGTCGTTTGGGGGTAGAGCACTGAATGGGCTAGGGGGCCTACCAGCTTACCGAACCCAACCAAACTCCGAATACCAAACGATTAACGTAGCAGTGAGACTGCGAGGGATAAGCTTCGTAGTCGAGAGGATAACAGTCCAGACCCACAGCTAAGGGCCCTAAGCGTGTGCTAAGTGTGAAACGATGTGAGGTCGCGTAAACAGCCAGGAGGTTGGCTTGGAAGCAGCCACCCTTTAAAAAGTGCGTAACAGCTTACTGGCCGAATGTGACTTCGCGCGGAAAATGTAAGGGGGCTTAAGCACACCCCCGAAGCTTGGGGATTCCGGAGCAATCCGGGATCGGTAGGGGAGCGTCGGGCGCGCAGCGAAGCCGTAGCGTAAGCAGCGGTGGAGCGCGTTCGAGTGAGAATGCAGGCATGAGTAGCGATTACAGAGGTGAGAATCCTCTGCGCCGAAAACCTAAGGTTTCTCCGGCCATGTTCGTCAGACGGAGGTTAGGCGGCACCTAAGGCGAGGCCAGAAGGCGTAGCCGATGGAGATCGGGTTGATATTCCCGACCCAGGTATGTAAGGTTAGGAAGGACGCTTCTCAAGGTTCCATCCCACACCGTTGGTTGTTGTGGGCTACCAGAAGGCTGGGTCCTGTGTAAGCAGGACGGAAAGGCTGACTGGGGGGAAGGAAACTCTTCGGAGGGACTGAACTGGGACTGAGGGGGGCCGAGAAAAGCTCCTATCTATAAATATCTGACCGTACTGCAAACCGACACAGGTAGGTGAGTCGAGGAGACTAAGGCGTTCGAGAGAACTCTCGTTAAGGAACTAGGCAAACGAGCCCCGTAAGTTCGCGATAAGGGGCGCTCCGAATTTCGGAGCCGCAGCGAAGCAGCCCAGGCGACTGTTTACCAAAAACACAGGTCTCTGCTAAGGTGAAAACCGAAGTATAGGGGCTGACGCCTGCCCAATGCCCGTAGGTTAACAGGAGGTGTTAGGGGTAACCCAAAGCACTGAATCGAAGCCCGGGTGAATGGCGGCCGTAACTCTAACGGTCCTAAGGTAGCGAAATTCCTTGTCGGCTAAATACCGACCCGCATGAAAGGCGTAACGACTTGGGCACTGTCTCAACGAGAAGCTCGGTGAAAATGTAGCACCCGTGAAGATGCGGGTTCCGCGCAGTAGGACGGAAAGACCCCGTGGAGCTTTACTACACCTTAAGATTGCGAATTGGGTGTAGATGTAGAGTGTAGGTGGGAGCTTCGGCGCCAATGGAACACCACCCTTCTGCATCTGGTTCGCTAACCTGTACCCTGATCGGGTATGGAGACCGTCTTAGGCGGGTAGTTTGACTGGGGCGGTCGCCTCCCAAATTGTAACGGAGGCGCTCAAAGTTCCCCTCAGGCTGGTTGGAAATCAGCCGTCGAGCGTATACGTATAGAGGGGGATTGACTGCGAGACCTACAAGTCGAGCAGGGACGAAAGTCGGAGTAAGTGACCCTCTGGTGGTGCGTGGGCACGCCAGGGTTCATCGGATAAAAGCTACCCCGGGGATAACAGGCTGATCTTGCCCGAGCGCTCATAGCGACGGCATGGTTTGGCACCTCGATGTCGGCTCGTCACATCCTGGGGCTGTACAAGGTCCCAAGGGTTCCGGAGTTCACGGATTAAAGTGGCACGCGAGCTGGGTTCAGAACGGCGTGAGCCAGTTCGGTCCCTATCCACTGTGCGCGTAGGAAATTTGAGGGGAGTCGCTCTTAGTACGAGAGGACCGGAGCGAACTGACCTCTGGTGTACCTGTTGTGCCGCCAGGCGCAGACGCAGGGTAGCCACGTCGGGAAGTGATAAGCGCTGAAAGCATCTAAGCGCCAAGCACACCCCAAGATTAGATTTCCCACTTAGGGTAAGGCCCCCGGTAGACCACCGGGTTGATAGGCCGCAGGTGTAAGCATGGCGACATGTTCAGCTAAGCGGTACTAATTGGCCGAGGGCTTATCGAAAGCTCCTCCAATGGTTCGATGGATGACTCCGCTGTCCGCTATGCAACGTCAGCTCGATTTAGATTTCGGTTTCACGATTTCTATTCGGGTGGCCATGGCGAGGGGGAAACACCCGTTCCCATCCCGAACACGGCAGTTAAGCCCCTCAGCGCCGGAAGTACTTGGTCCGAAAGGTCCCGGGAGATATGGACGCCGCCCGGATAGAGCTTTCAAGAACGGCCCCGCAAATCGGGGTCGTTTTGCTTTGTCCCCTACCCGATGCGCCCAGCAATTATACGAGTCTGTTGCGCCTTGCCAGCATTTTTTGCTGCATTTCACGAGAATTGTCGTACAATACTCGCGTCGCTTAGGCGATGAATCAGTCAGCGAGTTTGCTGGCTGTCTTCTTGATCAGAAAGGAAAACAAATATGAACAAGACTCCCATTCGAACGGGCGTGGGCGTGGGCCTGTTGGCCGCGGCTGCCCTTGGCTATTCTGTCACCTTCTCCAACGTCATCTTCGCCTCGGCGCCCCTGTCCGATGGCGCGACCTTCGGCTTCGATGCGAATTCGATCACGTTCTATACGCCGAACGCGGGCGTGGGCGATGCCCCGGGAATCCGTACCGGCACGCTGACGATCCAGTACGATGCCGACGCGGGAGCGCTTATGTGCGCCGTCGAAGCGACCGTGACGCTCGCGCAAGCGATCCTCGGATCCGGCACGATCGAGTTCACCGAGGTGGTCTACGAGATCGATGAGTTCGGCACGATCATCGGTGCGCCGCTCGCATCCGTCGCCGTCACCTTTGACAGCTCCAGCAGCCCCGTTTGGTCCGACACCCTTTTGTTGTCGAGCTGCGTCCAGAGACTTCGCGCCATCAAGACGTTTGAATTGGACGCGCCCGAGACTGCCGGCGAGGATCTTGCCGCGATCGCGATCAACAACCAGAGCATTACCGTGGTCCCTGAACCGACCACGATTGCCGGGTTGGGAGTCGCGAGCCTCGCGCTGATTCGACGCCGCAAGAAATAGTCGGATCGCCCCACTGCCTACCAAGGTAAGAATAGGAGATCAGATCGGCAGGAACTGAGCGATCGCGCCCGGTTCCTGCCAACTGGGCTGTCTGTGTCGCTGCCTTTGAGGAGCGTTTCGCCCCCATAAGGCGTTGTGCGTTCCGGGCTCCGAATTCTAAGGCTGCGCCCAGCGCTTCATCCTGTCGGCCCATCGGGCCTGCGGAGCTGGCTACGAGATGACCTCGGACGGGGCCTAGGAAGCCTGGCGGATTTCGCCGTCGTCGAACACGACTGGCGCCTTGCCCTCGGACAGAACGCCCTTGGGAACGACAACCCTCTTGATCTTCTCGTTGCTGGGGGCCTCGTACATGACGTCCAGCATGATCTGCTCGACGATCGCCCGAAGAGCCCTCGCCCCGGTCTTCCGTCGAATGGCCTCCTGCGCGATCTCCCGAAGCGCGCCCTCTTCGAACTCCAGGGTAACGCCGTCGAGTTCAAAAAACCTCTGGTACTGCTTCACCAGCGCGTTCTTCGGTTCCGTGAGGATTCTCACGAACGCGTCTTCATCGAGGTTGTCGAGCGTCGCAATCACGGGCAGCCGACCGATGAACTCCGGGATCAACCCAGCTTTCAAAAGGTCTTCAGGGAGGACGTGCCGCAGCACTTTTTCTTCCTTCTTGGCCTTGCCCTGTGGGTTGGCGCGGAAGCCCATGACGTTTTCCTTCATGCGCCGGCGAATCGTGTCTTCGATGCCTTCGAAAGCGCCGCCGCAGATGAAAAGGATGTTGGCCGTGTTGACCTGCAAGTACTCCTGCTGAGGGTGTTTGCGCCCACCCTGCGGAGGGACGTTGGCGGTCGTGCCTTCGAGAATCTTCAGAAGGGCCTGTTGCACGCCCTCGCCGCTGACATCGCGCGTGATTGAGGGGTTATCGCTCTTGCGGGCGACCTTGTCGATCTCATCGACGTAGATGATCCCCCTTTCTGCGAGTGCGCGGGCATTGTGGGGGTCCATAGTCTCGGCCACTTGCAGGAGCCGAAGCAGGATGTTCTCGACGTCTTCGCCCACATAACCGGCTTCCGTCAACGAGGTCGCGTCGGCGATAGCGAACGGGACGTTGAGCAACCTGGCGAGCGTTTGCGCAAGAAGCGTTTTCCCCGTTCCCGTAGGCCCGATGAGCAGGATGTTGCTCTTCTGGAGTTCGACGTCGGAGTCTTGCGCTCCGCCGATTCGCTTGTAATGGTTGTAGACGGCCACCGAAAGCGCGCGCTTGGCATCCGACTGGCCGATCACGTACTGATCGAGGATCTCGACGATCTGCTTGGGCTTGGGGACCTCGTTCAGCAACGGGGCTGATTTCTTCTTGACTTCGACTTCTCGGGGCTCCCCAGCCGGTCCCGAGTCAATGATCTCGTTGCAGAGCTCGACGCATTCCGAGCAAACGGCCCCATGAAGGCCCACAATGAGTTTCCGTACCTGCTCCTTGGTCTTGCCGCAAAGGCAGCAGGTGTTGTTGCGTTCGATCGTCCTCGCCATTCAGTTGCCTCAATCCAATTATCGTTCGGCTCGACTCAAGACCTTATCTACGACGCCGTAATTTTTCGCCTCATCTGCGCCCATGAAGTAGTCACGATCGATGTCCTTTCGAATCTTCTCGATGTCCTGCCCGGTGTGATTGGCCATGATTTGCAGCAACATATCCATATATCGATTCGTTTCTGCGACTTGGACGTTGATGTCGGCCGCCGTGCCCTGAAACCCGCTGCTCACCTGGTGAATCATCACTCGCGCGTGTTGGAGACAGAGTCGCTTGCCCTTGGCGCCGCCCGCAAGTAGGACCGCACCCATCGACGCGGCCTGCCCGACGCACGTGGTCGCCACGTCGCACTTGATGATCTGCATAGCGTCATAGATGGCTAGTCCCGCGCTCACCGACCCGCCAGGGCTATGGATGTAGAAGTCGATGTCCTTGTCTGGGTCTTCCTTTTCGAGGAACAAGAGTTGGGCGATGATCAGATTCGCGACGTAGTCGTCGATCGCCGTCCCAAGAAACACGATGCGGTCTTTGAGCAGCCTCGACCAGATGTCGTAGCTGCGCTCACCGCGAGAAGTCTGTTCGATGACAAACGGAACACCCATTCCTTCCATAACTCACCCGTTCTCAAGAGTATTGGCACAAGGCAGCTTCAACCGAACCCCGACGCCGGAATTATCCTCCGACTTCGACGATTTTTGCGCTTTCACGGAGGAACTCCGAGACCTTTCGGTTGATCGCGCGATGGTGGACGTCTTCGATCGAGTTCGAGGCTTTCAGTTGTTTCAGCAACTCGTCGGGCTCGATCTCCAATTCCCTCGCCATCGCGATCAATTCGGTCGAAAGGTCGTGCTGAGTCAGCTTCATCTGCTCGTCTTTGAAGATACGTTGGATGGCGACGGCCCGTTTTACGAACGTCTGGGCCTCGCGGCGGAGTTCTTCTTCGAGCGTTTCGGCCGTCATCCCCTGCTCCTTGGCGTATTCTTCGAGGGACTTGCCTTCTTCGCGTTGCTCCATTGCGATCTCCCGCAGCCGTTGCCGCGTGACCTGTTCCCACATCGTGTCGGGGACATGGATTTCGCTCGATTTGAGTAGGGCGTCCATGATCTGCTCCACGACATACTCGTCGCGCATCGCGACCTTGGCGCCCACCAGAACATTGCGGACCTTCTCTCGCAACTCCTCGACGCTCTCCGTAGAAAACTCCTGCGCGAACGACTCGTCGAGTTCGGGCAGCTTCACCGCGCTCAGCGAGCGCAAGGTGATCTTGACTTTGTGTTTCTGGCCGGCCCAATCGGCCTCTTGAAACCCTTCTGGGAAGCTCAGCTCCGCGCTCTTCATCTCCTCGGCCTTCATGCCTAAGAGCGCTTGATCGAGATCGGGAAAGGTCTTTCCAGCGATGGCCATGAACGTGCGCCCTTCATCGGCTTCGCCCTCGATCGACACATTGACCACAGCGACGTCACCCTCCAGAACGCCGCGGTTCTTCACGACTTCGCGGGTGGACCTGCGCTTTCGCAGTTCTTCGATCTGGGCCTCGACTTCGTCCTCCTCGACTTCGAGCTTGGGGACTTCGACCGGGAGGTCCTTGTACTCGCCGAGTTGAACTTGAGGCTCGAGAGGGACCTTCGCGACGAACTCGCAGACTCCCTCCTCGGGCTTCATCTCCTTCAGTTCGACGGAGGGCTGGCTATAGGGCTGGAGTTCCTGCTCTTTGAGCGCGGCGCGAAACGCGCTTCGAACGATGTTGTCGAGGGCCATCTCGTTGACCTCCTCCGGGCTCACCATTTTTTCGAGAACGGCGCGAGGAGCGGTTCCCGGCCGAAAGCCGGGCACTCGGATTCGCTTGGCCAGGTCCTTGAACGTCCTGGTTATACCGTTCTGCACCTGTTCGGGGTCACAAGAGATGGTCAGTTGAATCGTGCAGGGGTTGAGGTCTTCGCGGGTGACTTGCATGGCGTGGTCGATAGCGAGGCAAATACTCGCCTCGGCAAGGGGCGAGTTTACCAGACGTCAGTTGAACGGAACTTGAGATGGGTGGAGGGAGCCGGACGCCCTTTATGGTGCGTCAAGGAACTCGTGACCTTGCGGCAGCTTCGTTGCCGCTGCTGCCTGGTCCCCCAAAAACTGACCAGCCTCGAGTTTGACTCTTTTCGTCTGGGATTAGGGAGATACTCATGGGCACGGGCGGGTGGCCCTGACAGGCGGATGGTTCGTGCCGTTTGTCAGGGAATCAGGCAGCCTCTCCGGCGTGCTGGGAGGCCGGGTCGGGCCGCTCGGGCGGGTCGTGAAACGAGCGCTTTCCCCACCATGATGCTGGACAACGGGCGGGTGGCCCTGACAGGCGGATGGTTCGTGCCGTTTGTCAGGGAACCAGGCAGACTCTCCAGCGGGCTGGGAGGCCGGGTCGGCCCCTTTGGGCGGGTCCTGAAACTGGTGCTTTCCCTCGCCCGGTTTGGTCTGCGGGCCAGAACGGGCCACCCAGACCGAGGAGCAACATACCGCTCGGACCTCCGCGGGGACCGCTGCCGAGAAGAGCGGCCGAAACCTCTGCCCGATTCTCTTCCCTGGTTGCCGCGAGATGCCCTATAATGGGAGGGATGGTGGCGAGGCAATCACGATGGGACGAGGAATCCCGCGAGCAAGCTCGGAAGGCACCCGCCTCGGGTTTCTCGCTATGCCGTCAGCCGGAATCCAAAAGAGTGACCACCCGTCGCTGGAACGGATGGCATGGATGAGGAAAATCAAGATGGCTGCAATGCCCAGAGCATCGAGATACGTATGAAAGACTATGTCTGTTAGAGCGAGTCGGTGGCCCATGCGGCGATGGAAGTTCGCAGTTATTCTATCGACACTGTCGATTTTCCTGGTCGGGCTGCTCATGTTCGCGCCTGTGACGTTCATCCAAAAAGAGTATCAGCAGTCCAAGATAAGCCATACGGCTGGGCCATATACGGTGGTCCGTTGGGGGCACTCCCGTTTCAGTGAGACGTGGTTCGAAGATGGCCCTGGATATGGCGGATCAGTTTACAGGGGGAGGTGCTTCATCGATTACATTGACGACGGGCACGTTGTAAGACTGTACGGTTGGAAACTGAGCGTGAGAACTTATTTTACTTTGCGTCCGCATCGAGTCACACGCGTGCAGATCTCAATTGAATGATAACATGAGAGTAGCATTGCCCGAAGAGAAGTCGCCCAGAAGGAGGTGGGCGAAATGCTAAAGCCCCTTCTGTCGGGATTTACACTGTGGAAGCGCCGCTGAATTCCTGGTCTGAATCAAGGCGTTAGGGAGACATTCTACGGGTCCTGCTACGATTGCTGTATGCACAAGCGGACGACAGGAGTGTTGCCGCAGAGATAGGCTATGAAGGCGCGGTATCTATTGGCACTCATTTGTTTAGGGGCGGTTGTGATAATCTGCTGGCCAATTGGTCCAGGCGCTACGCGATTTGCAGGACGATACATTGGCTCACCACTTAGTGATTACAGGTTTACTAGCGGAGGGTCTGGCTGTATTGTGGTGACTTGCAGCGAGCATGAGTACTACGTGTCCGAATCGAGCGAAATTGCTTTAAGTGCTGCAGGAATAGAAGTGGCTTCACTTCGGCACGTGGGCTCGCCCTACGTTGGCTACATCGGTCACGAGGCTGACACGTTTCAAGAACAAGACGGCGCTGGCCGTGCTGTTTATTTGAATTCCTACACCATTTGGATTGCATCTCGTACATCCGCAGAGATGGATATCCTCGCGCTTGGGAGCAAGGTGGCATTTTTCGGGCCTTCCATCGCACTCTATCTGTTGTTTGTCGGTCTCGTCCTTGCAACGTGGCCCGTGGTTCGTCATGCGACGTCGAAGCTAGTAGGGTTGTTGTTCAAGCCAATGCAGCGCTTCGATTTAAGGGCTCCAAGATGAGCGCCCACGGGAATGGTGAGATTGAGAGAGAGGGGAATCCATATGCATCTTCGACGCTCGGCCGTCAAAGCGGCCAGACCGATGCGGCGGGATTCGTGCAAAGCTATGGGTATGACCCCAACGGCAACCGCACGGGACTCAACCTGGTCGGCACCGGGCTCTTCACGTTCACGTTCGACTCCCTCAACCGCCTCGCCACCGCGCAGAAGCCGGGGAACGCGCTGTATACGCTTAGCTACGACGCGGACTCCCGCCGCACCACCATGATGCTTGGCAACGGGAGCAAAAGGCTGTATGATTATGATATGCGTTCGCAACTGACGACGCAAGTGGAGTTGAACTCGTCGAACGTGCCGATCGTGACCTTGATAGACAGTTACGATGCCGTCGGCAACCGCATGACCCGCAGCGTGAACGGGACGGTCGCGACCTGGACGTATGATGACCTTTATCGCCTCACGGGGCAGGTGAAGCCAGGACAGGTGGCGACATACACGCTCGATGGTGTCGGGAACCTGAAGACGATGTGGGAAGGCGGAAACTTCCCCAAGACCTTCACCCACGACCCGGCTGACAAGATCGTCACGATGATCGAGGGCTCGAACCTGACCACCTACACCTGGACCGGGTATGGCGCTCTCTCCTCTGAGATTACAGGCACGGCCACAACCAACTACGGCTACAACGGCCAGGACCAGCTCGCCCTCGTCACTCCGCCCGGCGATGGTTTTCCCACCACGTATGCCTTCGATGGCGATGGCTTGCGGCGCTCGATCCAGACGACGAATGTAAACCAGGACCCGCCGACGCTCGACATCACGACGATGGTGTGGGACGGAAGCGACTACCTGCTTCTGAACGGACCGAATTCCGACACAGTCGTTTTGACTCTTGGGGGCGAGATCGTCTCGTCAGGCAGTTTCGACCTTCTGCCGGATTCGCTGGGCTCGGTGATAGGGGATATCCGCTCCGGGCAAGAACCACGGGTGCCCTTCAGCTACTGGCCTTATGGCACTATGCTTCTTTCTGTAGTCCAGCCCTCGTTTCCGTTCTTGTTTGTGGGCAGCCTTGGCTACTATTACGATTCTTCCGATCGTGATTATGTGCGGGCTAGGGAGTTGATGAAGAAGCTGGGCAGGTGGATGCAAACCGATCCGTTGTGGCCGGACCAGACATCCGTTCAGTACTGTGATGCTACCCCGATTTCCTCTGTCGATCCGGACGGATTGGCACCGGGGTGCACCTGCAGCTCCCCAGCAAAGCTGTTGGGTGTTGCAACTTCGGATCCAAACTACAAGTGCTACCTGCGCGTGTGCCAATGGTATTCAACGGTTTGCAAGCCCGCGCTTGACGAATCTAACTGCTCAGGGTGGCCCTCCTGCAACGGCTATAACAAGATCCACAGACCATGCAGTCCGTCCGATGATTGCTATGCAGATTGCCATCGATCAGGTGGTAATCCTACGCCTGGAGGTGGTCAAGTATTGCCAGATTGGTGCTGCGTCGAGTGCCAGATTAGGATCTGCTGCCACGTAGTGTGCCCCCTTGAAAAAGCTTTTAAGAAGGTTCTTCGGGATAAGTTCCGTAGGTGCGGCTACAAAGGCTAGTGAGATTGAGAGGCTTACTTATCTTAGCAAACTCATTGGCAGCATCGGCTATCACGATTCGGCTTGCTACAGTGTTCGTCACGGGAGAACAGTTATTCGTACTGGCTCTGTTTGCAATAGTGTTGAACGTCTTTGCCGCAACTTCAGCGACCGCACGACCGCGGATTCCATTTGGTCTATATAGCTGGATTTTGAGTGTGGTCGCTTACATCTTGCTACTTGTTGGAGGGTTTCTTGGAGGCTTTGGACGATTTGCGCCAACAGAACTTATCGTGGCCCCGGCTTCAGCGGTGGCTGGTGCCTTGTGCCTGGGATATTCACGAGGCGGAATAGGGGGTAAAGGCAAGGGCGCATGATGCGAAAGGCCGTGACTATGAGAAACCTCGACGGCAACCCTGTCACCTGGAGCTACGACGATCTGTACCGCTTGACCGGGCAAGCCAAAGCCGGGCAAGTCTGCACCTACACGCTGGATGGGGTTGGGAACCTGAGGACGATGTGGGAAGGCGGCAGCTTCCCGAGGACCTTCACCTTCAACGCCGCCGACCGGCTGGTCACGATGGTGGAAGGCGCCGATCTCACCACCTACACCTGGACCGGCTACGGAGCCCTGGAGAGCGAGGTCACCGGAAACCAGACCACGGGCTACGCCTACAACGGGCAGGACCAACTCGCCGTTGTTACCGAACCCTCCGGCGACAAGACCACCTACTCTTTCGACGGCGATGGATTGCGAAGATCCGCGGCCACGACGAACCAGAACGAAGACCCGCCGACCCTCGACGTCACGACGATGGTGTGGGACGGAAGCGACTACCTGCTCCTCCACGGGCCCACCCAGAACCGTGTGGTGCTCACGTTGGAGGGGGAGATAGTGTCCTGCGGAAGCAAAGACCTGCTCACCGATCCCCTCGGAAGTTTGGTCAAGGAGATCTCTGCGGGCGCGAGTTTGGGTAGCCTCATCGAAATGTATCCCTACGGCACCCTGGTTGGAACCAGAGGGAAACCAAGCACCCCCTTCGTCTACATCGCCGCCTACGGCTACTACAACGACACAGCCGACCGAGACTACGTGCGGGCGAGAGAGCTGTACAAGGAACTGGGTAGGTGGATGCAAACCGATCCACTGTGGCCAGCGGAAGCATCACTTGCTTTTGTCAGCGCAAACCCATTTCGATTTGTTGATCCCTCTGGCCTACAAAAGGACCGGAATGTACTAGGTGAAATAGGTGCAGGATACTTATGTTGTGCAAATCAGGCTAAGAAAGCGACCGAAGCCGCGAAGAGATTCTGCGGAGACTACGGTTTTGGGGCACCTGATGATGGTACCATCTGTAATGCGTTCCAGCATTGCATGTGGGCGTGTCTCATAGGTCAAGAATGCGGAGGACCTGCCGGACTCACTGGAAAAGAGTGGGCCAAAGAGTGCACGGATATGCACGAGAAAGATGCGCCTTCATTTTGGAAGAACTGTCCTGGCTATCGACCCGTTCCGGACCCCTACAAACCTAATCCACCAGATCACAAGTGCATGGATCTGTACAACAACCGCATTGGGATTACTTGTAGCACAGCACAGTCGTGCGAGCGTTGTTGCCTAGTCCATGCAATGGCGGGCGGATTTCAGATCATCGTTCCCAAGATAGGTGGCCCAAAGCACTGGCGAAAACCGCGGACTGATTGCAAAAAGGACCCCAGCAGGGTCGTGCTACCGGCGATTCAATGAGTCTCTTCATGAAGTTGCTGATTCTTGCCTCTATTATCCTTCTTTACGTAATAGTGGGCTGCGGTGCTTCAGTGGCGCTAGTTCATATTACGTATCCAAGCGAATTCACAATTGAGGAGCGAAGTGTGTTGGAGGGTAAAGGCAGCGCTTCCCTCAATCTGCGTCCTGGTCGACAGACAATCTCTTTCACGCGAAATGGCGAAACGTTCGCAGCGGTTCTTGACATTCAATCTGGCGGAGAAATCTACGTCTCCTTAGAGAGTAAAGACATCTGCCATGTGAAAGCAGTCAGGGAGGTGCGTTGATCACGAGAAACCTCGACGGCAACCCTATCACCTGGACTTACGACGATCTGTACCGGCTGACCGGCCAGCAAAAGGCAGGGCAAGTCTGCACCTACACGCTGGATGGGGTGGGCAATCTAAAGACGATGTGGGAAGGCGGCAGCTTCCCGAGGACCTTCACCTTCAACGCCGCCGACCGGCTGGTCACGATGGTGGAAGGCGCCGATCTCACCACCTACACCTGGACCGGCTACGGAGCCCTGGAGAGCGAGGTCACCGGAAACCAGACCACGGGCTACGCCTACAACGGGCAGGACCAACTCGCCGTTGTTACCGAACCCTCCGGCGACAAGACCACCTACTCTTTCGACGGCGATGGATTGCGAAGATCCGCGGCCACGACGAACCAGAACGAAGACCCGCCGACCCTCGACGTCACGACGATGGTGTGGGACGGAAGCGACTACCTGCTCCTCCACGGGCCCACCCAGAACCGTGTGGTGCTCACGTTGGAGGGGGAGATAGTGTCCTGCGGAAGCAAAGACCTGCTCACCGATCCCCTCGGAAGTTTGGTCAAGGAGATCTCTGCGGGCGCGAGTTTGGGTAGCCTCATCGAAATGTATCCCTACGGCACCCTGATTGGAACCAGAGGGAAACCAAGCACCCCCTTCGTCTACATCGCCGCCTACGGCTACTACTACGACAGCATAGACCGTGACTACGTGCGGGCCAGAGAGTTGTACAAGAAGCTGGGCAGGTGGATGCAGACTGATCCTCTGTGGCCGGAGGAGAGAACCTTCGGGTATGCGGGTCAGAAGCCAGTTATCGAAATCGATCCTAGTGGCTTAGCTTCCCAGGATCGCGTGAAAGAGTACTTTGACAAACTATTTCCTCCAGGCGAGGGGATTCCACTCCCTCCGGGCATCAATCCGTGGCCCCGAGAGTCTATTCCGAAGCGCTGGTCGCCAAGCCCGTTCTGGACCGATAGTTGGTGCGGCTTGCCAGCCTGGGGATATGGAGAATGCTGTGGCGTAGCCCGCAAATGCGGGTCTTCCTCGAAAACGTACAACTGTACCGATGAAGCATGCAAGCAACATGATATCTGTGTTGGAGCATCTGTGACCGGAGGAGCCAGCAACTGGATTCCGTGCAACAGAAGGTTCTGCAACGACATCAAGTATTGCTGGAACAAGCACTGCACAAAGCAGCCGTTTGATTGGCGTCAGTGCCAAGCAATTCACGAAATCTCCTTAGGGTACTGCAACTCCTTTGGTGGGCCTTCACCTGGATTGGGGGCGCCGTGGAGATGATCAGTGGTTTGAATGAGCCACCGAATCGGATGTCAGATGCTCTTGCCGTGGGATGCGGGTCCATAGCTCCACTCCTGGCAATCCTTGCTCTCTTCATTCGGTGGGCGGACCCTTTCCTGCTTAGCTTCATAATGTTTCCGATAAGCTTTGGTCTGCCATTAGTAACCGGCTACTTGCTTTTCCGCACGTTCATCGCGAGAGCTTCACGACATCGTATAATTCTGCTATTGTTGAGTGCGATGAATTGTGGCTTACTCATCTACTTCTTCGCGCATAAGGCACTCATCTGGCAGTGGTGGCTATAGATGAGAACCGGCTACTTCAGATCGGCATTTGACCCTACTGCGAAACTAACATCAAGAAGCGGCAACCGCCTCACGAGAAACCTCGACGGCAACCCCATCACATGGAGCTACGACGATCTGTACCGTTTGACTGGTCAGGCCAAAGCCGGGCAGGTTTGCACCTACACGCTGGATGGGGTCGGGAACCTCAAGACGATGTGGGAAGGCGGAAACTTCCCGAGGACCTTCACCTTCAACGCGGCCGACCGTCTCGTCACGATGGTGGAAGGATCGAGTCTCACCACCTATGCCTGGACCGGCTACGGAGCCCTGGAGAGCGAGATCACGGGCAGCCAGACCACGGGCTATGCCTACAACGGGCAGGACCAACTCGCCGTCGTCACCGATCCATCCGGAGACAAGACCACCTACAGCTTCGACGGCGACGGGTTTCGCCGCTCTGTGGCC
Source organism: Candidatus Nitrosymbiomonas proteolyticus (assembly GCA_017347465.1). Classification (GTDB taxonomy): domain Bacteria; phylum Armatimonadota; class Fimbriimonadia; order Fimbriimonadales; family Fimbriimonadaceae; genus Nitrosymbiomonas; species Nitrosymbiomonas proteolyticus. The sequence continues at coordinate 22,326 of AP021858.1, read as the reverse complement.
ACGACGAACCAGAACCAAGACCCGCCGACCCTCGACGTTACGACGATGGTGTGGGACGGAAGCGACTACCTGCTCCTGAACGAACCCACCCAGAACCGTGTGGTGCTCACGCTGGAGGGGGAGATAGTGTCCTGCGGAAGCAAAGACCTGCTCACCGACCCGCTTGGAAGCTTGGTCAAAGAGATCTCTGCCGGAGCTTCGCTTGGTGGCCTTGTGCAGTTGACCCCCTACGGAACTCTGCTACCTACCAGCGAGCAAGTTTCTATCCCCTTCGTCTACATCGCCGCCTACGGCTACTACAACGACACAGCAGACCGAGATTACGTCAGAGCCAGAGAGTTGTACAAGAAGCTGGGCAGGTGGATGCAGACCGATCCGATCTGGCCGATTGAACTTCCCATTTCCTACGCTGCCGGTCGTCCCCTAATGGAAGTCGATCCAACGGGTCTCTTCACGACACAGCCAATCGATTGCAAAGGATGTGGCAGGACACTGCTCATTCTGCCTGATAAAGATGACAAGACTGGCATTGTTGTTGGCCCCCCGGTCAAAGGTAAACCAGGGCAGACCGGGCTCATGACTGGAGCAGATTGTCTGCGATTTGCTCAAACTTGGGCAAAAGGAAGGAACTGTGTTTGCGTCAATGGTAGCTTTTTCTACGGCATTAACCCCATCGCTCCTTTAGATCCATGCAATGGTCCTCCCGTCAAGGGAATTGGGGGCGAGCCCAACCCATTACCTATCGTTACCGGAGGCGGCTATATTACCGGAAGTATTCGGCCCATTGAGGATGTTCCCTCGGCTGGAAGTGGGCGGACGGGCCGCACCGGGGCCTGCGTAGATAAGAATGGGAAGTTAGTTGGGATCATAGTAACAACTGGCTGTTCTGCTTCCGATTTCGCCAAGTGTGCTGGCAAACACTGTCCCAAGGGTTCCAGGTTTGTATGGCTCGATGGATCAGGCTCGTCTCAGGTATGGGGCAGTACTAGCGATGGGCCCAAGCCTATACTAGGTGGCAATACGACTAAAACTGGCAAGCCGGATTGGCGACCTGTAGATAACTGGATCATCATTTGTGATTAGCACAATCGTTTGCTTATTAACAATGCGACTACCGTCGCAGGAACTTGAGCCGACAAGCCGCGTCGTTACGAACCTGTGCGTTGCGAGCACTTTTGATGACAAGTTGGGAACAGATAGCGTGTATTTGGCCCAGCGAGAGGCCAAGGGAGGGTTGCGTGCATTGATTAAGTTCGACGTAAGCCGTAGGGACCGTAACGTGGCTGATGTAATTAGCGTGCAAAGCGATCGCATTGTTGCCCTTGTCAACGGTGGCGTGGATTTATTTGAACCGTTCTTTGTTAAGAGGGTAAGGGGCCAATTCATGGCAATTAGAAAGCCTCAAGCATTTGAGGGTTGTCCAGGAGGAGGTCAGGTGGCAATCATCGACGGCTATCAGATTTGTTATGTGAACTGCGAACCCGAAGTATCCGGCAAACGTGAATCCGTGGTGTTTATATTTAGTGAGGGTGGCCTGAAATATGCGAAAGTTCCGTTTTATGTTGGCTCGTTGAGATCTGACGGCCTTCGGTTTATCGAATTCCAAGAGTGGTTGGAGTTAGAGGATGGACGCGTATCTCGAAGATGGGTTCGCTTTGGTTGGCCATTGATGGCAAAGGATGGATACTGGATGGGTAAGCGAGTTAGTCATCAATGACTGCTCTCGCCCCAGTCCCGTCTTTCAACGCAGGCACCCCCAGTCCTTGGGATCGTTCTCCTTCGGCGAGCGGGACTCAGCGGCGGGTGGCCCTGACAGGCGGATGGTTCGTGCCGTTTGTCAGGGAACCGGTCAGGCTCTCCAGCGGGCTGGGAGGCCGGGTCGGCCCCTTTGGGTGGGGCCTGAAACTGGTGCTTTCCCCACCATGATGCTTGGCAACGGCAGCAAAAGGCTGTATGATTATGATATGCGTTCGCAACTGACGACGCAAGGGGAACTGAACGCTTCGAACGTTCCGATCGTGACACAGATCGACAGCTACGATGCCGTCGGCAACCGCATGACCCGGAGCGTCAACGGAACTGTTGCGACATGGAGTTACGACGATCTGTACCGGCTGACAGGGCAAGTGAAGCCAGGGCAGGCCAGGGGCAAGGCCGGAAAATGAAAATCCTGTGGATTGGTGGAGGTAGCCGGATTCGAACCGGCGACCCCCTGCTTGCAAAGCAGGTGCTCTCCCGCTGAGCTATACCCCCACGCTTTGGAAGCGCTTGGAATCCGCATTATACCGACGGCCCCCGAAGGCTTCTGGGACCTGGCGAGCCTCGGCGCGCTCGACTCCCGGTACACTCAGCTTCCATGACGCCCAGGCTCGCGTTCGCCCTCGATGCGGCCCATCGCGCCGGCCGCCGAACGCTCGCGCACTTCCAAACCGGCGCGCCGATCGAATACAAGCAGGATGGCTCGCCGCTCACTCGGGCGGATACGGAAGCGGAGCGCGAGATCCGCGACCTCATCTCCCAAGAATATCCCCGCGACGCCGTCTTGGGGGAAGAAGAGGGCGGACGGCTCGAAGGGGGAACCGGTTGGGTGATCGACCCGATCGACGGCACCAAGTCCTTCGTTTGCGGGGTACCACTCTACGCCACGCTCCTCAGCTTCGAAGAGTCGGGCGAGCCCCTGGTCGCAGTCTGCTACTTGCCGGCCCTTGGCGAAGTCGTGTACGCCGAGAAGGGGGCGGGCGCATTTTGGAACGGCAGGCCGTGCCGGGTGTCGAAGGTTCGGTCGATGGAGGAGGCGACCTTGAGTTGCGGCAGCCATGCTTCGATGGATGCCCAAGGGAGAGCCCAGGGATTAGCCCAACTCGCCCAAGTCTGCCGGGCAACGCGAACCTGGACGGACGCCTACGGCCACGCCCTTGTGGTAACGGGTCGGATTGAGGCTATGATCGACCCCGTGGTTCGCCCATGGGACATCTCGTCTATGCGTTTGATCGTCGAGGAAGCCGGCGGGCGCTGCACCGATTTTCGAGGAGGGCGGCCGCCCGGTTCGGAAGCGATCAGTTCGAACGGTCTCCTCCATTCTCTAATCATCGAGGCGTTTGCGAGTTGAGAGTTTTGGGGGTCGATTGGGGAAGCGCTCGGATCGGCGTCGCGGTCGCTGAGACAGAGCCGTTCGGAGGCACGTTGCTGCCGGTGATTGCTGCGAGCGGGAGCCTCGCCAAGGACGCTCGGCGAATTGCCGAAGTCGCCACGAGTGAGCGCGTCGAAGCGATCGTAGTCGGAATCCCCCACAACCCGTTGGGAAGCGGCAAATTGGAGCGCCTCTGCCGGAAGCTGGCCGAGGGTTTGCGGGCCTTGGGTTGGGCGGTGCATGAGGTCGACGAATCGTTTTCGAGCCAAGAGTCGGAAGATGCTCTCAAGGAGATGAGCTTGTCCGCGCCGCGAGTAAGGTTCAAGATCGATTCCGCCGCCGCACTGAGGATTCTTTCGAGGTATGCGCATGGGGAATAAACCCGCGCGGGGTTCGGGGGCTCGGCTGGGGCGAGTCGTGGGAGGAGCATGCCTTTTCGTCGCCGCGGCCCTGGCGCTCGCGGGGCTCTGGTTTCGGGGCCAACTCCAGCCCTTGCCGGCGGGCGACGAGTTCTATTTTCGTGTCGAAACGCCGAAAGGGCTTCGTGAGGCCATGTACGAGCTATCGAGTCGTGGCGTCGTCCGGAATGCCAACGTTTGGTTTCGATATGGCCAAGCCGTGAATGCGCCCCGAACGATCGGCGAGGGAACCTACGAAATCCGCCCCGGGATGTCTCCCAAAGAGCTTTACAAGGCGCTGACGGTCCCCGTAAGGCGCATGGTGCGAATCCCGGAGACGAACTGGGCCAGCCGAACGGGCCGCCTTCTCGAACAGCAGGGCGTTTGCACCGCGGAGGAGTACGCCGCCGCGATTCGGGAACCCATCCGGTACCAGGACAAGGTCGGGTTTCGGCTGCCGGAAGGTGGCACGCTCGAGGGATACCTTTACCCGGACACGTACGACCTGCCTCCGCTCCTCGGCGCAGAAGGGGTGGTTTTGCGCCAGCTCAGGGCGTTCGAAGACAGGGTCATTCGCAAGAAGCCCCTACCCGACGACCTGCATCGGGCGCTGATCGTCGCGTCGCTCATCGAACTCGAAGTGGCCCGAGATGACGAACGACCTCTCGTGGCGGGCGTGATCGAAAACCGGCTTCGGATCGGGATGAGGCTTCAGATCGACGCCACCGTGCTCTATGCGCTCGACGAATGGAAAAACCTCTCCCGCAAGGAGATTCAGGACACCGACTCGCCCTATAACACCTATCGCTACGGCGGGTTGCCTCCTGGGCCGATCTGCTCGCCAACTGCAAAGAGCGTCGACGCGGCGCTCAATCCCTCACAGCACGACTACCTTTACTATGTGGCCCTGCCCGACGGAAGCCACCTGTTCAGCGCCACCTACGCCGAGCATCTTGCCAACATCGCCAAGCGAAAGCGGGCCCTTGCGGCGGAGGAGGGCGGCCCTTGAGCAGGTTTCGGGAGGGAGAGTTTGACCGCGGCCAACTCCCGTACGCTCTGCGGAAGTTCAGCCCGCACCGGGCGGTTCGAAGGCTCGGCGACCTCTCGCCTTTGGAACTCTTTGAAAGCGGGAAGCGCCTCGTGATGCTCGACGTCGATAATACGGTGCTGCCTTGGGGGCGAAACGAGATTCCGGAGGAGACCGCGAGGTGGGTTCGCAAGGCTCGTGCGGCGGGCCTCGAGGTGTGTTTGATCAGCAACACCCGCCACCCGAAACGACTTGAGCGCATTGCGGGAGAACTCCAGGTGAAGTACTTCTACGGGAAGTTCAAGCCTAACCCCGCGCTCTACTTTCGCGCGCTCGAGGAGTTCCGAGTCGAGGCGGCCGCTGCGGTGATGGTAGGCGATCAGATATTCACCGACGTTTGGGGCGCGAACCGCGCGGGAATCGACTCGATTTGGCTCGAGCCTTTGACTCCTCGCGATTTTGTGGGTACAAAGATCAGTCGAATCGGAGAGCGGATTCTTAAGCGATTCCTCTATCGAACGATCGCCGAGCCCATGCAAGAATCCGCGCCACTTTCCGAATCGACTCCTAAGGATCGGACTCAGCTCCATCGCTTGCCGATCGTGCGGCAGTTCCTCAAGTTCTCGATGGTCGGAGGAACTTCGTTTCTGATCGACGCAGGGCTGCATTACCTGTTCATGTTCAAGGTCCCCGTCGGAAACGCACCGATGGGCACGGCGCTGGGCAGGGCGCTTCTGGACTGGAACCCGTCGCTATTCGCCTTTGCCGCGAAGCCTTCCGACGCGGCCTTCCCCGTGCTCAAGTTCTTTACAGCCGGGCTCGCGATTCTCAACAGCTTCTTCTGGAACCGCCGCTGGACCTTCCGGATCAAAGGGCGCGACCGGGCTCTCAAGCAGTTTCACCGCTTCATTTGGGTGACCGTATCGGGGATGGGCCTCAACTTGCTCATCTCGACCCTTCTCAACAACGTCATCGCCGGGCATCCAAACAGGAGTTGGGCGGTCGCGACGTTGGTAGCGACCGCGGTGGTCGCCTTTTGGAACTTCTCGGGCCAGAAGTTCTGGGCTTTTCGGCAGGAGGACCCGGACTGAGCGTCTTTGACTGGCGAGAAGCCCCGCAAGCGGAGTTCGCGGTCATCGGCGACCCCGTGAAGCACTCGCTGGGTCCTCAAATGTACTCCCGTGCGCTGGCTGAACTGGGCTACCCCTACTCGTACGTCGCGATTCACGTCCCGGGAGGCTCGGCCAAAGAAACGCTGGACTTCCTTCGGGCGCGAGGGTATTGGGGCGTAAACGTAACCGTTCCCCACAAAAAAGACGCCATGGAGTGGTGCGAGACGCTCTCCGATTTCGCCCGTCGGGTGGAGGCCGCCAACACGGTCGATCTCCGCACAAAGGAAGGCGCGAACACCGACGCGCCCGGTTTCATGGACACGCTCGATGGGCTGTGTGAGCGAGTCGGTCGGGCTCTGGTATTGGGCGCGGGAGGAGCCGCGAGGGCCGTTGTGGCCGCCCTTTGCGACGCTGGGTGGCAAGTGGGCGTGTTCAACCGCACTCCGAGTCGCGCTGAGGAGTTGGTTGAGCGTCTGGATTGCGGGGCCAAGGCTCTCGATCGTCCCGATCCTGGCGAGTGCTGCCTGGTTATCAACGCGACTTCGGCCTCCCTCTTTGGTGAAGTCCCCGACTTAGATTGGAATCGAGCGGAATCGGGCGCGCTTTTCTACGACCTCAGTTATGGTGAGGAAGCGACCCCGTTCGTAGCTCTCGCCAGGTCGAAAGGGTTCGTCGCAGTGGACGGAAAGCCCATGCTGGCGGCCCAAGGCGCCCGGTCGCTTGAGTACTGGTTGGGCAAGCAGATACCTCAAGAGGCTATGCTAAGGGCATTGCGATGAGGGTGTTACAAGCAACCAGCGAAAGTCTCAAGGAAGCCGGGCGCATCATTCGGGAGGGCGGACTGGTGATTTTGCCGACTGAGACCGTCTATGGGCTTGCCGCCAACGCACTGAATGAAGCCGCGATCTGCCGACTGTATCAAGTCAAACGGCGTCCGCTCGAGAACCCCTTGATCGTCCACGTTGGCTCGGTCCAGCAGGCGAAAGAGCTCGCTATGGAATGGCCCCGCGAAGCCGAACTGCTCGCCGAGCGAGAGTGGCCCGGACCGCTGACGCTCGTGGTGAAGCGCAAGCCTTCCATCCCCGACGTCACCTGCGCCGGGCTGGATACCGTGGCGTTGCGGATGCCCAACCACCCGGTCGCTCTCGATGTGATTCAGTACGCCGGAGTGCCCGTGGCAGCCCCAAGCGCTAACCCGTTTACTCGCCTGTCGGCAACGCGGGTGGAGCACCTCGATCCTGAGTTAGCCGAAGCCGTTGATTTGGTGATCGACGGCGGCCCGTGTTCGATCGGGCTTGAATCGACCGTCATCGACGTAACGGCGTTCCCCCCTCGAATCCTGCGACCCGGTGGCGTGTCTCGCGCCAGCATTCAAGCTGCGCTGAAGGTTGTGCCCGGCTCGGTCCCCCCGGATGGGATTCGGCGCTCGCCCGGCCAATATCCCCGGCACTATGCCCCCCAAGCGAAGGTGGTTCTCGTCGACGTGCTCGAACCCGACCAGACCGGGCTTACGTTCGACCAGCCGTCGACGTCGAAGCAGATCAAGATGCCCCTCGATCCGGCCGCTTACGGCGCTGCGATGTACGACGCTCTTCACAAACTGGACGCTGAGCGACCTCCTGAAATCTTTGTCGAGCGCCCCCCAGAGGAGCCCTCGTGGGAGGCGGTTTGGGACCGGCTCGAAAAGGCCAGCGCCGCCAATTCGCGCTAAACTCAGTGCGCGGGGGTCGAAAACACGACGTTCGCCTTGATCTTCGTCAGGATCGAACGGACGAGTTCCAACTGGACTTCGAGCCTGTCGGGGTTGGCCGAGAGAGGCACGACCAGCCTCTTGGCGCTCTGTTCCTGCAAGACCTCGTCGAGGCCTGAGGCAATGTCACGCGCCCTGGAGACTACTGGCTTCGAGGGGATGCCCTTGGTCTCAAAGAACTTCGTGGATTCTTCGACCGCCGCAAGGGCGCGCTGCTCGTCGCGTTCCATGGGCGCCTGAAGCGGCAAGTCTCGCGGGACCGAGATCACGTAGGTGAGAATGACCTCAGCCTGCTCGGTGTCCGCCACTCTTTGCGCTTGCGCGCATCCCTCCTTGTCCCTTTCATCGCCCGTTAGGAGCAAGACGACCCTACTTTGGGGCTGGTACAGCAGTTTCCGCTTCTGCGGCCCCCCTGCGGCGAGAAGGTCGAGAGATCGCCGGGCCTGCTCGATCGAATCCGCCATCGGCAGTTGCGAACGCACTTCAGGCGTCGACTTGAACACTTCCAGTACCTGAGCCGGCATCCCTACGCAGATGATCCGCGCGTCGTGGGAGTCAATGTATTCCATAGCGTTGACGAACGTCTCCGCGCCGGCGTGATTGCACTCCGTAATGCCCGAGCAGTCGATGATAACCCCCGTGGGGTGCCGCTTCAGGGTCAGGGAGATCGCCGTATGGATGGTCTCCCAAAAATTGTCCAGCAGCTTGCCCGAAAGGCGGATCACGTCCTCGTACGATTCAACGATCATTCCAAGAAGTACCTCACGTTCGTTATTACCACGTTCTTCCGCGAGGCCAATCTCTTCTTGAGAACCGTCGCAATGTTGCTATGCAGGAGCCCTTGCCACGCATATTTGGGAATGGCCTGGGGGACGATCACCGTGACAGTGTTACCTGGGTTTTCGGCGATCGCCTGATCGACGTACTCGATGATCGGTTCGACGAGGGATCGGAAGGGCGATTCAAGAATCACGAGGGGAATCTGCGTTCCAACGCGAATCCAGTCGTCTCGGATTCGCTTCGCGCTCCGCTCGTCCAAGGTGACATGAACCGCCCGGCAGTCCTTGGTGAGCGCCTGCGCGTAAGAAATCGCTTCGAGGATCCCTTTGTGGAGCCGAGGAACGAGCAAGAGCACGATGGTCTTCGATTTGGGAATCCGGTCGCGCTCTTCGACGTTCAGCTTCTTCGCCAGCCAGTCGTAATGCCTCTTGATGCGCAAGAAGAACGCAAGGCACACCGCGAGCGCCACCAGCGTAATCCACGACCCTTCGGACCACCTGCCGACGAGCAGCATCACGGTCACTGTAGCCGTAACCAATGCCCCACCGAAGCTCACCCACTTTTTCCACGACCGGCGCTTCGACTTCAGCCACCAGCCCACCATCCCCGACTGACTCAGAGTAAAGGAGAGGAAGACGCCGATCGCGTAGAGGGGAATCAGGCCGTGAGTGTTCGCGTTCTTGAGAGCGAGCAGCCCGACGGAGAGCACCGCGAGCGTGAGGATGCCGTTTTGATATACAAGGCGGTCGCCCAGGGAGGTGAGTTGGCGCGGCAGATAGCCATCGCGGGCCATGAACATCGAAAGGCGGGGAAAATCGGCAAAACCCGTATTTGCGGCCAAGAACAGAATCAGCGCCGTGGCTGCTTGGGTGAGGTAGAAGAAGACGCTGTTGTCGCCGAAGAGAGCCGCCGCGAGTTGTGCCATCACGGGGCGGTATCCCGGTTCGCTAAAGTCCATCGGCAGAATGTGGAAGTACTGGAGACACCAACTCGTCCCGACGAAGAGAATCGAAAGAAGGGCCGCCATGAGCACGAGCGTGTGCGCGGCGTTCTTGGCCTCGGGCGCTTTGAAGGCGAGCACTCCGTCCGCGATCGCTTCGGTTCCGGTGAGAGCTGTGCACCCCGCAACGAACGCCTTGACGATAAAGAAGAGATACGCGAGGCCCACGAGGCCCTCCGCGCCGGATCCGAGCCGAGAGTTGTCGAGGGGTTCGGTGTGGCCGGAAGCGGCGAGCACCGCCCCCGTCCCCGTCAGCACGAGGAGCAGCAAGACGAAGGAGTACGTCGGGACCGCAAACACAAGCCCGCTCTCCCGCGCACCTCGTAGGTTGATCGTGGCGATGAGCGCGACGGAGGCGGAAGCGATCAAGACCGCATAGGGCTGCAACATAGGCAGCATGGCGATGATCGCGGCTGCTCCCGCGGCGACCGAGACGGCGACCGTGAGCACGTAGCCGATGAGCAACGCACCGCCCGCCATCAGACCCCAAAATGGCCCGAGGTTTTCGGAGGAAACCCGGTACGAACCTCCTCCCTGAGGGTAGGCGTGAATCGTTTGGTAATACGAAAACACGACCGTCCAGAGCAAGAGGACCAGTGCGACGGCAATCGGAGTGAGAAGCGACAGCGACGAGGATCCTCCCGTCCTCAAAACCAGAAGGATTTCTTCGCCTGCGTAGGCCGTTGAGGAAAGCGCGTCCGATGCGAACACGGGAAGGGCAAGTAGCACGGCGAGCCGCTCATGGTGCGCCAGCTTGGAATGGATCGGTCGTCCAAACAGAATGTGCTTGATACGGCCCAAAGTCGACATCGGTTTGCCTTAGGAGCAGACTCTACCCGGAATCCTTCGAACAAGACGAGGAACGTTCCGAGCAGTCCGAGGGCTGGAAGCCGCCCTTACGATCGCAATGAACGGTTCAGCGGTACGTGGGATGTGCGATCTCCTTGAGAGACAGGTCGAGCCCGAAGGTGAGGAGCACGCCGGGCGGGCCTTCGATCCCCAGAAGTCTTCGCGGATTCATCGACGTGAGGGAGATCGCAACCTCAAGGCCGAAGTCCGCCCCAAGGTTGCGAAACGCATCGAGCAGCGTGCTCGTGCTGCCGGCGAGCGTGTTTGTTCCGACGAGCCTTACTCTCCCGTCGATCACTTCGGCTCGGTTGCCCCAAAGCGTGAGCGCTGAACCCTCCTGCAATCCCGTCGCGGGCGAGCTGTCGCTCACTGCGATGACCTTGTCCGGCCGCTTGCACTTCAGGAGAATCGAGGCCGCCTCAGGGCTGACATGCTTGCGGTCGTAGATCAACTCCGCGCAGAGCCCTTCCTCAAAAAGCGCGAATCCAAGCGCGCCGGGCTCGCGGTGATGAAGGCCGCGCATGGCGTTGAACGTGTGAGTCGCGCTCCTGAGTCCCGCGGAGAACCCTCTGGAGGCTTCGTCGAATGTAGCGTCGGTGTGACCCATGCTGACGGCGACGCCCCGCTTTGCGAGCGCGGAAATGAGGGGCAATGCGCCCTCCCGCTCAGGAGCGAGGGTCACGATCTTCAGCTTGGGGTGCCGGAAAACGGGGCACCAAGCAGGATCGTCGAAAGCGGGCGGTGGGGCGATTTCGGATTCGGGCTGCGCGCCCGGGAACTTGGGGCTGAGAAAGGGGCCTTCGAGGTGGAACCCCGCTATCATCGGGTGCTCGGGCAAGCGCTCTGCCACTGAAAGCGCGGCGTCGGCCTTGCAACAAACGGTCGTCGGGAGCCAACGCTCGTACCCTTGTTCGGCGAGCCAGTCGCAGAGACTCACGAACTCCTCGGGCGAAGCCGTCATCGTGTCGATTCCGAGCGCGCCGTGAATGTGGATGTCGACGAAACCCGGGCAAAGGACGGCGTCCGCAGGGGCTTCGACCCGTTTCCACGAACCCGGAGGGAGGCCTTCTTCAGGTTCATAAACCCCGAACCCTGCGCTCCCCAAAGTCAGGAAACGCGTCACGGGCAAACCGAATACCCCTCTTGCGAGCGAATGACCTTGCCGGAGAATTCGAGTACGGTGAGCTCCGCCATGACCGTGGAGGGTTCCAAGCCCGTGGCCTCGGTGATCTGGTCGGTGGAAGCCAGGTTCGTTCCGATCGCTTCGAGAATCTTCTGCTGGGACTCGGTCAGGGATTCAGGCGTCGGCTTGGGTGGGGAAGTCGGGAGCCCGAGGTCGAGAAGCACCTGGTCGGGATGATCGACGAGGGTCGCGCCCATCCGAATCAGCGCGTGCGACCCCCGAAACGAGAGCGAGGTGATGTTGCTGGGCACTACGAAGACCTGACGGCCGAGTTCGGCTGCGGCGTTGGCGGTGGAAAGCGACCCGCTGCCTTCGGGTGCCTCGATCATCAAGACGGCGTCCGCGAGCGCGGCGATCACGCGATTGCGAAACGAAAACAGGTGGGCGTGCATAACGGTTCCGAGGGGAAACGGGCTCATGAGGCAGCCGTTATCGGTGATGCGTTCGAACAGAGTGTTGTGGGACGCCGGGTACGCCTTGTCCACACCCGCCGCGGGCAGGGCCACCGAGGGTCCGCCCGCCGCGAATGCCCCAGAGTGCGCCGCGGCTTCGATTCCAAGCGCTCCTCCGGTGAGGATCGTCACGCCTCGATTCGCAAGCTCTTCCGCGAACTTGATCGCCGCCGCTTTGCCATAGGGCGAGGCCGCCCGAGTGCCCGCGATCGCAACGGTGGGGCGTTCGAGCACCGAAGGGTCGCCCCGGGTAAACAGCGCCGCTGGGAAGTCGTCCACAGCGCGGATTCGTCGGGGAAGGGTCTTGCGAGAGGTCATTCGAACGCCGCCGAACACCGCTTTGGCCACGGGTTCGAGGTTCGCCTTGACGATTCTCTCTCGTTCTGTGTCGAAAAGTGAAGGCTGCCTGAGCAGAGCCTGGCGCACGTGCTCGTAGGACTGCACACCCGACGGCTCGGCTACGATACGCGGAACGCGAACGGCCTGAACGATTTGCTCGGCCTTCCAGGGCGGGACGTTAGCGCTCGCCAACAGTTGCCAGAGCGCGATCTCGCTCATCGGTTCGCACCCGTGAAGGCGTCCCGATCAGCGGGTACCGCCCCCACCCCGTCCGCCGCCACCGCCGGGTCGCGTACCGCCCGTTGTGGTGGACTCGGTACCCGGACGCACCGGAACGGGCAACGTGTTGTCGATCGTGAGCGAATACTCGGCAACGGTGGTGTTGCCCAACCAGTCGGTGACCGTAACTTTGATCGACTTGCGGCCGTCTTGCAGGGGCGTGTTCTTCGTAAACCGCGAAATTCGAACGATCGCAAAGCCATCGCGGCCGTAGTCGAACTCCATCTCCTTATCGTTGACCGTGATCTTGAGGGTCGAGCTGTTGACTCCCGAGGCCAAATCGTCGATACGGAAGATGAGTTCGAGGGGCGGAGTGCCTCCGACTTGATCGCCAGGCGTGGGCCAAACCATTCTCACGTCGGGGCCCGTTAGATCGACGCCCAATTCGGGATCAAAAGCGAGCAAGCTACCGTCGCTGGCAGGAACGAGAAGAGTCTTTCCGACGAGCACCGTTTGTCCTGATGCGGGCACGGCGATGATTCGCTCCTCAGTTTGGGTGCCTCCTCCGGCCCCTCCACCGGCCAGTCCGCCCGCGCCTCCACTGAGGCCGCCGCGGCCGCCACCAGCGCCTCCACCTGCTCCTCCGGCCTCAGCTCCGCCCCGGCCTCCCGAGGTCGTCGACGAAGCGCTCGCCTTCATGCCCTCGACGAGCGGCCGAATCAGATACGACCAGACGATCGCTCCGTCGGTCGGGTTGACGACCACCATCGCCCCACTGGAAAGCGGCGCGAGGTACATCTTGCCTACGGCCGAAGGCTGCACCGTGGGCGTTGAGCCCAGAACGACCGGGGTTCGCAGTTTCGGGCGTCCCGTGAGAGTGTCAAAAACATAAGCCTTACCTTCTCGAGTGACGACGAACACGCCCTCGACGGACACCGCGGGGCTAAACGCGAGCATTTCGCCCACGTTCTGTTGCCAGCGAACGGTCCCGGTGATCGCGTTGAGCGCGGCGACCCAAGTGCCGTTGTTCACGTAAAGCGTGTCGCTATAGAGTATGGGAGTGGAGTCGCCGTAAACGACGGTGAAGCGCTTGCGCCAAAGCTCGCGTCCTGTCGGAACGTTGAGGTGGACGATCTCGGAATTCTGGGTCATGTAGATGACGCCCGTTTCAAACCCGCAAAGCCCGCCGTTGAGTCCGTTGAACACCCGGTAGGGAGCGGACCAAATCAGCTCGCCGGTCTCGGATTTCACCGCTACGAGGGTGTTGTCGCTCAGCTTGAAGACGATCGCGTCCGCGACGACGACAGGCTGGCCGAAGATCGGCGAAGCGGCGGAATACTGCCACTTGGGCGCACCTGTGGCGGCATCGACAGCGTACAGCAACTGGTTGTCCGCTGCGGCCACGAGGGTGTCGCCCGCGAGTACGGCGCCCGACCGGAAATACGCAGGGATCGCCTCGACCTGCGGGTATTTCCACTTGGTGTTCCCGTTGCGGCGATCGACGCAGAACATTCGGTTGCCGACCGCGAGAAACACGTCGTCGCCTCGGACGACAGGCGCCCCGTATGAAGGCACTGTCGTGGGGTTTGCCCAGCGCCAAGCCAGAGGGGTTGGGCCCGTGAACTGGGCCTGAGAAAAGACCGCGAGCCCAGCAAAGGCGGCCGTGATGACCAGAATCCGCGTCAATCGCATCGATCCAATACTCCTTAGCAGCGGGCATCCCGTAGGAGCCCGTCTCATTTTAGCGAGAGTGAACCCGCTATGTCTACCGGTGCCGTACTTCAGACGTTCGGCGAGGGCCGTTCGTCACGAAACGATGTTCCCGGTCCATCGGTCCCCCAATTGACGCGGGCGCGTGCCGGTTGGGTATCTTCAACTCCTCCCGGGCTCATAGCTCAGTTGGTTAGAGCGCACCCCTGATAAGGGTGAGGTCGGTAGTTCGAATCTACCTGGGCCCACCATATCCTTCCTACCCACCGATCTCGCGTAGCATGGCCCGATACACGGCCTCATCGACACTTCCTGCAAAGTCCGGTTCGGCCTCCCGAAGGAGCTTAAGAGCCCGAACTTCGTCCTTTTGCATCATCGCAGCCTGCACGAGCAGCAGCAACGCCTTGCGCTTCCGGGCCGAACCAGCAGGCCCGTTCAGGGCCCGCGTCAGAAAAGGCTCCGCTTTCTTCGTGTCGCGCGCTTCGATGTAATGGCGGCCCAAGCTGAGAGCAAGATGGCCTGCGCCGGCCGCGTTCCCCGCGTCTTGGAGGAGCTTCTCTGCCTTTACGGCGGTCGCGTCGCTCCCCCCAACTGCAAGAAAGGCCGCGAGTTCAGGGTCCAGCGAGACCGCCTTCCCCAGCACGGAGTCCTCTGCGCTCGGCGCCTGAATCTCGACTTCGAAATCAGCCGCCTGAATTCGTTCCTCGAACCCGAGGTTGGCCCAGAAGACACGGAAACGGTATTTGCCGGGTCGATCGAGCACCGTCGCGACGGGCGGGGAGTCGCCGCCACCCCGCATAGGATGAGCGGGGAAGATCACAACTTCCGAAGCGATCGCGTCGCCGGGCGCCATCTTGACCGGGCTCGGACGAGCCGCAAGGGCGCCCCAGCCCCAACCTGAGTAGCGGCGGAAGTCGCCGCCTGAAGCAGCGATTTGAATCTCCAAGAGCCCGTAAGACGGCGAGAGGTCGGCGTGCGCCATCACGGCTGCTGATGTCGGGTTGGACGCCCGAACCGTTAGAGTCACGGGCTCGCTCATGGCATACGTAGCCTTCTCAGCCCTTGCTTCGAGCGCCAAGCCCGAGAACTCCTGGGCGATCGCGCTCGCGCAGCACAGCGACACAAACAACGGGACCAACGGCTTCATGGGTTCTTGATGCTCCTCATTTTTGCCAGAGAAACCTCGGTGAATCGGTCAGAAACTTGGTCCATAATCCCGCCATCAGGATGGTCCGCTCCCAGCAAGTGAGCGAGTTCGTGGGCGATGCTGTCCTGTTCGCCCTGGCCGAGGGGCGTTGTGGCCTTACGAATCCCCCCGTTGTCCGCGCCAGAGAGTTCGTTCAGGCCCTCCAAGAAGATCAATGCGCCTTGCCCAGCGCCGACTTCGTCCACAATACCGCCCGTTTTGAACTCCTGCATCGGGTCGCCATCCTGCAGCGCCACACATTCGAAGGCGGCGAGCAGATACACGCACCAAGCTGTTGGGTTAGCCTCGTGGGCGATATGGTCGAATCGGAACAGCGGGCGAAGGTGCTTCGCAGAGACTCCGAAAACGTGCGCCTTGAACGGCGCGACCTTGGTCAGATTCGTGGCCTCCAGCGTCGTGAAATCCGGCACGATGTAGGCCGGCAGATACCGGTCGGCCACGGTTCGGGTGTCGAGGGGGGGAAGCGGGTCCCCTTCTTCGAATCCATGCCTTACGTCGTCGTCTTGGAGCTCGTAGATCATCCCGACCGCGGTCGAGGGGACCGAGCCCCGGACGGTAACCTCATCCGCCTTCCAGTAGTTAGCTGTGTTGTTCGTAACAGGGAATTCCCCGCGCCCGATCTTCAGCTTGCCTCCTTCGAAGCTGTCCTGCATTCCGAGGGGCCAGACGTCCATCTCCGAGGATATGTTCTTGTCGAGCACCACCCGCGTGAATCCCGGCGCGGGATCGTTGGGGAACAGCTTCACGATATGCCCTTCGACGTTATTGTCCGCGACGACGTCCATCCGGTCGACTTCGACGTACATGCGCCGCCAGACCGTTAGCGTGGGGCTGACATAGGAGTTCGGATGGAGAACCTCCGCGTCCTTGGGACTCCTAGGATTTGCCTTCAGAACGTAAGGGTTCACGATGAGTTGCTTGTCCGTATTCCATCGGGACGCAGGGCCGGTTCCGAGTTCATTGTCGTTGTTGTGCAGATCGAGAAGGAACTTGCGGTCTCCGTTGGCGACGACGCGGAAGTTGTCCCCTGGTTGCATCGTCACTTCGAACGCGACCGATACGGACTTGGCCGAGAAAACGGCCTCCTTGATGCCGTCGGGCTTCTCCGCGATAAACCTCCCTGCCTTCGGGTTGGGGCCGGCGACAGCGCCGCGATTGTCTTCGGCTGCTCGCTCAGGATCCAATAACTGGGTCATCGACCAAGTGTCATCGACGTCGAACGACTCGAATTGGACTGGAATCGGTTCGGTCGGTGTGACGGAGAGCGTCGCCTCCAATCGAACAAACTTACGAGGCTGACGCTCGGGCTTGCCATCGACGAACCGCGCGCCCGGAAAGACCCGATACGCCTTTAGTCCATCGAGCAGAGGAATAATCCGAAGAGCGGTAGTGTCGATGCCGCCGAATGCGGCGTTCGGCGTTCCATAGTTCGGATCTTCCGTGAGCACATCGTCGTCGTTCTCACTGTTCTTTTCGCCCTTCCACTCCAGCTTTTCGATGCCGATGACCGTCAGGCAAGCGGCATCCTTGAAGTCTGGAATCTCAGAGTACATGAATTCGAATCGCGTGGCGCGTTGCTTCGAATGTGCTTGGGTGCCCTCCACCCAGATTTCTTTCTTCAACGCGTTTCCGTCGCGCTGGAAGTCTTCGGGGACTCGTATCGCCTTGGTGGCATCGAAGGGGGCGCCCTTGTTCGCTGTCGTCCATAGCTTTACGGAAGTAGAGTCTTCGATAACGTTCAGTCGGCAATTGCCCAAGCCGCCCCCTGGCGAACGCTTCGGGATGATCTTGAGAACGAGCTTCACCAGTTCGTCATCGCCTTGCACGCTGGTGTCTTCGATGTCGAACTTGTCGTCCCGGTCGTCATTGTCAAGGTTGACGAAGGTCTGAGCGCCGATCGATTCCTCGTCGGTCTCAGAAACGGGCCCTCCCCGCAGCACGTCGGGCTTGTGGATCGTGAGGCCGAGCGTGTCTGCCGAGGAGCTCGTCGTGATCTGGACGATCACTGTGGGGGCCCGATCGACGATCTTGGTGCCGCCCATCGTAGCGACGAGCAGAGGCTTCATCTTCTCCGCAGCCGGATTGCCCTGAAGGATTTCGCCGTATTCTTCAAGCGCTACGGAGGAACCCGCCACCGGAGAGTTCGGCATCAGCGTGAGAGACTCGGAGATTCCTGGACCTGTGACAGAGCCTGTGACTCCCGCGATCGTAAAGGTGCGCGGCGTCAGGTGGCTCATCGTCCGGAAGGAGGCGGTCACGCTCCCTCGCCCCGAAGCCGCCTTGACAAAATCCCCGCTCTCACAATAATCCGCCGCAGGCTCCCATCGGTCCATCAAACCGCGGAGCGTGATCTGCGCAGTTGATTTTCGCTGGTCGACAATTAGCTGGTTGGAATCCTCCGAATCGTCCAAGTAAAGGACCAAGATGTTAACGTGTTTCGTGCCCGCCAGCTTCGTTCCGGGAGGGCACTTCTTGTTTTCAAACTGATAGATCAGGACAGAGCCGCCATTCATCGCGGCTCGGACGGGTGCGCTTGCCCTGACGCCGTGCCCGCTTGCAGGCAGGGCGCTCCCCGACGAGATCGCCCGAAACGAAAGCGGCCCTTCGGGCGGCGTTTGACCCGGCAATTGCGCGAGTCCCAATAGCCCAACAATTGCGGAAATCCACATTTTCATGCCCTCCTAATTCATGCTGCCGAAAACCGAGTTCGCCACATTTCGGCCATTCGTCGATCCTCAACTTGGACGCCTAAGGGCCGAAAGGGATTCGCCCAGAGTACTGAAGGCGTTCCGATAGTCCCATTCCGCGCCGTTCAGCGCTCCCAATGACGGCGATTCGAAAAGGAGGAATCGATTCTATACAGAATTTCGACAGGAACGCTACGAGATTCCTGCTCAAAGATTGGGGCGTCTCTAAGTACTTGCGATAGTGGGTTCGCCCCCGCCCCTGCGGCCCTGGCCATGTTGAGCCCAGACGTTTTGCCGCGGGTCGAATGCGCCCGGCCTCACCTCGCGTAGCGCTTCAGCCGCTCGGCAAGGTCCGACACGACCTCAGCCATGACCTTGATCCCTTCTTCGGCGTAGTCCACTTGGTGAACCCGCCCGAAGTCGTAGCACTCCTGCACGAAATGAGCCTCAGAGTAGGGGATCAGAACCGAAATCGGCTTGAGCAAGGCGCGAACGTTCGAGAGAACATGGTCGAGGAAATCCGCCATTCCCTCGCCCCGCAGCGCGCTGATCGCGACGGAGTTTGGCCATTCCGCGATCAATGCGCGAAGTGCCGACCGGTCGGGAAGTTGGTCGATCTTGTTGAATACGGTGAGGATCGGCTTGTCCGCAGCGCCGAGTTCCTCCAGGGTCTCAACGACGGTGTCCGCCTGCATTTCCCATCCGGGGTGCGAGACGTCCACGACATGGATCACGAGATCAGCAAAAGCGACCTCTTCGAGCGTCGCGCGGAAAGCCGCGATCAAGTGAGTGGGGAGGTTTCGAATGAACCCTACCGTATCGGTCAAGAACAAGCTGTACCCTTCGGGCAAGTCGATCTTTCGAGTCGTTGGATCGAGAGTGGCGAAGGGCATTGCGTCAGCTAGCAGTTCCGTTCCCGCAAGCCGGTTCATAAGAGTGGATTTTCCCGCGCTCGTGTAGCCGACGAGGGAAGCGAACGGAAACGGGAACTTCCGCCTGCCCACCCGCTGTTGCTCGCGCACCCGCCGGACGTCCTCAAGCTCTGACTTCAGCTTTGAAATCCGTTCTCGGACCAGCCTTCGGTCTGATTCGAGCTTTTGTTCGCCAGGACCGCGCAGACCGATCCCTCCCTTCTGCCGTTCGAACTTCGTGTACAGGGTCATGAGTTTCGGCAGGAGATAGGTCAGTTGAGCAAGTTCGACCTGCAATAGGCCCTCTCTCGTGTGCGCCCTCCGGGCAAAGATGTCGAGGATGAGCTGGGTTCGATCGACGACCCTGCACTCGAGCGCCTCGGAGAGGTTTCGGGTTTGGACGGCGTTCAGTTCGCCGTCGACGATCGCGACGTCTGCGCCTGTTTCCTTGGCGAGAACCGTGAGTTCTTCGACCTTGCCCTTCCCAATGAAGGTCGATGCGACGGGGCGGTTCAGCCTTTGCCTGAGACTCCCAACGACTTCAGCCCCTGAAGCCTCGCAAAGGCCCTCGAGTTCGGCCTCCACGACCTCGTCTTCGGACTCGTCGTCGTTGATGAAGACCAATACGCAACGCTCCGCCGGTTCCGTGGTCGATGCGAGCGTGCCCTTCGCCATGCGATTTCGCTAACACAACCCTACCAGCGGGCCACGACGAACGCGACCGACGCCGAGACGCCGCTGAAGTCAAAGCCGTGGCTTTCGCTGAACCACTGGTAGCGGCCGGTCAAGGTGAGTCGGTTCTGAAATTGAACCCCAGCTTCGACGTAGCCGCTCGCTCCGACCTTCTGGGTGGAGTACCGCATCAAGTTCGAAGGCCGGGTGATCGCGTAGTCGTAGAACGCCGGTCCAGCGCCAAACGAAACGAACGCGAGGTTTCTTCCGTCCGCGTCGCCGAACGACCTCGTAAGGCCGAGCGCCACAGGCAGCAGGAACATTCGGTTGCCCTTCCGGCTCGCGCTGACGATCGTGATGTCGGTCGTTGGCCGCCACTTGGACGGCTCGCGCATCCGGTACGGTCTCAAGCCCAGCCGAATCAGACCGTCCTCGAACGCGTCGCGCATCTCGCCGCTAGTCGGAACGTAGACGCCGACTTCGAGAGCCCAATTTCGGAACAGCCCGTCGCCCGCCGGAATCGCACCGATCTTAAGGTCCGGGACGAGGACGACCTTGGCAGAGGCATCCTCATCGCCGGAAGCCCAGGCCGAAGCGGAGGCCGCCACGGCCACCAGGACGCCCGTCATAGACTGAATTCGCATGGATTTCACGTGAGGATTCTATCCGTTTTTTGGAGTGAGGGCTTCGATTCCCTCCAAGACGTAGCCCTCATAAAGGGTGTGGAGTTCTTGAACGACCCCTGCGACCGCCGCTTCAAAGAGAGCCTTCCCCGTCGCTGGCTCGGCGTAGGTGGCGTATCCCAACGATCCCTGTTCGGTCATCTCGTCGAAAAAGTGGATGACGCCCTTGAGCGGGGGCGTCGGCGAGAGCCCATCGTCGCGGATGCGCTCGCTGCGAACGAGGTCGGGATGCAGGTGCATCATCAGGCTGACCTCAGCTTCGCAAGAGTGCCGAATCTCCTTGAGCGGCCCCTTTAACACCTGAGCGGCGACCTCTCCGATGAAGGCGAAGTACCCGCTGTGGCCCACCGTGAGGTTCCTGCTGCGCTCCTTGACCTTCCGAAGAATCATGCTGTTGGCGTCCGTATTCCCCCCATGGCCGTTGAGAACATAGAACTTGCGAAACTCGTGGCGCGAGAGCGAGGCGATCACCGACTCGATTGCGCCCATGTAGGCTTCGAACGAGTTGCTGAGGGACCCCGGAAACGCGAGGTGATGCCCCGAAGCGCCCAGCCACAGCGTGGGAGTCAGCAGAATCTCGCCGGGTAGCGCGACTTCGGCCGCTTCTGCGACAGCGGTGACTAAGAGCGAGTCGGTAAACAGCGGCAAATGGCGCCCGTGCTGTTCGAGGGACCCTGTCGGAATCACCACCACGGCTTCGCGGTCGAACGCCTCGACCTCGTCCCACGTGGAAGTCGCGAGCTTCATGGCTAGCCGTCCGGAAACAGGTTCCGCATGAGAACCTTGACCGTCGAACGCACTTCGCGGTCCTCGGCGATCAGCTCGGAAACCTTGCGGTGCCCGTGCATCATCGAGGTGTGGTCACGGTCGCCAAAGAGCGATCCGATCTGCTTCCAACTGTCGCCCGTGAGCTCGCGCACCAGGTACACGGCGACGTGCCGCGCGTGGACGATGGGCGCCTTGCGAGACTGCCCGCAGATGTCCTCCACGCTGATGCGATAGTGGCCGCTTACCGCGCCGACAATTTGTCCGAACGACGGGCGCAAACGGGTTTGATTTCGGTAGTACTGCTCGATCACTCGCTCCGCGGTCTCGGTGTCGATCTCGTGGCCTTCGACGCTGGCCTGCGCGGCGATCTTTGTAAGGGCGCCTTCGAGGATGCGGACGTTGCCGGGGACGTTCTCGGCGAGGTACATGGCGAGGTCGTTCGAGATCTCGATGCCTTCCTGCTTGGCCTTGCTGAGGAGGATGGCGCATCGGGTTTCGGTGTCCGGCGGCTGAATGTCGGCGACGAGCCCAGCCTCGAACCTCGACCTGAGCCGCTCATCCATCAACACGAGGTCGCGCGGCGGCCGATCGGAGCAAAGCACGATCTGTTTCCCGAGCGTATGAAGGTGGTTGAACGTGTGGAACAACTCCTCCTGCGTCCGGTCCTTGCCTGCGATGAACTGAATGTCGTCGACCAGCCAAATCCCGCCGGTGCGCTGCGACCTCCGGAACTGGTCGATCCCCTTCGTTTGCAGAGCGTTGACGAACTGCTCGGCGAACTGCTGGGCGGAGACGTACACGATCGGCAGTCCCGGCTCTCGGTTGAGAATCTCCCTCGCGATGGAGTGGAGCAGGTGAGTCTTGCCGACTCCCGACGGCCCGTAGATGAACAGCGGGTTGTACTTGTTTCCCGGTTGATCGGCCACGGCCTTCGCTCCGGCGTAGGCTAGCCGGTTGCTGGGGCCGATGATGAAGGACTCAAAGGAGTACCTTTCGACAAGATTGAGGGCCGTCGACTCGATGGGCGGCCTGGCGACGGTCGGCTGAGTGGGAACCGAAGGCTTTTCTTGCGGGGCGGCGATCAACCGCAATCCCACAGGCTCGCCGAACTCGTCCGAGAGCATTTCTTGGAGCTTGTCGGCGTACCTCTCCCGAATCCACTCTCGAACAAACTTGCCCGGCGCGACGAGGGTGGCCACGCCGTCCGTGAAGTCTTTGGGCGCCAGCGGTTTGATGAACCTCTCCATCCATGCCGGAGAGATCTCCGAAGCAAGCCTGAGCAAGACCTGTTCCCAGGCCCCTCGCAGGCGGATTTGCGAGTCGGTGTCGTCGAACGAATACTGGTCCATCAGAATCCCAAGTCCCTTGAGGAGTCGGACCCTTTCGGGTCGGTAATGGCGCGGGGTGAGAGACGATTATACACACTGGGTCAGGACATGACCACCCCAT